>NCHJ01000171.1 GCA_002256765.1 Bacteroidetes bacterium 24-39-8
TCTGTACCAAAAAAATCTTTAAAAATCGCACCAGTATAGCCCATCATTGCGGAAATATCTAATTGTAGCAAAACCATCACCCTAGTTAGATCAACAGGATTCAAACTACTCACAGCCACCATCCATTTTTCTAAAGGATAATCAGCAAATTGAAATAATAAAAAAAGTACTAAGCCGTCAAATAAAATAGAAAAATATAGCCAAAGTAAAATTGCAATACCAATTCCTTTAGCCTTGTCCCTTGTTTTTACAGAGGCCAAAAGTGCTATCGCTACAAAAATAGCTGTTAATATCATTCCAATTAATGTCATTAATACGGCAATCAATCCTGGTTCATATACTAATAGTGGTAGTCCCACACCAACAAAAAACGCCAACATTAATGCCAGCGACAAACCAGCATATAAACTCAACCATATTTTTTTTCTAGCTAACGGCTGACTAACCAATAATTCTAAAAACTCTGCACTGTTATAAACATAGATAGTTGAGAAAACAAGACTAACTAATGGTACAATCAAAATACTTACGTTTAACATACTCAATAATCCTTTGCTACTATTGTCTTCAAGACTAAAAACACTAAAACTAGTTATCACAAGGAATAGTGTATAAAGCAAAACAATCCTGTTTTGAATAATATCAGTTAAAACGTATTTAATAATTTTTTTCATGAATTTGGCTATTAGATGGTTTGCTTCAGCATAATTTTAGCAATGGCTTTATTCAGCTTTAATTCACCGGTATACTCACAAAGTGCTTCTATTGATTTATGAAAAATCAATTTTCCTTCTTGCATAAATACAACCTGAGTAACTAAATCATCCAATTCACTCAATACATGAGATGTAATAAAAACTAATTTCCCTTTCTGCTTTTCCTTGATAATTTTGTCTTTCAAAATTTCAGTGGCTACTGGATCCAACCCCGCTGTTGGCTCATCTAATATCAAAACTTCCGGATTAAAGAGAAAGGCCAATGCTGCACTTACTTTTTGACGAGTACCGCCAGAAAGTGTATGCATTTTTTTTTCCATTATTTTGGTTAACTCAAATGCCAAAATCAAATCTTCATCCAAAACACCACAATGGTTTCTAATATCTTTCATCATCGCAAGCAAATTCCCAATAGTCATATTATCTGGATAACGGCCTATTTGAGGCATGTACCCAATTTCACTTCTATAATTCCAATCGTGTAAAATATTCTTACTATTAAAAGTAATAAACCCACTGTCTGGCATTACCATCCCCAAAATACACTTGATCAAAGTGGTTTTTCCGCTTCCATTGGGACCTATTAAAGCAATACATTCTCCTGTATCACAAGTAAGACTAATATTATCTAGTACTTGTAACTTAGAAAATCGTTTAGAAACATTTGAAGCTATAATCATGCTATGGTTAATTTAATCAGAAAGCTTTCTTCATTAGTGGAAAATTATCTTTTAAGCCTTCGGGGGTTATACTGGGTAGAATTTTTTCTGTTTTATCTAGCAATGTTGTGATAAAACTTCTGAATAATAACATAGCAGGTGGATGCTTTTCAACAATCATTGAATACATACTTACAGGCCTATAAGGCAAATCACCTACTTTGTCTTTATTTAAATCATAACCTTCATACTTATCCCAGAAATTCCCATTAAAGCTATTCAGCACCAAACTGCCATTGGTACTAACATCAAAACTATTACCAAGAAAATTATTGTTCGCCACCTCAATATCCATACAACTTGCTTGTATTTTCAAAGCCCATCCATTGTTTTCAAAAAGATTTTTAAATAATTGAATCCTACTTGCACCTTCCATATAAATACCACTAGTGTTCTTGATAAATATATTTGCTTCTATATAACTGTCTGAGATCTCTTTTAACAGAAGCCCATAAGAGGCATCACCCCAATTTTCTTCAAATCGGTTACTAAACATTTTAACTCCATGTGAAAACATTACTGCTACCCCGGCACCATTTCCTTTGAACTGATTACTTATATAAGCATCTTCATTTGAAAACATAAAATGCAAACCATACCTGATATTTTCATAAGAATAATTACGCCAGATAATTGAGTGGGTTACAAACTCAAAGTAGATTCCATCTCTATGTCCTGAAACGGTATTTCCAATAATGCGCATACTATCACTTTTCCAACAATGAATCCCATTCCCACTTTGTTGTTCTTCTTTACTATATGCCTTTAGTCGGTTGTTGAGAATGCTACAGTTTTTTCCAAACTGTGTATAAATTCCAAAAAAAGTATCTTCCAAAACATTGTTTTGTATAACAACATCTCTACAATCATAAATTTTTATTCCGCCCATGTCTTCCATACTTGAAACCCCAGAATGGACAATTTTGAAACCATCTACTACAACCCCATTGGCTTTAATTGAAATAAGCTCAAACTTATGTTCCCCATCTAAGATGGGCAGTTTGACCCCTTTGAGAAAAATCCTTTTATTAATAATAATATTCCCTTCTTTATAAATGCCAGGATGCACCAATATTGTATCTCCCTCTACAGCTAAACTGATTGCCTTTTTTATAGAAGTAAGGGCATATTTTCCACCAACTTGAATGGTGCCTGCCATACCATTTAACCACCATATAATTGATAATATAGTCAGGAGCAATTTCATTATTGGGCTATTACTGATCTATCAATTGAATTGGCTTGTAGAGATTGGGCCATTTGACTTCTATCAATTTTATTGGCAAAAACTGCAATGTTTCCATTCATGGGCGTTTTAATATTACCCCCTTGTAATAAAAAAGATTTTTCCAATTCAATTAACTGATATGGACTCAGATAATTGACCAACCAAATCTGATCTTTAGCATTTTTTATGTACTGTCCGGATTTAATGAAATCCTGTAAACACTTTAAATCATCAAATTTGTACGACTTTCCCTTGGATGTAAAATAAATAGCTCCAAATTTTGAATCACTAATAGTCATTTTACAAAATTGGCAATCATCCCTCCCAATTTTAATTGCATCCGGTACAGATGAGCAGGATGTCAAAATTATCATTCCCAAAAAAAGCATCTTTGGGATACCTGAAGAAACCCCTTCTAAGCCTTTGTACTTTGTTTTGCGTTCATAAATGACAATTGCTAATAAACATGTACCAACTGCTATAAAAATCCAACCACCAAAATCAGGTACAGAATACGCTCCAAAATTGAGTAATTGTTTAAATCCAATTAAAGGTGGCTGATAGGCCATGTCAGGTATTCGAATGGCAGCGTCGGGGTTGAGGTCATGTCCATATTCGTATTCCCATCGCCAAAAATCAACCATTGCAATTATACCAAAACTAACAAAGACACCAAATACCCACTCTACCCATTTTCTTCTGCCCAAGAAAGCAACTCCAAAACAAGCAATTGAAAAAAAGATAATAATACCAGGTAGAATTTTAAATTCAACAAAATCTTTTTCATGTAAGGTTTTCATGCCAATATAGTGATTCAACCCATTGATGATATCTACATTTCCACCTAGCTTATTGGGATAAATCTGCATCATCAAGCCTTCCGGATATTGAGGTGCGTCTAGTTCTATTCTCCACATAGGAACAAACAAAACCACTACTAACAATATTCCACAAACAAACAGTAACACCCTTGAAAGCGTCTTCATATTCAGAATATAAGGGTAAAACAAAGACCAATCCATTAGGAAAATACCTAATGGATTGGTTAATTCCTATTTTGAGGCCGGGGCTACTTTTACTGGATTGGTAGCTCCTAAGCTAAAAGTTAAAGGTGTAGAACTTCCAGCAGGAGATACCCGAACATAACCTTGCATTTCTTGGTGCAATGCACTGCAGAAATCAGTGCAATAGATAGGGAACATACCTACTCTATCTGGTACCCATTTCAATGTTTGTGTTTCACCAGGCATAATCAAAAGCTCAGCATTTATGGCCCCTTTTACAGCAAATCCGTGGGGGACATCCCAATCCTGTTCCAAATTAGTTACATGGAAATAAACTTCATCGCCCATTTTAACCCCCTCAATATTGTCCGGAGAAAAGTGAGAACGGATTGAAGTCATGTAAACATGTATTTTATTACCTTCTCTAACTACTTTGGTTGTTCCTTCACCCTTTGCAACATAAGGATGCTTATTCTCATCTATTTTAAAGAATTTTACAGAATTTTTTCTAATCACATCAGCTTCTACCGCTTGCGCATAGTGAGGCTCACCTATAGTTGGAAAATCTAAAATCAATTGCATTTTGTCTCCACTAATATCAAATAATTGTGCACTTTGAGCTAGTTCTGGTCCTGTTGGCAAATAGCGATCTTTGGTTATTTTATTATAAGCAATCAAATACTTTGGAGATGGCTTCTTACTGTCCCCACCTGGAATACAAAGGTGCCCTACTGAATAATAAGTTGGAACTCGGTCAAGCACTTTCAAATCCTTAATATTCCATTTCACCACTTCACTTGAAACAAAGAAAGAAGTATAGGCATTTCCCTTACCATCAAATTCCGTATGTAGGGGTCCAAGACCGGGTTTCTTTACTTCACCATACAAAGCAGATTCATATTTTACAACAGGTATTCCATCATAGTCTCCAATAAAATCCTTTGCTGCAATAGCTTTGGTTAATTTGTCAAAACTAAAAACAGGAATTAGTGCAGCTAACTTTCCACTACCTACAATATATTCGCCAGTGGGATCAACATCACAACCGTGTGGCGATTTAGGACAAGGAATCATATAACAGATATCCTTTAACTCCTTAGCATCCAAAACTATCACTTGGGTTTTAATAGTAGAAGTAGCAGTATGAGTTTTCTCATCATATCTATTACTTGCATACCTAACGGCTTGTTTTCTACCTTTTCCTGCCTTTAAATACTCCTCTGCTTTTTTCCAATTGACAGCCATAATAAAATCCTTATCACGTTGAGAAGCATTTACTTCAAGTAGAGAATTTGCTTGTTCCGTATTATAACAACTAAAGAAAAACCAGCCATGAGATTTTCCCTTACCCGCATGACTCAAATCAAAATTGACACCAGGGCATTGAATCTGAAAAGCAATATCCATTTTCCCATCGCCTTTATCAACACTGATAAAACTCAAGGTTCCTTTAAAGTTTTGTTTATAGGTATTAATAGGCACATCGCCATTGACATTATCGGGCGGTACACTAAAACGGGTTCCAGCTACCACATATTCCGTATTTTCTGTAATAAAAGGAGACGAATGATTACCCGCACTATTGGGTAATTCAATAATCTCAGCTGTCCTAAAAGTTGCTAAATCAATCCTAGCTACTCTTGGTGTATTATTGGCATTACCAAATATCCAACGACCATCTACTTCTCCATTTGTTTGAGATAGTTCAGGGTGGTGCAAATCATCCCATGGTACTATTCCATGAGAAGTATTTAACATTGGCTTGGTTTCTTCACTAAAACCCCAACCCTTTTCTGGATCAACAGAAAAAGCAGGTATTACCCTTAAAAGTCTGCCACTAGGTAATCCATAGACTGCCATTTGGCCACTGAAACCACCAGAAACAAAATTGTAATAAGTATCGTATTTGCCAGGTGCAACATAGGCTTTTAATGCAGCATCAGCACTTACCGCATTTCCCGCATTTTTGGGTTTACAAGCAGGTACACCAATCAAACAGATCACTGTAGCCGTAGCTAACAGTTTTTTTGCAGAGAAGTTCATAGCATTATATTTAAATGAAAAATGAAAATATTTTTTGAAATTCAAACGTTTATTGTACCCCATCTACTTTGCGCATAAACTCGTATAAGCTTTTGGCATCGTCATCACTTAGGTTTTGATTGGGCATTCTAACCAAACAGATTTCTAATTGAGCTTGAGCTTTTGGATCTTTTGTAATCATTTCATCCGTATTTGTAATGAAATTCAAGATCCATGCAGCGCTATTCCTGGCTGTTACTCCTTTCCATCCCGGGCCAACTAGTTTTTCATCAGTTGTTTTGTGGCAACTACTACACTTTACATCGTAGACTTTTTTACCAGTCTCTGCTAGTGCTGCATTCAATTTAGGATCAACCACTACATCTTTAAACTTTCCTTCTCCCCTGTTAGGGTCGTATCCAGCAGTGGATTCATTTGCCTTTGATGCATCGGCAGGACTAGATTCTGTAGTC
>NCHJ01000172.1 GCA_002256765.1 Bacteroidetes bacterium 24-39-8
TGTTGGGCCTTTGATTTTTAAGATACCAATTAATGCCTTCATAGTTTTCACTATGATAGGATCCATTGTAATGAATAAACAAGGCGCTTGGTTTTGTATTGGCCAAAATAAAATGTGCCATTGTTGCATCTTTAATGGCCTGAGCTTTAGGCAAATTTTCACCACCATGTCCGCCCATCATGGCAATCATGTTTTTGTATCCCGGTAGGTTAGCATCATAAGCAATAGGAAGCGGGGCTATCCAAGATTTTTCTTTAGCAGAAATGGTATCCAACACTTGAAAACCTCCCTTAGCTACCATGGATGCATACTTTCTTGGAATATTTGTGGCTGCAAATGCCAATTTTTTTTCTTTTGCAAAATTGACCAATGGTGCATAATCAGTAGGATAGTTTTTCCATAGTCTTGCAGATGAGTCTAATCCTTTGGCACTAATGCTTCCATTTAAATAGTTGTTTAAGGCAGCCTGATTATCTTGTTCAAACATTTCGGCTCCTAACACTAGATCCTTTTTAGCCTGACAATCCTTTGTAACACTTAATTGCAACCAATGCGCAATAGCATTATTATGATATTCTCCAAACAAGACCACATCATTATCTACCAATTGTTTGATCATTTTTTCATAGGATACTTTTTTGCCTTTGCTATTGTACAAAATATAAGCTGCTTTTTGTTGGGCCATCAGCCCCCCAAAAAATAGTAACAGAACTTGGGTTAAGACTATTTTTCTCATGCGGTTAAATTACTGAAAAGCCATCATGATGACAAATTGGAAAATAGCTACACCAAAGAATCTGAAAATAGGTATTGTAAATTCAGAGATAAAAATTTACCTTGTTTTAGATATTCTCCCTAAACGATTGCATATGAACAGGAAAAGATTTTACATTTCCGGATTAGTAGGTGGTGTGGCCTCCTTTTTTGGTGGCTATTTAATTTATGGTGTTTTGTTTGCCAAAGTCTTGGCAGAAAACGCTGGATCAGCCATAGGAGTGAGCAAAAGCCCTGAGCAGATGGTCTGGTGGGCCTTGATTCTAGGAAGCTTATTTATGTCTTTGACCTTATCCTATATCTTCAATAAATGGTCTAAAGTAAATAACATGTTTGATGGTGCTGCCGATGGTGCATTCATCAGCTTTTTAATTGCTGCTGGCTATGATTTTACCATGTATGGTAATGCAAATTTGTACACCTTAAAAGGAACATTAATTGATTTGGTTGCAGCTACCTGCATGGGTATTATAACAGGTGCCGTGGTAGGTTGGATGAATGGGCGTTTAGAAAAATAACTAATTGTTTTCTCGCAAATAAAAAGGGCCACTAATTTAGTGGCCCTTTTAGTTATTGGTCAGTTACTGGATTATGCACCAGCAACTTGTTTGCGAATAATATTCAATGCAGCACCTGCTTTGAACCATTCAATTTGCTGTTCATTGTAGGTGTGATTTGCTACAACGGTATCGCTTGAGCCATCAGCATGATTGAATACAAGTGTCAATGGCGCACCTGGAGCAAAACTGGTTAAACCAATTACATCCACGCTATCGTCTTCCTGAATTTTTTCGTAGTCAGCTTTATCGTTAAAAGTCAATGCCAACATACCTTGTTTTTTCAGGTTGGTTTCATGAATCCTAGCAAATGATTTGGTTAATACTACACGTACACCCAAATGCCTTGGTTCCATAGCAGCGTGTTCCCGGCTACTTCCTTCTCCATAGTTTTCATCACCAACTACAATAGAGCCAATGCCAGCTGCTTTATAAGCACGTTGTGTAGCTGGAACAGGTCCGTATTCACCAGTCAATTGGTTTTTGATATTATCGGTTTTCTCGTTATAGAAATTCACCGCACCTATCAACATATTGTTACTGATATTATCTAAGTGTCCACGGAATTTTAACCAAGGACCTGCCATTGAAATATGGTCAGTGGTACATTTACCTTTAGCTTTAATCAATAGTTTCAAACCTTTCAGATCAGTGCCTTCCCATGCAGCAAATGGATCCAATAATTGGAGCCTTTTACTAACAGGATCAACTGCTACAGAAACGCCTGAACCATCAGCTGCAGGAGCTTGATAGCCGGCATCTTCAACAGCAAAACCACGAACTGGTAATTCCTGACCAGTTGGTTCATCCAATTTTACTTGCTCGCCCTTATCATTGGTCAAGGTATCAGTCAATGGATTGAAAGTTAAATCACCTGCAATGGCTAAAGCTGTTACCAATTCTGGAGAAGCTACAAAAGCAAATGTATTGGGGTTACCATCAGCACGTTTTGCAAAGTTTCTGTTGAAGCTATGTACAATGGTATTTCTTTCTTTCTTTTCAGCACCCACACGGTCCCACATACCAATACAAGGTCCGCAGGCATTGGCAAATACATCAGCACCTACTGATTCAAATACGCCTAAGAAACCATCTCTTTCAATGGTATATCGTACTTGTTCTGAACCTGGGGTGATTTTAAATTCTGCAGCCAATTTCAAACCTTTCTCACCAAGTTGTTTGGCAAGGCTTACTGCACGGCTTATATCTTCATAAGAAGAGTTGGTACAAGAACCAATCAAACCTACTTCCACTTTGGTAGGCCATCCATTAGCAGCAGCTACTTCTTTCATTTTAGAAATAGGAGTAGCTAAATCTGGGGTAAATGGTCCATTCATATGTGGCTCTAAAGTATTCAAATCAATTTCAATGACTTCGTCAAAATACTGAGCAGGATTGGCATAAACTTCAGGATCAGCAGTCAAATAAGACTTGATTTGATCAGCAGCAGCAGCAATATCGGCCCTGCCAGTAGCAACTAAATAGCGGCTCATGCTTTCATCGTATCCAAAAGTAGAAGTGGTAGCACCAATTTCAGCACCCATATTACAAATGGTTCCTTTACCGGTACAGCTCATATTTGTTGCGCCTTCACCAAAATATTCCACAATAGCACCAGTTCCACCTTTTACGGTAAGTATACCAGCAACTTTCAAGATCACGTCTTTTGGAGCGGTCCATCCACTCAATTTACCAGTCAATTTTACACCAATTAGTTTGGGCCATTTTAATTCCCAAGGTAGACCTGCCATGACATCGCAAGCGTCAGCGCCGCCAACCCCAATGGCAATCATACCCAAACCACCCGCGTTAACGGTATGAGAATCGGTACCAATCATCATTCCACCAGGGAATGCATAGTTTTCCAATACCACTTGGTGAATAATTCCTGCACCTGGTTTCCAGAAACCAATGCCGTATTTATTTGAAACAGAAGCCAAGAAATCATACACTTCTTTGCTTTCTGCATTGGCTACTTGTAAGTCTTGTTTGGCCTCTACTTTAGCAGTAATCAGGTGATCACAATGTACCGTAGATGGTACAGCCACTTTGGGGCGTCCAGCCTGCATAAATTGCAACAAAGCCATTTGAGCAGTAGCGTCTTGCATGGCAACTCGGTCTGGCGCAAAATCTACATAGTGTTTACCACGTTCAAATCCATTCAAAGCCTGATCGGCGTGCAAATGGGAGAACAAAATCTTTTCTGACAGAGTCAGTGGTCTGCCCAATGCGGTGCGGGCTGCATCAACTTTGGCAGGCATTTCTGCGTACCTGGCACGGATCATTTCGATATCAAAAGCCATAGCTATAACAATTTATGATTTGAGATGATGAAAAATTCAATCTATAAAACCTTTAAAAGCTAGAATAGCCTAGTCTCCTTTCAGGTTTGCGCGAATTTACGTTAAAACAGGGTCTATAAACAAACTGTTTTGAACAAATATTCATTTCAATTGTCTAGTTTTACATTGTATTCACCCCCTATAAAATAATAACATGCAGAAAATTCGTGAGAACATAGAAATGCACGCATTTGGGGTTTGTACCGCCATTGGAGAAAAGTTTGGTATTGCCAGCTCCAAAATTCGGATGTGGTTCATTTATATCTCTTTTCTAACTATGGGATCTCCCATTTTGGTGTATATGATCTTGGCTTTCTGGATCAATATCAAGAATTATATCCTCGCTGCTCGTAGGAATCCACTCAAGAACTGGTAATTTACTTCAAAACGCTTGGCATAAATTTGCTTTATCCAACAACTAAGCCTATCTAATTAATTATAAATCAATTAGATAACCGCTTTTCGAATCTTAATTAATTGTTCTAATAAGGGTTCTAACAAATCCAATTGTAACATATTGGCTCCATCGCTTTTTGCTTCTGATGGCTTGGGATGGGTTTCAATAAATAAGCCATTGGCGCCTGTGGCGATGGCTGCTTTGGCAATGGTTCCTATCAATTGTGGATTGCCACCGGTTACCCCTGATGTTTGATTGGGTTGTTGTAGGGCATGGGTGCAGTCCATAATCACCGGCGTCTGGTGTTCCTGCATCCAAGGAATATTTCGATAATCAACTACTAAATCTGTATAGCCAAAACTATTGCCCCTTTCTGTGAGCATGATTTGTTCATTGCCAGCTTTTCTAATTTTGTCAACGGCAAATTTCATAGAAGGCCCACTCAAGAATTGTCCTTTTTTTACATTGACAATCTTGCCAGTTTCAGCCGCAGCAACCAAAAGATCCGTCTGGCGGCAAAGAAAGGCTGGAATTTGCAAAATATCTATAAAGGGGGCTGCCATGGCAGCTTCTTCATGCGCATGAATATCTGAAGTAGTAGGTAAACCAAAATGGGTACCCACTTTTTTAATCAAACTCAGTCCATTATCGTCACCAATACCAGTAAAAGAATTGGCGCTGGTTCTATTGGCTTTTCTGTAAGATGCTTTAAAAACATAAGGGATCTCTAATCTTTGACAAATGCCAGATACTCTCTCTGCTATTTCCATAACCATTTCCTCAGATTCTACCACACAGGGGCCGGCAATTAGAAAAAAATGGTTGGGGTTATAGGACTGATTTTGAAATAAGGCTTTTAAGTAATCTGGTAGCATAAAAAGGGTTTTTAAAAATGCAGATTGAAACGCGAAAATAAGTGAAATCAACCGACCTTTCATGCTTAGGCGGAATCTAAAAGATAACCACTGTTAGTTTGGTGAATAGCTTTATTTTTGAAGCCCTTAAAAAACTCATATGGCTAAAGATAAAATTCTGGTAATTGGTGCTTGCGGACAAATAGGAGTGGAGTTGACCCTAGCATTACGTAAAATATATGGTTCTGCTAACGTAGTAGCTTCTGATCTTAGGGAAGAAAATGATTTATTAAAAGGAACTGGTCCCTATGTGAGCATGGACGTCATGAACAAAGAAATGCTACACGTTCAAGTGATCAGACAAAATATTACCCAGATTTATTTGTTGGCGGCCATTCTTTCTGCAACAGGGGAGAAGAACCCCAACTTGGCTTGGCATCTAAATATGCAGGGTTTACTAAACGTATTAGACATTGCCAGGGAAGAACATTTGGACAAGGTTTATTGGCCAAGTAGTATAGCTGTATTTGGACCAACTTCTCCCAAACAACTTTGCCCACAACAAACAGTGATTGAACCTACCACGGTTTATGGAATTAGCAAATACGCTGGAGAATTCTGGTGTAATTATTATCACCAGCGTTATGGCGTAGACGTACGAAGCATTAGATATCCTGGATTAATCAGTTACAAATCTGCACCGGGTGGTGGAACTACAGATTATGCTATTGAAATTTATTTAGAAGCATTGGCGGAGAAAAAATACAACTGTTTTTTAAGAGAAGATAGTTACTTACCCATGATGTATATGCCAGATGCCATAAGGGCTACCATGGAATTGATGCATGCACCTGCTAATCAAATTTCTGTTAGAACTTCTTACAATATTTCTGGAATGAGTTTTTCTCCTAAAGAGATTGCTGCCTCTATTCAAAAACATATACCCGAATTCCAATTAAGTTGTGAACCTGATTATAGACAAGCCATTGCAGATAGTTGGCCTCAAAGTATTGACGATTCTGTGGCTAATAAAGATTGGGGATGGAAGCCGGAATACGACCTTGACAAAATGACGGTGGATATGCTTGATAATTTGAAAAAATAATTTTTCAAATTATCAAGAGTGAAGAGTGAAGAGTGAAGAGTGAAGAGTGAAGAGTGAAGAGTGAAGAGTGAAGAGTGAAGAGTGAAGAGTGAAGAGTGAAGAGTGAAGAGTGA
>NCHJ01000173.1 GCA_002256765.1 Bacteroidetes bacterium 24-39-8
TCTTCTTCCTCCTCTCTTCACTCTTATCTCTTCACTTTTCACTCTTCACTTTCTTCTTCCTCCTCTCTTCACTCTTATCTCTTCACTTTTCACTCTTCATTTAGTAAGCGTAAACTTGATAACCCCAAGCAGCCAAGTTAAATGTTTGCCCTGCTTTAATGCTTGCTTTCTTTTCTGTAAACAATTCTGTGGCTTCACCAGCAATGGCAGCATCAGCAATACTTGCATCCATTGCTTTACCACTTAGGTTAACTACCACCAACACCCTACTATTACCTGCAGTACGGGTAAATGCATAGACTTGTTCATCTGCACTGCTAACCAGTTTGCTAAACGCTGCATTTGATGCTAGTGCAGGGTTATTGCTATGCAGGTTCAACAACTTCTTGTAAAAAGGGGCTCTTCCAAATTTGGCAAATGGAATAGTATCTTTTTCAAAAAAAGAAATAGAACGCAATAAAGGTTCTTCTTGTGAGCTATAAATCAGTGGCAGACTGCGTTTGATAGTTTGGGTTAACACCGCAAATGGAGCGTGTGACTCACCTGGCATGGTAGCAAAATCTGCCTTATTCCAACTGTTTTCATCATGGTTACTGGTAAAATACAAACGCATAGCGTTCTTGGGAAAACTTGTATCGGTTTTGTTGATAATAGAATCCAAAGCCAATGCATTGCGTTTTCCAGATGCAATCAATTTCATCATGGAAAAATCAGACCAAGTATAAGTAGCGTCAAATCCGTCAGTATGCATATTGGGTTTATCGCCCTCGGCTAAGAAAAATAGGTTCTTCTCTTTTTTCAATTCGGGAATGGCTCTTAACCAAAAAGCGTCTAATACTTCCGAGGCTACATCGCAACGGAATCCATCAATATCAGAGGTTTTAACCCAGTATTTCATACAAGCAATCATGCTATCTGTAAGTTCCTGATTGGTATAATTAAGTTTACGGGTATCTGTCCAGTCAAATTGAGAAACTGCTTTACCAGTACTATCCTGAACAAAAAAATCAGGGTGGGTTTTCAACCATGGATGGTCTGCACCTGTATGGTTGGGTACCCAATCAATCACTACTTTTAATCCTAGTTCATGGGCTTTTTTAACCAGTGTATTCCAATCATCTAAATTACCAAATTCAGGATTGATGGCGGTATAATCACTTACTGCATAATAGCTTCCCAAGGTTCCCTTTCTATCAACTTTACTAATGGGATTGATGGGCATAAACCAAAGGGTTTGTACTCCCATGTCTTTTAGTCTTTGTAAGTGTGCTGAAAACGCATTGAACGTACCTTCTGGCGTGTATTGGCGCACATTCACTTCATAAATATTACTATTCATAATCCAAGCAGGATGCCCGTCAATTTTAGCGGTATCTGTGGAAGCAATGGATTTGTCTTGGGGATTGGAGCAGGAACTGATGACGGCTGTCATGAGTACCAGAAAAAACAATTTCTTGTATGACATAAGCTTCGTTTAAGCCTTAAAATTATCAACTATTGTGTAAATTTCACACATTATAGAAGTATTTATTTTCTTGACCCTCTTCTAGCCTTTGAGTCAAAAACAAATGCTTTCTTTGCCGCAAAGCTTGAACTATGGAAAAAGCCCCCATGTATTATGGATCTTACCTGCATTTAGACAAGATTCTAGATAGTCAATACCCAGTTAGTTATGAAGCACCCAATGAACCGGCCCATGATGAAATGCTCTTTATTGTCATTCACCAAGCCTATGAACTCTGGTTCAAACAGATCTTATTTGAAATGGATTATATCACTGGAGTCTTTGGACAAGAGACCATTAATGATAATTCAGAAGATCTGAACCTTGTGAGACATCGGCTACGCCGAATTACCAAAATCCTTGAATTGCTGAACCAGCAAGTGCATATTTTGGATACTATGACACCCTTGGATTTTCTGGAATTTAGAAATCTGCTTACCCCTTCTTCTGGATTTCAAAGCAAACAATTCCGTTTAATTGAAGCAAGACTTGGTCTTAGTCTGGAAAGCAGACACCAAAAAGATTATTATAAACGCACCAATGAAGGTGGCTTTACCAAGCCAGATTATGAGCATATCACCAATACAGAATCTAGTAATACCATTTTGCAATTGGTGAACAACTGGCTAGAGAGAATGCCTTTCTTTGATAGTGCCTATTGGGAATCTGAGCAAAATATTGCCTACGGCGATGCTGCCCAACACCCATTTTGGAGCCAATATAGAACCATCTACGCAGCTGGTCTTACAGAAAGAGAACAAAACAAGATTCATGACTTTGACTATATTTTTTTAGAAGCAGTTTTGGAATCTCATAGCCCTGAACAATTGGCTATGCTAAGGAGTAATTTTTCTCCATCTGCATTAAGGGCTGCTTTGTTTATCATGCTTTATCGCGATTTTCCCGTGTTCCAAACTTCTTATCAGATTTTGGATTCACTGATTGAAATTGACCACTTGATGAGTAATTGGAGACATAACCATTTGATTATGGTGAGAAGAATGATTGGCATGCGCGTTGGCACAGGCAATACATCAGGAGCAGGATATTTAGAAGGCGCATTAAACAAGCATTACGTCTATAGAGACATTTCTGGTCTAAGTACCTTCTTGATTGAAAGAAAAAGACTTCCTAAACTACCTGAGGCGTTGATTAGACATTTGGGCTTTCACCAATAAATGGTCTTTCTTTTACAAACTTATACCAAATAAAAAGCCTCCCCGATGCTATCAGGGAGGCTTTTCTATGAGATTGGGTATTATGCAAAGATTACAAACAGTGCATAAATCACACCAGGAATCCAGAATAATAAGGTCAACAATAAGCTGATCCAGAATTTAGTGTTAATGGCATTTTCATGAAGATACACAGCTAATGGGGGCAACAAAATGGCCAAAATAGCCAATAGAACCGTACTAGTTCCAGAATCTCCAGATGCTTTGTTGGCTTTATCAGCTTTGTAATTCTTCAACATTGCTTTTGCATCTGCAATTCTTGCTTTTCGTTCTGATTTGGACAAAGATTTGAAAGATTCCAAAGCATTTTTCACCATGACTTCGTCTTCTTTAGATACATATGCAGTAGCAGTATCATTTTTAGTACTTACCACTGGGATACTTGCAAATACGCTGGCAGATTGAAAAGCCACAATACAGGCAATTAAGATTTTCTTCTTCATAGTGTTTAGGTTAGGTTTGGTTAATACAATCTTAGTTGAATTAAAAATACAAAAATTAAGCATATTGCAAAATCATGGTTCAGTAAACTTTATTAAACCTGTGAAATTTACAAATGGGCAACGTATCTTTAAACTAGAAATTTAAATATGCGGCTTCTTTTTTTATTTGTTTTTGTTTTTGCAATTTCCTGTTCCAACAAACAAGTACCCTTGTTACCAGCAGAAAACGCTTTTGATGCAGGTAGAGAGTTTATTGACGCAAACCTGAAGGGCAATTTTCAAAAAGCAGCTTTCTATATGGTTGCCGATGAAAAAAACAAACAATTTCTTGCTATTGCAGAAAAGGACTATAGACAAAAAGACAAAGAAGGAAGACAAGAATTGAGAACAGCTTCTATTAATCTTGAAAAAGTAGAAGACCTAGACCAATCACAAAGCATTATTTATTTCAGTAATTCTTTTGACAAAAAACCACAAAAAATTAAAGTCATTAAAACCAACCAAGGTTGGTTGGTAGATTATAAATTTAGTTTTTCAACCCCTTAACTTAGCTAACCTTAAAAGATTCACATGAAGACACAATATGTATTGCACCCTTGGCATGGAGTACCTTATGGCGAAAACGCACCAAGGGTAGTGACTGCTGTTATTGAAATTCCACAGGGTTCCCGTTGCAAATACGAGATTGATAAACCAACTGGTCTGTTGAAATTAGATAGGGTTATTTTCTCTTCTTTCTACTACCCTATTAATTATGGTTTTATTCCTCAAACCTATGGCGGTGATAAGGATCCTTTGGATATATTGGTTATTACTTCTTTACCCGTTGTTCCCTTGACTTTGATGGAAGCCAAAGTGGTTGGGGTAATGCAAATGGTAGATGGTGGAGATCCAGATGATAAAATTATTGCTGTTGCTGCCAATGATCCTGGTGTAAACCACTACAATAATATTGAAGAATTACCCAAGCACTTTTTTGACGAATTGCGTCACTTTTTTGAAGAATACAAGAAATTGGAAAACAAAACAGTAGTGGTGGAAGAATTTGGTGACAAGGCCAAAGCACTCTCCATTATCAAAGAAGCTATTGAATTTTATAAGGAAACTTTTACCCCTTAATGCTATAGCTCATGACAACAGGCACCATTATTATTCTCATTTTAATTGGCTTGACTGCTGGTATTTTAAGCGGCTTAGTTGGTGTTGGGGGAGGTATCCTCATGGTTCCTGCTTTGGTATTGATTCTAGGTTTTACCCAAAAACAAGCCCAAGGTACTTCTCTTGGTATTATGCTACTACCCGTTGGAATCTTAGCCGTGATTCAATATTATAAGCAAGGCTATGTGAATTTTCAGATGGTATTTATCATTGCAGCAGCATTTGTACTTGGGGGATTCCTAGGCAGTAAGATTGCGCTCAATATTAGTGATGAGAAAATGAAGAAGGTTTTTGGCCTGATTTTGCTATTGGTTTCATTGAAAATGCTATTTTTTGATAAACCAGCAAAGAAAACCACTGAATCCAGTTCAAAATCAAGTACAGAAATTTTAAAAAACCAATAAGCTGGGTTTCAAAATTGACAGCAGCTCCTTATCTTTGCAAAAACTTATCATTCATGGAAGCAAAAGTATCTACTGGTAAATATTGGATTTGGTTCTTTATTTGGCTTGGCATTCTGATTACCCTTTTGGTGGTATATCGTGAATTCTTCTGGTTGGCCTTACCAGGAACAGTTACCTATTTTGCAAAGGCATTGGATTTGATATAACATTTTATAATCAATGATATTTATAAAAAAGCAGCCCAAAGGCTGCTTTTTTTATGGCTGATACCTTTTTACAATTCTTAATTGATGGGTTCTTTCTCCAGTATCTGAATTAATTATGCCCATATTGTCAATAGCATCTATTCTCACTTTACCCGAGGCATGAATAATACTAGCATTGTTTAACATGATACCCACATGGGTAATTCTTCCTTCAGCATTGTCAAAAAATGCTAAATCGCCACATTTTGCTTCTTGCAAAAAACCAACAACTTCTCCCAAGGCTGCTTGCTGATATGCGTCCCTAGGCAATTTGATTCCTAAAAACCGGAAGACTTGTTGGGTTAGACCACTACAATCAATCCCGAAAATGGATCTTCCTCCCCACAAATAAGCGGTATTTAAAAACTGATGAGATACCCATTTTAGGGTAGCTTCATTGAATTGGGCTTCTGCAGGATTCCAAAACTTACCTTCATAATGAAAATCATAAGTACCAATTTTGGCGGTTCCGTGTTCAAAAAAATGTAAAGGGCTTCCAAAAGATACCTGCATGGGAGCTCCATTACAAGTGATGGCCCTTAATACATCTCCGTTAAGCAAGCCATTTCCAAGCAAGGCCTGCTCCTTTGCTATTTCTATTAATTGGCTTTTTTGAATCCAACCAATATAGTCATCATAAAGGCTGCTTACTTTAATAAAGTCCTTTCCGGTTTCTAGTATGGTTGCGGATTCTCCAAACAATAATTGGCTCACCATTTCTGATCTATGTGATGCTTCTAAGCGCATGGGAGTAACGGGAACTATGGGCGTAACAAAAACCATCTTGAATTTTTGTGTCAAGTTATGGAAATTTACAAAAGCGGCATCTCTTTATAAATGCTTATTTTAAAGCAGTGCAAACCAATAGCTACCAACATATCAGCGATCAGGAACTTTTAGATAGGTTTCGGCAAGACGGTAACAACCAATGGTTGGGGATTGTCTTACAACGCTATACCCTCTTGTTATTGGGCGTTTGCATGAAATACCTTAAGAATGAAGAAGCTGCTAAAGACGCAGTTCAACAGGTATTTCTCAAATCAATTGCCGAATTACAAAAATATGAAGTGGCTTATGTAAAAAGCTGGCTATATACCATTGCAAGGAACTAT
>NCHJ01000174.1 GCA_002256765.1 Bacteroidetes bacterium 24-39-8
TGAAGAGATAAGAGTGAAGAGAGGAGGAAGAAGAAAGTGAAGAGTGAAAAGTGAAGAGATAAGAGTGAAGAGAGGAGGAAGAAGAAAGTGAAGAGTGAAGAGAGGAGAAAGAAGAAAGTGAAGAGTGAAGAGTGAAGAGTGAAAAATGAAGAGAGGAGGAAGAAGAAAGTGAAAAGTGAAGAGATAAGAGTGAAGAGAGGAGGAAGAAGAAAGTGAAGAGTGAAGAGATAAGAGTGAAGAGAGGAGAAAGAAGAAAGTGAAAAGTGAAGAATGAAAAGATAAGAGTGAAGAGAGAGGAAGAAAGTGAAGAGTGAAGAGAGGAGGAAGGAATTAAATTATTAAGCTTAGTCTGATAAAAATTCAAAAGCCACGAGTAATCGTGGCTTTTCTTTTTACCTTTGTGGCATGAATCGTTCTCAACTTGTAGCCCAGATTAACACCAAGCAAAACTACCTCTGTGTAGGTTTAGATACTGATATCACCAAACTGCCCAAGCATTTAGAAGGTGCAGCAGATCCTGTATTTGAATTCAATAAAGCCATCATTGACGCTACTAAGGACCATTGTGTGAGTTATAAAATCAATACGGCATTTTATGAATCTCAGGGGTTGAAAGGTTGGGAATCTATGGAGAAAACCCTGCATTATATTCCAAATACCCATTTGAAAATTGCAGACGCAAAACGTGGCGATATTGGCAATACCTCTTCCCAATACGCCAAAACATTTTTTGAAGTATTGCCATTTGATGCTGTTACGGTAGCGCCTTATATGGGAGAGGATAGTGTGAGACCTTTTTTAGAATATGACAATAAATGGACTATTGTATTGGGGTTAACTTCTAATGCTGGTGGTAATGATTTTCAACAATTAATGGTAAGCAATGCCTATCCAGAATCAAGTATGGTTCCCAATTTGACCATGGGCAACTCAGAAAAAAGATTATATGAAAAAGTACTAGAAAAGGTAGCTTCTTGGGGAACCCCTGAGAATCTTATGTTTGTAGTAGGTGCCACAAGGGCTAGTGATTTAGAACATATACGAACCATTATTCCAGAACATTTTTTATTAGTACCTGGTGTTGGAGCGCAAGGTGGAAGCTTGGAAGAAGTTTCCAAATATGGCATGAACAAAGATTGTGGCTTATTGGTCAATGCCAGTAGGGCTGTAATTTTTGCTAGTTCTGAAACAGATTTTGCACAAAAAGCTACAGAAGTTGCTGCAGGTTATGCAGAAGAGATGAAGTCTTATTTGAATGATTAATGCGCTTTATTTAGACAATTGTAAACTAATGGTATTGGTTAGTTCTGCAGCCCAAACACTGTGGGACTTAACAGAATAATGCAATTGATCCCCCGCTAATAAACTAATATCATTTTTTGCCAATCTTGTTTGAGGGGTGATATTGATAAAATGACATTGGTATTTAGTTGCAAAATTTTGGCAGACCAAATTAAAATCGTCAATTTCTTTGCTTGCATTTCCTATAGAACGCTTGCTGGCAAAGGGTGTAACACTCCAGTCAGGAATAGAAATAACTACCACATGTTTGCTATTGCCGCCTGCAAAATGAATGGCTTTCTTGAGTAAGAATTCAAAATCATTTTCAAATCCTTTAATGGGCAATCCACGGTATTGGTTATTAACGCCAATGAGTAAGCTTACAAAATCATAGCTAGTTTCTAGTTGTTGATTCAGTATATGATCGGCCAATTCAAAACTGGTCCAGCCTGTTTGGGCCACAATTTCTGGGGCGTGAAAATGAAGCCCTTTTTTGCGCAATAACTGAATGGTTTGATATGGAAAGCCAGCGTGCAATGGAACGGATTCGCCAATGGTATAAGAATCGCCCAAGCAAAGCAAACTATTAATATGTGTGCTCATTAGAAATGTTCTTTTAAGATGCTGTAAAATTGATAAACGTCTTCAAAGCTACAATAGAGTGGGGCAGGTGCTACTCTAATCACACCGGGTTCACGATAGTCTACAATTATGCCATTTTCAATCATTTTATCATGAATGGCACGTCCTTGATCTTTAAAATACAAGCTTAATTGCGCCCCACGCCAAGCTGGTTCTGCAGGCGTGATGATTTCAAAATTCAGGTTGGGTAATTGTTGTAATAGCCACTCTAAATAAGCCGTGAGCTGAATACTTTTTTCTCGTAATGCTTGAATACCCGCTTGGTCAAAAATGGCTAAAGACGCTTTTAATCCAATCATGTTAAAAACTTGGGTGGTACTAATATTCCAACCACTGGCATTAGGCTTGGCATGAAAACCTTTTTCCATTTTGAACCTAGTTTGTTCATCATTTCCCCACCAACCTGCTAATCTAGCAGTATCAGTATTAGAAGCCCATTTTTCGTGTACAAAAACCCCGCCCACTGCACCAGGTCCAGCATTCAAATATTTATAACTACACCATACAGCAAAATCCACCTGCCAATCATGTAATTGTAAAGGAATATTGCCGGCCACATGGGCTAGGTCAAAGCCAGCAATAGCACCAACAGCATGCGCAGCATGGGTAATAGCTTCCAAGTTATAAAACTGCCCAGTATAATAATTGATTCCCCCCATCATGACCATGGCAAGTTTACCACCAGCTTGCGCGATGGTGTCAAGAATATCTTCTTCACGCAATAGCTTTTCACCTTCTCTAGGACTGATTTCAATAATGGCATTTTCGGGATCCAATCCAACATGTTTGACCAAGGTTTCAACAGCATATTGGTCAGAAGGAAAAGCCCCAGCTTCCATGATAATTTGGTATCTATCAATACTAGGTTTATAAAAGCTCAACATTAACAAATGTAGGTTCACTGTTAAGCTATTCATCAAAGTAATTTCCTGAGAGCTCGCACCCATTAGAGGTGTCAAAGAAGGTTGCAAATATTCGTGAAATCGCAACCAAGGATTGGTTCCTCCAAAATAGCCACCTACAGCCAAGTTTTGCCAGGTTTTCATTTCAACCTCAATGGAAGCAGCCAAAGACTTTGGTTGTAATCCCAAAGAATTTCCACAGAAATAAATACAATCTCGGCCCTGGTGTTGGGGAAAATGAAACTGAGATTTAAAGGGAGCCAAAGCATCGGCTTTGTCAGCTTCTAAAGCATATTCTAGGCCAGTTTTAAATGCGGTATGTATCATAAATGTTTTCTAAGGTGTTAGGTATTCTTTTTCACTTTTTGCAATCACAAAGGTAGCCACGCCGTTTCCAATTAAGTTGGTAAAAGCATTGCTTTATCATCAAGATTTTTTGGGTTTGCCAGGTGTAAAGCTACCAATAGGAGCCGTATACCATGGATGAATATCGGCAATCAATCTACCCGATTTAATGGCAGGGTCGGTTTGTAACAAGGATTCTAATTCAGATTTAGTAGGGCAGTCAAAAATAAATAAGCCTTGTGCCAAATTTTCTTCTGCAAATGGACCTGCCACTTTTAAAGTTCCCGCTTCATACAAACGATTGATATTGGCCATATGACCGGCTTGAATTTTGGCTGCAGTCAAAGAATCCTGATTGCGAACTGGCCCTTTTTTTAATAATACCAACCAGAATTGTTTGATTTGGCTGGCAGGATCCGTATTTGATTTGTTTTGTGCCATTAAACAAAAAGGCAGCAAAATCAGTACCGTTAAGATTGATTTTTTCATCTGGAGCAACTTGATTCAAATAAAAATACAACAAATAGGCATTGTGCATAGATTAGACCTGCATAATTGGTTTATTTGACAGATGGTGTCCTGTTTTGGGGTGAATCTAGTATTTTCAATGCCTAAAACTACTGCTATGCGTTTGATGGTATTCCTGTTTAGTCTATGTTTTTCTTTGACAATTTCTGCGCAACAAACCCCTATTTCCAAGGCCAATTATGCTGCGGCCGCTAGGTACTCGCCAAAGAAACTAGAAAAACTAGTCTTCAGTTTAAATGTTGATCCACACTGGCTAAAAAAGTCAGACCGTTTTTGGTACATGTATGAAACCTCAGAAGGGAAAAAATGGTATATAGTTGATGCAGTAAAGGGAGAAAAAAAATTGTTGTTTGACCAAGCCGCACTTGCTGCCAAACTCACAAAGATCACTGACGATCCCATGGATGCTCAGCACCTGAATATAGACAGTATGCGTTTTATCAAAGACGAGAACTGGGTCCACTTTGAAGTTAAAAGCACTATTGACGTTGAGAAGAAAGATAGTACCGCCAAAAAAGGAACCCCACCTGTAAAAGAGAAAAAGATTTTCTTTTTTGAATACAATTTGGTTACAGGAGAGTTGGTTGAATTAACAGGGTTTAAAAAGCCATTTCGCAAACCGTCATGGGCCAATATTTCTCCTGATGGCAATACCATACTCTTTGGAAAAAATCAAAACCTTTGGTATATGGATAAGGCCAATTATGAAAAGGCCTTGAAGAATGAAGAAGATAGTACCATTGTTCAAACCCAAATTACCAAAGATGGGATAGCTTATTTTGGTTATCACAGTGATGGCTTTGGAGAAACCAGTGCAGATAAAGAAAAGAATAAAAACAAACGCAAATCTGTATTTGTTCAATGGTCACCTGATTCCAAATGGTTTGTGATGAATAAGGTAGACAATCGAAGGGTTAAAGACCTATGGGTCATTAATAGTATTGCAGACCCAAGACCAACTTTAGAAACGTATAAATATTGGATGCCTGGTGAAAAAGAAAGCCCTATTGAGCACTTGCTTTTGTTTGAAACTGCCACTAAAAACAACAGAGAAATAACATCTGGATTGTACAAAGATCAAGACCTCAATATTTGGTCTGCTCCTGCTAAAATCAGTACTAGAGATGATGAATTTAGGCCTTCACTTTGGTTGGGTACTAATGATAAATTCTATTTGAGCCGCACCAGCCGAGACCTAAAGAAAATTGACATAGCGTATGTAGACGTAAAATCTGCCACGGTTAAAACGCTTTGGGAAGAAAAAATGAATACCTATATAGAAATTCGTAGGCTAGGTATGGTGAATGAAGGCAAGGAATTAATTCAATGGAGTGAAGATGACGGATGGGGACATTTCTATCTCTATGATGAAAATGGCAAATTGAAAAACCAAATCACATCTGGACCTTGGCATTGTGAAGATATTTTGGGTATTGATGAAAAAGCAAGGGTATTGTATTTTTCTGCCAATGGAAAAGAAACTGGCGAAGACCCTTATCTATTGCACGCATATCGCGTGAATTTTGATGGGTCTGGATTGAAACTTTTAAACCCAGGTGATTTTGACCACAACGGTAGTATGGATGATAACAAGAAATACTTGGTCAATAATTTTTCTAGGGTGAATACCATTCCCAAGTCTGTATTACTGGCATCAGATGGAAGAAAGATCATGGATTTGGAAACAGCAGACTTTGGTAGTTTGCTTGCAACTGGGTATAAATTTCCACAACCTTTTAAGGCCAAAGCAGATGATGGCATTACGGATATTTATGGCGTCATGTACAAGCCATTTGATTTTGATAGCAGCAAGAAATATCCCATCGTGGAATATGTATATCCTGGACCTCAAACAGAAGCTGTAAACAAGTCTTTTAGTAAAGGAATGGATCGCACGGATAGATTGGCTCAATTGGGAATGATTGTGATTACACTGGGTAATAGAGGTGGTCACCCTAGCAGGAGTAAATGGTACCATAATTATGGATATGGAAATTTGAGGGACTATGGTTTGGCAGATAAAAAAGCAGTAGCGGAGCAATTAGCAGATAGACATTCCTTTATAGACATCAATCGTGTAGGGATTCATGGTCATTCAGGTGGAGGTTTTATGAGTACTGCGGCTTTGCTAGTGTATCCAGACTTTTTCAAAGTAGCCGTTTCTTCTGCGGGAAACCACGACAACAGTATTTACAACCGTTGGTGGAGTGAAAAGCACCATGGGGTCAAAGAAATTATCTCTGATAAAGGAGATACTAGTTTCCAATATAATATTGACAAGAATCCAGACTTGGCCAAGAACCTAAAAGGAAGATTATTGTTATCGCATGGTGAAATTGACAATAATGTACATCCTGCCAATAGTATGCGAGTTGCAAATGCCCTAATCA
>NCHJ01000175.1 GCA_002256765.1 Bacteroidetes bacterium 24-39-8
CGCCGTTGTCACCCATTTTTTGGCATCGAAATCAACCGGGTTGAATACCTGTAACAGATGGGTATATTCATCCACATGTATATTCCGGATATTCATGACCCATTCACCGCTACCTAACACACTGGATGCACCCCAATGAATAAACATGCCAAATTTCATGTCTTGGAATAAAGCTCTAGCTTCTAGATTTTGTTTACTAGGTTGATAACCTGGTTGGGCCTGAGCCACTAAAACACCAACACTTACTAAGAAAAGCAGTAATAATTGTTTCATATGGTTGTATTAATTGTTCAAAGTAATAAATCCTCCATCAATTGGATAATCATTTCCAGTAATAAAACCTGCTTCATCACTGCATAAATACAAAACCAAAGCAGCAATTTCTTCCACTGAACCCATTCTTCCAATGGGTTGACTCTGTGATAATTTTTCAAACATTTCCGCTTCTTTACCAGGATAATTCTTGGCAATAAACCCGTCCACAAATGGAGTATGCACCCTAGCAGGAGAAATGGAATTACAACGTATATTTTGGTGTAGATAGTCCTTTGCAACACTTAGGGTCATTGCAAATATGGCCCCCTTACTCATGCTATAGGCAAATCTGTCAACCAAGCCAACATGGGCCGCAATAGATGCTACGTTTAAAATACAGCCCCCTCCGTTTGCCTTTAGGTGTGGAATTGCTGCGTACATGGTATTATAGGCGCCTTCTACATTCACTTTAAAAACACGATTAAAATCTTCAGATGCTGTATTTTCCAAACTACCTACATGCGCAATACCTGCATTATTAATCAAGATATCAATTGCCCCAATGCTTTTAAAAATGGCAACTAATCCCGCTTGATTACTCACATCACAACCATGGGCCGAGGCTTTGCCTCCCTTAGCTACTACTTCATTTACAACTTCCAAAGCTGCCGCTTCATTAAAATCTAAAATATGCACTTCCGCACCTTGCTTTGCAAATAAAAGGGCAATGGCTTTTCCAATGCCACTTGCTGCTCCAGTTATTACTGCTTTCTTATTTACCAGACTAAACATCTTACCCTTATTTAAGTGAAAAAATCTCTTTCATCAACATCCATTTCTCTCCATTTTTTGCAAAAGGAAGTGCATTTTGAAATTGCCACATTAAAGTTTCCCATTCTTGTACCCGTTTGTTATCTGCATCCGCCGCTGCTTTTGCTTCAAAACTAAAAGTATCATTGGTCTCCATAATCATAAACATCCTAGTTTCTATCCTATAGATCTTCATGTCTTGTATTCCAGACTCTTTAATACTTTCCAATACTTCTGGCCAAACCTGTTCATGCCATTTTTCGTATTGAGCAATCAATGCCTCATCGTCATACAAATCCAAGGCCAAGCAATATCTTTTCATTTTTTAAAAATTCAATTCGTTAACTAATTCCTTTTACTTTATATCCCTTCCAACCAAAATAGAAAATCACGGCAAAACATACTAGCGGTACAGAATATCCTATTTGAATATTACCAGTTACATCGCTTATATATCCTAAGATAGGTGGCAACAAAGCGCCTCCAACAATTGACATAATAATCAAAGAACTACCCATTTCTGTATCAGATTCTAATTGCTTAATCCCAAGATCAAAAATGGTGGGGAACATAATTGACATGAAAAACGAAATGCCTATAACAGCATATACTGTAGCCATACCAGTCATTGCTATTGCAGCAAAACTTAGTAAGACGCACATTGCGGCGTAGAAAGCCAATAATTTATTAGGGGCAATAAATCGCATAAAAAAGGTTCCAGCAAATCTTCCTATCATAAAAGCCATACCACAACCCCAACCTAAATAGTCGGCTGCTTGCATTTTGGTTAAGCCCGCAGATTTTATGGCAAAGAGAATAAAGAAACTAAACACACAAACCTGTGCTCCTACATAAAAAAATTGCGCAATCACTGCCCATCTAAGATGAGAATGTCTTAAGGTATGTAGAATACTTTTACCACCGGTTTCATTTTCTGCTTCTTTAATTTCAGGCAATTTTAAAAAGGCAAAAACCAAAGTAATCACTAAAATCACTAATCCCAAAACCATATAGGGTGTCTTTACGCTTGCCGCTTCTGAAGCCAGTGCCAATTTACGTGCAGACTCGCTCATGGCAGCAAGGGCTTCATCACTATTCCCCTCTACTAAGATCATTCTTGCTCCAATAATAGGCGCCAGAGTAGCCGCTAAGCCATTAAAAGACTGTGCAAAATTTAGTCGCTGTGTTGAAGTTGCAGGATCCCCTAATAAAGACGCATAAGGATTGGCCGCTGTTTCTAAAATAGTTAAACCACAAGCAATGATAAATAAGGCCATTAAAAAAAACAGGTATTGCTGGGTATTGGCCGCTGGGATAAATAAAAAAGAGCCAATGGCAAATAAGGATAATCCAGTGATGATTCCAGCTTTATAACCATACTTTTTCATGATAAAACCTGCGGGTAATGCCATAACAAAATAGGCTATGAATACCGCAGAATCAATTAAGGAAGATTGAAGTGTGGTTAAACTAAATGACTTTTTTAAGTGTGGAATGAGAATAGGATCTAGATTATGTACAAATCCCCACATAAAAAAAAGGGAGGTAATCATGGCAAATGCAAACTTGGTAGATGCGGATGTTTGGCTCATGGCAATCGTTTCGGGTTATTTTATATCCTTTGTAAATAAACCAATTATTCAAGATGGTAAAGTAAAATTTTATTAGGTGGAATTAATGTCTAAAATTTGTGTACCTAATATTTGCAAATGATACAAGTGATACATAGGGCATTGAATATTTTGGAATACGTTGCCAAAGATGGCAACAAACCCAAACCCATGGGCCAGATTGCTCAGGATCTTGCACTAAATACGGCTACTTGTGCCAATATTATTAAGACCTTGTTAGATAGAGGTTATTTAGAAAAATCTGATTTGCAAAAAGGATATATTCTTGGTCCACAACTCAAGGAACTTACAGGCAACCGCCAGCATCACGTTAAACTCATTGCTGCTGCAAGAATACAAATGGATCATATATCTGAGCAATTGAATGAGAAATGCCTTTTGGCGGTATTAAAAGGAGATAAAAGACAAGTAATTTATAAAAACAATTGTTCTCAAATGGTACAAGCTACCACTCCTGATGAGAAAAAAGCTTATGATTCTTCTACAGGTAGATTATTAGTTGCATTGATGTCTGACGAGGCATTGGAAAAATTTGTACATAATTACGGACTGCCTCCTAGTGCTATTTGGCCTGATGCAGATACCTCAGCTAAATTCATGGCCCAAATACATCAAATTCGCAAAAACCGATACGCCCTTATTGAAGACAGCAAACAAGTAATAGGTATTGCTAGTCCCATTTATCAAAATGGTGAATTGACAGCTAGCTTAAGTATCTATCTACCTGCATTTAGATTTAGTAATACGGTAAGAAAACAAATGATTCAACTATGTCTTACAGGGGCAGATGAAATATCGGCCCAACTCAGTTAAACATCTAAGTCGGTAGCAGTTTTAAGGAGTCTTTCCAATTTTAAAATAATGGCTTGTAACACATGACTATTATTCATTTGTCCTTCAATGAGTTTCCAATCAAGTCTTTTATTTTTAAGTCCTTTTAACCTTAACATAGGTCTATTGGATTGCAATACAATACTTCTATTTCTGCCCATCACTTTAATCCTTTCCACTTGCTCAGATAAATATATTCTTTCCGCTTTAAGATGCAGGTCTTTTTGGTCAAAACGAATGATAAAATGCCATTCCATTTCTCAAAAATACTAAATTATTTAGCAATTTGTGATTTAAATCAATCCTTTCCCCGAAGATTGTTTAACGCTTAGCTGGGGGGCATTTGATTCCATTATTGCCAAATTGATAACTTATACCCAGTTTTAAGGCATAATAAACATCCTTTGCGCTGCTATTACCGGCCTTACTAAATCCGTCTATATAATCAGACATGGTCAACCTGAATCCTAATTCTGTATTAAATGACCATCGTTCATTGATAGCATATCTGAGACCTGCTCCAATTGGAAGTACTGGCAAAACTTTAGGGGTATTTTTAAGCGTATCTATACCTAATCCAAGAATGGTGCTTGATTTTGGGTCAAAAACTCCAAGGTTAATCCGACTCCAATCTCTAGAAATTTTTAAAAAGCTACAACCAATGCCAGCAAAAAGATAGGGAGTCAATCTTTTGGTTTGATCCAATGACTGGTCAGCAAAATCAAATACAATCACAGTAGAAAATTCAGTAATTGGCGTACTAAATTGAAAAGCACGCAATTGTCTCCATGAAGGATCTTGATATACAGATTCATCAGCACTAACTTGTCCTTTTAATAAACTAGCTCTTATTGCAAAATGAGGATAAAATTGTTTACTTACATTAATGCCATAAAGGAGTTTGGAATTCTTGAATGAACCAGACATGCTTGGCACTAAATCGCCTTGATAAACCAGGGTTCCTGTTTCTAAGCCTATACTAATGGGTCTAGTATTACCTTGGCTTAGTGCAGATAAACTAATAATTACGCAACATAAAAGCAGCTGATACTTATTGGAAATAATGTACATGACCATTGGTTTTTAAGTGATTAAAAAATGTCATGTAAATCTCTTTCCCTAGGTTAAACTTTAAAAATGTAGCAAATTACTTTACTTACAGATACAATTATGTAGCCAACTGTTGTGAAGAAAATCATAAATCATTCTTTACTTTTAAGATATGAAATTGCTATTCCTTTCCGTGGGCAAACCGCATGAAACCTATGTACAGTCTGGTATAGAGGAATTTACTGGAAGGGTTGGCAAGTATTTTCCAGTGTCTTGGCAATTAATTCCAGCCCCAAAAAATGCAGCAAACATGTCTGAATTAGCTTTGAAAAAAGCAGAAGCATTGGCTATTTTACAACAATTACAAAGCGATGACTACCTAATTTTGTTAGATGAAAGGGGGCAACAGTTTAATTCACCAGGAGTGGCTCAAGTTATTCAACAGCGAGCTAATGAAAGTTGTAAACGCCTTGTATTCTTAATTGGTGGGGCATTTGGAGTAGATGAACCCATTACTAAAAGGGCCAATACGGTTTGGAGCCTTTCAAAACTGGTTTTTCCACATATGCTAGTTAGATTAATCCTAGCTGAACAAATATATAGAGCCTGCAGTATTCTTAAAAACGAGAAATACCATCATGTTTAAAATGCGTAATTTGCCGCATGATTACCATTACACTAGCTATTGTTGCCCTTACTTGCGTTATTTCATTTACTGCTTTTTCTAATGAAAAAGTCATCAATGATCTAATCTTCTATCCTCCCGCAATTACTAACAGAAACCAATGGTACAGATTTGTCAGCTGCGGTTTTATTCATGCAGACATTATGCACTTAGCTTTCAATATGTATTCTTTTTATCTTTTTGGCGATATGGTAGAAAGAGCATTTGAAGCCATATTTGGAATGACCGGCAAAGTAATTTATTTGATACTATATGTAGCCGCTTTGGCCGTTTGCTTGGTGCCTACCTATTTACAGCACAAAGACAATTACCATTATAGAAGTCTTGGTGCTTCGGGTGCTGTATCGGCCGTTATTTTTGTAGGAATATTTTTGAATCCCACCATGGGGTTGGGAATATTTCCACTACCCTTTCACATTCCTGGATTTATTTTTGGCCCATTGTATTTGATTCTTTCTGCTTACATGGCCAAAAAAGGGCATGGAAACATTAATCATTCAGCACATATTTGGGGTGCCATTTTTGGGATTGTGTTTTTGATTATCACTTGCCAATTCCTAAGTGATTATAGACCCGTTCCTGTTTTCATAAATCAAGTACTGAGTTATCTTCGCTAAGTAAATTTAGGTGCAAAACTTAACTGCAATGCAGTATTAGTAGTGGGTTCACACTTAAACCTATTGTCTATACGCAAGCCTACTACCCAGATAATCCTTTGATTGGATTCCAAAACCCAAACTGCTTCTTTTTGTGTTTTAGACAATTTTTGATCTATAAAAAAACGATTTAGTTTTTTCTT
>NCHJ01000176.1 GCA_002256765.1 Bacteroidetes bacterium 24-39-8
AGCTTTCTTGAAACAGTAAGAACAATAAGAAATTTTGTAGCACATCCAAATCATTATGGTTTTGGAGGTCTCTCAATGTTACAATGGGTTCTTCATCCAATGGATTTAATCAATGATATGTATGAAGACATTGAATTACGAAGAATAAGAATTAATAAAACTAGAGAGTTAAATAATGAATTAAAAACTATTTCAAAAGTAGGATGTACAATTTCATTACCCAATGGTGAAAAATTCATTGTACACGATATTGATTTACTATTTTATAATAACAAATCTCAAGCAAATGAAATAAGTGTTTTGTGGCAACCAATTTTTGAAATTCCAGAGCATTGGCTAATTGACGATGGTTTGATTTATGGTTCAGATTTTAAACCTTTAACCTTTTCAACACTAGAAAAAATTGAAAATAAATTAATTGGTAAAACAATTGATGGAAATATTATAAAAATAGAGCCAATCAATAACAATCAAAATTTAAAACGATTCAAAGAATTTAATAATCGGTTTGCCATCTACAATAAACATGATTTGTATAAATTCAGCAAATCAACAAGCCTTGGGGCTTATTACAATCAGAAACGAAGAGCATTTCATAAACAATAATAAAAATATTTTTATACAGCCAGCGCCACGGCAAGTTATGCCCTTTAGGTCGGCAAGGTCTGCGGCTTTCATACTTCAAGCCTTGCCTGCGGTTGAATAAAAAAAATCTCCACCTTCCCTCCTTCTAAAATTTGTAAATCAGTTTTAATAAACACAGGTAGTATTTTTTTTGCCCAAACCTTGCCTTCCCGGCTCGGCTGCATTTTGGTTGCCTATCGCTGGCCTAATTGCTTGCTTGCTGTTAGTAAAACCTGCGATACTCATTTTATGCAACCTCTTCACATTTCTTGCTATCATCCCGATTCCACAGTTACACACCCTTTTGTGTTTTACATTCTTGCAAAAGGTGAAAATCCTGGAAAGCCAGGATTCAATCCTTGGACCAAATCCTTTCAATGCATCGCTCCCAACAAAGAAATGTTTGATTTTTATTTCTGGCTTTGCTTTGGATTATTTGAAGCTGGAAAATTTATTTCCTATCACCGCGGATCTGTGATTCAATTTGTAAACCTTCGAGATCTCCGTGAAGTATTAAAACAATTCGCCCCTCATGTGTATCATCATTACCAGCAATACCGGCAAATTGTTGATGACCTTAGCAAACTGGAGAAGCATAATGTAACCTTGGCAGAACAGATTATGAGCACCAAACACCTGCAGCAGCAATTGATCAACGATGTTGTAGTCAAGAAACCCAACTGCAGCTAATTGAACTTTTTGAAGTGTCAATCCATTTGCATGTTTAAAAAATTGAATTCCGCAAAAATAGTGGCCTAACTCAGCTGATGTATAAAGCCAGGTAATTGCAAAGCCCGGCAGCCAAAAGACTACGGCATAAAGACAATTGCAAAATCACAGGCCCTTACCACAACCCCGCATTTATTCCGTTTCCTTTTGGCTTGGTTCGGCGGCCACTGTACAAGGCTTCTAAATTTTTAATCATGCAAAAAATGTCTCGCATCCTCAAAAAAAAAGCCATCAGCTTACGTCATTGGTCTTTGTACACACCAATCGTTCGTCGTCATGTGTACTATAGCTACCATTGGTTTCATCGCAATGCTTGTTATGCTGTCAAAGTTCTTACAAGCCCTTCACCAAAAGGTTGCTATCAGCATATACAATTGGGCTCTGGCAAGTCCACCATTCAGCAACTCCCTTTTTAGGGGGTTGCTTATAAAAAAAGGGACCTCAGGTCCCCTTTTCATGCTTGCTCAAATGCTTTCGCAGTTTCAGGATCAATAACTTCATTAACAAACTCACACTAAAACTTACGATCGCTCCTATTGCAGCTAGAACTATAGTTTTTACCACATCTCCATTCTGAATATTCGCAGCCACAGTTAAGAATGTACCGCCAATAGTTCCAGCTTTGGTACCGGTATTTTCCATCTTAACCTCCTTCCTTTTTAGGTATTTCTACGCTATCCTTCGCCGTCGTGAACTGACTAACCGCGCCAATTACACTACCAGCTACAACAATATATCCCGCCACCGTCACTACAGCAGCCGGCAGTGTAATCGGCGCGGTGATGATTGCTGTTCCAATGGCCGCCAATGCCAGTCCAATATTGCGAAGCCGTTTAAAGAAACTAGGTGTGGGCGCTGTTGCCCTCTGTACTATGTTCATCTTGATCAGATTTTATGTTCAGAAATACTTTTTCATTTCGCTCCAGGATCGGATAGATCCATTCTTTCAGTTTATTAAACACTATTCTTGAATCACTTCCTTTCCCCTGTCCGGTTAAAGTGGTCACTGGTGCTATGCAGCCTTTCAATTCTTTCAAAGCATCATTTGCCGGATGTATCAATATCAAATCCCGATTCGGCACATCGCAAACTAACAAATGCCATTTCTTTGAATCGCTCCAACGCTTCACCAATTCATATCGCCCCTCCGGAATACAGGAAATTCCATGTTGGTTATCCGACCAGGGTAGCTCAATCGTATGACAGAGTCCTAACCCATCACTAAGCAGATTTCCATTCGTTCCATCAGGGTAATATGATCTTATTAATTCCAGTTCCACTTTTATTTTTTTTCACTCTTCACTTTTATCTATTATCTCTTCACTTAAAAGATGCCTCCCATTACAGGAGGCAACTTTTACTATACACCACCATCCACATTCACAATAGCTAGGCTATTAAATGCTCCGTTTTTAAGAGAGTATTTAATGCCATTCACTTCTTGGAAAAATTCAACTCCCAAAACAATGAACAATGGATGAGTGCTATTCACAGGCACATTACAACTCAAGCTTAATGCAGTAGTTGCCACATTATCGAGAGTCAATTCTGCACTGCTTGCAGTATCCACCGCATACTTTTCATTTTCAAAATCAACATCAGCTGCTGCAGCATTGATTTTGTAGTGGGTTGCACCAGCTGGTGCATTGATCATGTTTGCTGGGATATAAGGCGGGATATCCACCTTCAAAACTCCAGTCACGCGATCAATAGACGAATCAAATGGAGCATACATGCTCGCACTCAATTTTCCAGCGATGTTAAACTCGAAGCCCAACAAGATCATCGCTTCCCCATCAATCACATTCCGCTGACCTCTTGTGTTCACCTGATCCTCTTTGATCACTTTAACCATCTCAGTAACCAAGCGACTGGTTACTCTGCTATCACTTGCATTGATCAATAATGAACGAAATGCAGTTCTCAACACTTTACCGGCAGCACCGGCCTTGCCAAATTCAGCGCCATTTTCGCGGGTCCTCTGAAAATTCGGATCAGTTGCGATTCTAGTCGCATCCAAATTTCCTTTCTCCCTAGCCAAATAGCCATCCTGGCGACTCTTATAGAAGGTAATACCACCCATGGTTCCCTCTACTTTCAAAATCCCACTTTGCTTTGCCATGTTTGAAACATTTAATTATTAATGATCCCTGTTTATCGGCACAGGTTATAAAGCCGTTTATCTTTCCAATTCATACTGCGCCAAATCCAGGGAGGAATAGCTGCCGTACAACTCCATAATCCTATATTGTTGATTCTCGAATTTGCTTCAATGGATCTCAATTCCGGTTTAAATGCAATCATCGATGGCGTATACCAAGCCCATCCCCTTGCCAACAAAAGACTATCAAGAGAAATATGATTTACTGAAATAGAAGTAAGCGCTCGATTATAAACATCAAAACCCACAATTATAACCTGGCAATCCTTACCAAGTATAAAACTGGATGCAGAATCTCGAACCTTCAATCCAAATGGCTGGTCCTTTTCTGGAGCATCTACATTCACCAATCTGCAGTGATAAGAAACACCATTTAGTGAAACCACATAAGTATCCCCATCAATCACCCGCAGGATCTTTCCATCAGGAAAAGACTGACAAATGGCATCAAATAGTATCAATGTAAATGCGAAAAGTAAAAGCGATTTCATAATTGTGTAAATTGATTCTAACACAAGACTAGAATCAAACAACACAAAAACAAAAGATCAAGACCGTATAGGCCAATTTGACCAAAAATGCAACAAATGCCACCAACAAGAATGGTGATTTATGCAAAAGATGTACAACGAATCACTGGCTGTTCGGGCCGCACCGCCCGCCGGCTCCTCCAACGAATCCGCGAAAAGGTCGGCAAATCAAAGGCAGAGTTTATTACAATCGAAGAGTTTTGTGATTATACACAGTTTAAGGAACTACAAATACTCAGGTTTATTCAATAGCTACTGTATATCAAAGGCTACTCAAAGGCATGAATATTAACAAAACTTCCAAACTAAATATTGAATTAGGAAACTTGAAACTGTAACATCATACCATTATCCTCATGTTCCAAATTGTGGCAATGAAATACATATGTACCAGTTAAACTAGAGAATGGAACTATTACCCTAACTTTTTCACCAGGCATTACTAGAACAGTATCTTTCCAACCATATTCTGATGCAATCAATTGATTACGGCCACCAGTTCTGTCTAATACTTGAAAATGCAATGCGTGTATATGCATTGGATGAGGTTCCATTCCTTGAGAATTATCGAATGTCCAGATTTCGGTAGTATTTGCTGTTACATATTCATCTATTCGATTCTTATCATATACTTTACCATTAATTTTATGACCACCACCACTTGATCCCATCATTCCCGATTGCATTTGCATGGAGGTTATTGTAAAATTCCTTGTTTTGATTGCAGACGATTCTACAATAGTGTTTATGTCTGATAATTTAGTTGGAACTGAAAAGGTATCAGCTACAGATTTAGTGACTACAAATTTTAGTACATTAAATGACTGACTTCCTTGCATCATACCACCTGAGCTAAACATATTGCTTTGAAGAAATATTTCGGATCCAATGGTTAATCCAGCAAAACTCACTAACACATCTAGTCGCTCACCTGGTGCCAATAAAATACTTTTAACATTAATGGGGGCTTTTAAAAGCCCTCCATCATTACCTATTATGGTTAAATCTGCATTATTGCTCAACGCAAGATTATATATTCGGCTATTTGAACCGTTTAAAATCCTTAATCTATAATATCTAGTACTAACTTCTTTAAATGGAGAAATAACACCATTTACAAGAATCTTATCCCCCATATAGCCATTCATGTTATCCATAAATGAAGGGCTATACACAATTCCAGTAGATGAAAATCTTTTGTCTTGAATCACTATTGGTATTTCATTCTCACCAGAAGGTAGATTTAAAGCAGTTTCTTCTGAATCATTGATTAAAAAAACACCTGCTAATCCCTTAAATACTTGTCTTGCTGTATATCCATCTGGATGTGGATGATACCAACTTAAACTCGCCCGTTGTGAAACTGTGTATTGATAATTAAAACTACCGGATGGGTCAATTACATTTGATGGATGCCCATCCATATTTACTGGAATTTCTAATCCATGCCAATGAATATTTGTAGGTTCTGAAAGATTATTTTGAACTTTAATATTTACACTATCACCTGAATTAATTCGAATGGTAGGTCCTAAAATGCCATTTGGTTGGTAGCCCAACACTTGTAATGAATTACCCCCAATAGTAGCAGTTGTACTCTGTGGAACTAACGTTGCATTAGAACCAACTGTTACTGGAATATTTAAGGGAGTTAAGAAACTCGTTTCATTTACAATGGCAAGTTGCACAGTTCCTCCAACAGTATTATTCAATATTGTGGTCTTTGTACATGATGTTAGAAATTCTGCAATTGAACTAGCAAACATGATTGACCCAAAGCTGGCACCTGATACCTTAACAAATGATCTACGATTCATTAGATTCTAATTTTGTTTGAAATTGTATTTTATAAATCGCAAACAATGTGCCATATGTCACTTAACTCAATATATTTTACTATTTTTAACAGAGTTTAACAGGAATTCAAATCAATCAATTAAAAA
>NCHJ01000177.1 GCA_002256765.1 Bacteroidetes bacterium 24-39-8
TTGGTTTAGTTGGGTTTCCAATTTCTCCCTTATATGTTGGTCTAGATTTATTGCTTACCTATATTGAAAGTCATCAATATCTCTTAATTGGATTTACTGCTTTAAGCTTATTGTTTATTGAAATTTCACTTTTAAGAATTTATACTAGGTTATTCTGCGGTCAACACAAGAAGACCCACCACCCAATTGCTTTTAAATCTTCCTAGCAAATCTGACAACCTAATGTAAGTACTGTTAGATGGTGGGTATTTAAAATTATATCCTATAAGCAACGCCATGCCCTGGTTTTGTCTCTTTTGGTAGTTTTCCTAGTGAAATGGGGTGTTTTTGCTATATATCATGGCTGAAATACCCGCAGTGGGCAATTGAAAAGGAGACCAAGAATCAAAAACTACACAATAATTTGTAATTTAAGACTGTTTATAGAGATGTCCCGTGAAAGCCCCCTAATCATTATCTAGTAATGATTGTCCTGACAAACTAACCCCAATCCAAACTTCATGAGATTTTTTTACTGTTTATTTGCACTGTTGATCATCAGTTCAGAGACTTATTCCCAAACCTTTGGACCATTACCTACTAGCCCAGCTGCTATTACCAAAACAGGAAGACTAGGACTACGCTACAGTTTTGTGAGCAACACTTTGTTGCAACCTGCAATTGACAATGAACCCAACCATCGCGTAAAAGTGGAAAATATTGGGCCCAATGCTAAGACCAATGTAAGGGTGAGTTATACCGGATTAAATGCCGATGGTACTGTACCAACTTTAAGTGGTGGCGGATTTGCCGTATTCCCCAATGGTGGTACTGTAAACCTAGCTTCAAGAGATACCACTGTTGTGCAAGGTTGGTCAAGTGGATGGAGAGAATGCAGTTGTATTTCTGACGGGAATAACAATAAATCTGTTCGATTTATTTTTGCATACGACTCTACTTTTTATGGTCCTGATGGCCTGCCCGACGGTACCATCGCGCTAGCAGATACCATCATCCAACCAATTGTCATTGTGCAGCGATCGCAATCACAACAGAACCAAATAGGGGTTATTCAAACCTCCGCAACTCAAACTTTAAGAGGCCAATTTATTATACCTGGATATATAAAAAGCCTTGTTTCGCTAAACACAGTATCCATTGCTACTAATGGATTAACATGGGCAATTTATCCCAATACGCCTTCTTCTATTTCAACTGTTGATAGTAGTAATGGTAATAGGTATTACAGGTTTAATCTAACAGTAGACCCTAGAACCGATTATAGAATTGAAGCAAAATTTAATTCAACCAATTTGGCATTACTAGTGCCTGCCACAACCATAGTTGTCCCAACTGCGGCATCTAATGATACTTTGCGTGCAACAGTATTGCCCTATGGGAAAGCGTCTTTTAGCATTGACTCTGTTATCACGCATGAAACAGAAGTGGGATTTTGGAGAACTGTCTTTGCGCCTGGCGATAGCTCAATTACGGTATTCCCCGGCCAAGAGAACTGGTATGGGGCCACTAATACAGAACGGAATGTCTATAGGGCCAAATCAAAAATTATTAAGTACAAAGCAGACTGGGCCGGCTTTGGAACAAAGCTTTGGGAATATGCATTACCTACAGAATCTTGGGGCGGGGGCGTGAGTAAAGATGGTAAACATATAGTTTATATGATTAACCAAAAGGGTAGAGAAAGCGGATTAGAAAATGATCCAACAGTAGATTGGGTTGGCGTTTTGGATGGAACAACAGGACAAAAAAAGTGGGGTTTAAGAGGTAACCAACAAATACAAGAAGGTTTAGAAGTGGCCATTTCCTCAACTGGTACTTATATAGCCATGGGAACTACAGGAAGTGGTAGATTTTCTGTGTATAGAAATAATGGGAATAGTGGAACATTATTGTGGAGTAATCCTGCAGACTTTGCAAATGGAAATAAGGATATTGGACAAATTAGGAAGATTGTTTTTTCTGATAATGACCAATATGTATATGCTGGTTGTGGAGACATGTATTTGAGAAAGTATAAAATTGCAGACAGTAGTTTGGTTTGGAAAGCCTATATAGGTGGATGGCCTTTTGTAAATGGACTAGTTATTGCCAACGGTTATGTGATTACTGGCACTAAGTCTAAAGACCGAACAGTGATCCGTGATTCTGATGGGGCTGTTCAATATTTTGCTGGAACCTTTGGATATGATGCATCGGTCGATAGCTCTTTTTCCGGCCCTGTTTTTGGTTTTGGACCCATTGTTACAGATAGAAATTCTGGTAGGGCTATTGCCAGTGTTGGAGGCAATTCTGTTAAGCATAGTATCCTCAATGGTAGTTTTGTATTAACTGCTGATAGATTTGTAGATGTGTATCCCCGTTATGGTGGAAATAGTGTAGCCAATAAAGCCACTTATATTGGAACTGGATCTGGAGAACAATCACAATCAGGTTGGGCAAGTGCAACTGGTGATAGAATAGTAGTGGCAGCTCGAGATTTGTCAACTGGTGTGTTTCCAAGAAAGACCGCTGCTTTTTATAAAATCAATAGAAACATCAATCGCTATCCCACCATGGATTCTATTGGGGCAAAGTCTTTTACCAAGTTTGATACGCTGCGTTTAAAAATTAGCTATCGCGATTTCAACGATTATAATACGGCTAATACCCAATTATCTATCAGTGCAACACCAGAAACGGCTGACCTAAAAACCATTGTTCGGGGCGATTCTATTATAGTCTATGGTGCTACAGGTTTTAATGGTTTAGCAGCCATTACTATTTCAGTTGCTGAAACTTCTACCACAGAGAAATGGACTGTTTCTGAGCGCATACCAGTAACCGTTAATTGCAATACTATTAATACACCAACTATTACCAAAGACATTGACAATTTCTTGGTTTCTTCTTCCTTATATAACAATATTTGGTATAAAGACAATGTATTAATGGCAGATACTACACAAAAAATAAAACCCACGTCCAGCGGAAATTATTCTGTGAAAGTAGTACAAGCTGGATGCAGCTCTACACAATCATCTGCTACCAATTATGTACCCACTGCCTTGGTTAATTTAAGTGCAGGACAATTTATCAAAACCTATCCCAATCCGGTACATAACCAATTAAGTATCCAGTACCAGTTAAATGGAATTAATAGCGTCAAAGCCATCATTTTTGATATAACTGGAAAACTGATGTTGCAAAACAATAGTCTTGCTAGTGGGGCAAGTCTTCAAATGGGTAATTTGCTTAAAGGAACTTATTTATTACGCTTGTATGATAAGTTTGGCAAACTATTGCATTCAGAAATTTTAATCAAGGATTAACCAGAAATTGAATCAATCATGGTTAATCCTTGATGCAATATTATTAAGAGTAAATACGTAAACTACTGCCTGTAAGACTGGTTTTATAAATGGTTAATCCTTTAGAGCCGTTGCTATTTAATCCTTTGCCGTTAATGTCAAAAGTTGCGCCATGAGCACTGCAATACCATTGACTTCCAGAAGACTTATAAACAATTTGTCTCTCGCCTTCATGACTGCAAATTACTGTTGCTGCTGCATAGGACGCATTTCCAGTATTTGCTATAACTACGCCGTTTTGAATCACATATCCACCTGTTGTTCCTAAAGCCAGATTAGCAGCATCATTTAGGTTAATGCTAAAGTCTACTGGCCCAGAAGGCGTTGTTGCATTTTTGCTACAAGATCCAAGACAGGTGGCGGTTAATGCAAACATTGCGCCTAGTCCCATTTTGTTTAAAAATTCTGCTCTTTCCATGATTGATAGTTTTAAAGGGGGGGGGTAATTGATTTATTTTTTATGTTTCTTAATTTGGAAAATCCTAGATAGATTAAAGCCCATTCGAATGTCAAAATTCTCCCAACTAGAAGTGGTTTCTGTAATAAATGCACGCTCATTCATACCAACAGCATTAGAAACATGCAATTGGAAAACGTGACCGCCGGTTTCAATATCTACACCAATTGATAATGGATTATAATTCACATCATCCTCAATTCCGTTGATTAAATAATAATAGTCCCAGGTGAAAGCCATTCTCTTACTCATTTTTAATCTACCACCTAGCCCAAGTGAATAAACATCATTTGGTTGTGTAGACAAAGGAACTAAGTTGTTGTGAACCATGGTAGGAGATAATTGCAAGGTTAACCCCTCACTAAATTTTCTTCCAATAATGGTTTGAAAATAATAGGCCAGCCTTGAACTAAAATAGTTGGTAACAGTAGGGTCCGCAAAATCCAATGTATTCATGGTCATGCCTGCAACAAATGCAATGGTTGCTGGAAAAGCATGCGCTCCCGTAGCCTGTCTAATTGGCGCATATTTTATATATCCATCTAGTTCTTTCTTAAAAGTACTACGGCCAACACCAATTTGTAGATTTTGCAAAATACCAAAGTCAAATCCCAAACGCATGCTTGCTTGGTCTAAGCCAAAAAAGTTTTTGGTGCCCTGATTTAATGGTCCAAACCGGTGCAAAATTCTAAAGTCCATAGTACCTGGAGAAAGGAACTCCATACTATGCCCATTGATAACACGGATTGATTTGAAGGCATTTTTTACAATTTCTTTTTTAGGAGTTTTGTCTTCTACTAAATCTAGTAAATCAACATCTTGTGCAAATGAATTCAATGAAATGATACTGAGTATAAGAATGGCAAACCCATTCAGGAGCAATTGCTTCATGTTAGTATTTTTGGGGGAGATAAGAAATTACTTTTTCAAAGGCTCTAAAAGACAATCAACCGAGATCTTGGCCGTTTTGGCTAATTTGTCTGCAACTAATTGTGGGATTACAATTTTATAATCAGCAAAGACTAAATTAAAATTGGCAAGTACCTGTATTTTTCCAGATTTGGAAATGATTTTGCCTTCTGTTTCAACCTCTTTGGTTTCACCATGCATGGTCATTTGACCCTTAACTTTTGCGGAATAAGTTCCGTCTTTGCTATAATTAATACTAGTATTATTGGTGACAACTCCTTTAAATACTGTTTTTGGATATTTGTCACTTTCTGCATAGTTCTCATTAAAGTGCTCCATCATCAATGCTCTTTCAAACTCAAAACCCTTCATCAAACAAGAGAATTGTATATCTCCTGTTTTTGTATCCAGAACACATAAGGCAGCTTTATTAATGGCATCAATATTTTCTGGTGATTTTGGAACTGTTGCATCAAAACCTAGTTTCCCTGCTTTTGTAAAGTATTTCTCTTGAGAATGTACATTTGAAACAAATGCAATCAGTGCGAATAAAAAAAGAGTCTTTTTCATGTTATTTCTGTTATGGTTTGATGATTGATTTACTAATGATAATATCTGAACCAATGCCAAGGTCGTCTGCATTGAATCCTGTATAGATACCCTTGATGCTGCATAATTGGCCGGCTTTTAATTTGAATCCCAGTTTAAAACTAGAATCCATAGTACACCTAATTGAAGTGGAAGAGCTACTATCTCCAAAGACAATGGTATAGCCAGTTTGATCTTCAACTGACTTAACAGTACCCTCTACTTCAATAACTTTATTGAGGTATTTGCTATTACTAATTATAAAGTCTTTTTCAAATTCACTGATCAAACTGGTTGCATTCAAACTGAATGCTGTATCCATATCTTTAGTGCCTTTTGTTTTTCTATTAAATTCTGAATAGGCATAAATAGCCCCTAGAACAGTAATAGTTACAGCAATGGAAAGGACTATTATTATTTTCTTTTTAAACATATAATTTTTTTAATTATTTAAACTTCCATTATCAATCCATTTTTTAATAGTGGCCAATTGACAACTATTAAATTTTGCAGCACCTTTTGGCATTGCAGAAAAACCTGCA
>NCHJ01000178.1 GCA_002256765.1 Bacteroidetes bacterium 24-39-8
AATGGCTTTTACTGCCTGGCTTCTTACTTCAGTAGAAGGATGATACAAACTAGCTTTTAATGAATCTGTTAAACCAAGTTGTTGGTATTCATAGGTAAGTCTTAAAGCAAAAATAACCACCGTATGATTTTGAGCATTTAACCATTCTGGTATTTTAACGCTCAGGTCAGATTTTTCAGGAAATAATTTCAGTTGTTCTAATAGTTTTAATTGCTGCCATTCGGTAATAGGGTAGCTTACAAAATCTAAAAATTGAAGCCCTTTGAACCCAATTAAATGCACAACGGCAATTTGGGCTTCCATCCTAACAAATTCATCTTTACTATTGGTGAATTGTTCAATTTGTTCGTAACAATCCCTTTGCTCCATCATATATAATTCCTGAATACCTCTTGCCTTTTTGTACCAGGGTTGGCCTTTTTGAATTTTTTTCAAAGAATAATTTTTCAGACCTAGCTGACCATAGAGGTGGACCATTTTTTCTGCTGCTTCACCAGAATAGTTTTGCTTACACCTAATAAGTTCATCAATACAATATTGTCTAGCCAAAGGGTCTTGAATAATCTTACCCATTTTGGACAAGATTTTTTTAGAGGCCAAAGATTCTTCAATTAAGATGGTTGTAATCAAGGGTTCCAATAATTCCTTGATAGCTATCAGTTTAAAATGTCTTTGTTTTTTTTGATATAAAATGGCATATACAGCAACCACAACTATAGCAATGAGGGCTACCATTATTTTAAGTATGGTATTTAAAGTCTCTATTTCTAAAAGCTTGTCTAGGAGCCCAATTTTGCCCAGTAACTCAAAATCAAAAGAAGGCAGAAATAATTCAACAAGCATATGGGCCATTTCAGTTATGCAATTTTTGGGTGCCTTAGGAACCGCTAACTTAAAGTTAATACAATGTTGCAAGTTAACGAAGCCTGTTTCTGTGACATGGCAATTATGCTTCAAAAAATGGAAAATTCGGTTAATTGATTGATGTATTGCCATTATAGTGCTCCATTCATCATATACTACAGCTTGGATTTTTTGGTTTCTACGCTTTTGGTTATTTTAAACATCCAAAATCAAGCTCATGAGAAAATTTACCTTATTTATTAGGTTGTCTGCTGTTGTATTTGCTACAATATTTGCTACAGTTTCCATTGCCCAATCCACTGAGGCAATCATTGATAGCATTGTAGCTGAAGCATTTAATCGTAGTCAATTAGAACCTTTGGCCAAAGAGTTACTGGATGGTATTGGGCCAAGATTAGTTGGAAGCCCTAATATGCAAAAAGCCAATGACTGGGCAGTTGAAAAATACAAGTCCTGGGGTATTAATGCCCGTAATGAGCAATGGGGTGAATGGCGTGGATGGGAGCGTGGTGTATCCCATATAGATCTTGTTTATCCAAGGGTGAAAAGCTTGGAGGGTATGCAATTGGCTTGGAGTCCTAGTACCAAGGGTAAAACCAAAACAGGAGAAGTAATCATTTTACCAAATCTAACAGACAGTGTTGCTTTTGCCAATTGGTTACCAAATGCAAAGGGTAAATATGTTTTGATATCCATGAATCAACCAACTGGTAGACCTGATTATAACTGGCAAGAGTTTGGAACAAAGACTTCTTTTGATAAAATGAAAACAAATCGCGCAGCTCAAACTGAAGCATGGCGCAAAAGAATTGCTAATACTGGTTATACCAATAGAACATTGCCTGTTGCATTGGAAAAAGCGGGTGCTATTGGGATTGTTATGAGTAACTGGTCTTCTGGTTTTGGGGTTAACAAGATATTTAGTGCTTATACTAAGAAAATACCTACAGTTGATCTTTCTTTGGAAGACTATGGCTTATTGTATAGATTAACAGAGGAAGGAGCTAGTCCTAAAATTAGTGTTAGAGCAGACAGTAAGGAAAATGGCGTTGTGCCAACCTTTAATACTATTGCAGAAATTAAGGGGAGTGAAAAGCCTAATGAATACGTGATGTTGTCAGCACATTTTGATTCATGGGATGGTGCTGCCGGTGCAACAGATAATGGAACTGGTACTTTAACCATGATGGAAGCCATTCGCATACTCAAGAAATATTATCCCAATCCCAAGAGAACTATTTTGGTAGGACATTGGGGTAGTGAAGAACAAGGCTTAAATGGGTCAAGAGCTTTTGTAGAAGATCATCCTGAGATTGTCAATAATTTGCAAGCTTTGTTTAACCAAGATAATGGTACAGGAAGAGTAGTAAATATTTCTGGTCAAGGATTTGAAAAAGCTAAAGAATTTATTCCAAGATGGTTGTCAAAAGTGCCTGATGAAATTCGCAAACCCATTGTTACCAGTTTTCCTGGAACACCCGGTGGTGGTGGATCTGACTTTGCTTCATTTGTAGCAGTTGGTGCACCAGGATTTTCATTGAGTTCCTTAAACTGGTCTTATTTTAATTATACCTGGCATACCAATAGAGACACGTATGATAAAATTGTCTTTGACGATGTAAAAAACAATGCAGCCCTTGCAGCCATTATGGCCTATATGGCTTCAGAAGATCCAGAAAAAACTTCTCGTGAAAAAGCTGTCTTGCCAGTGAATCCACAAACGGGAAGAACGGCTGTTTGGCCAGCACAAGTTAAAGCTACCAGAAAGGGTGGTATTGATTAGTCAGGGCAGTCAAGTCTTGTAAGCACTTTCTTTTTATTAAAGGGGTGGATGCTTAAAGAAAGGTATCCACCTCCATTAATACTCTTAATGGTTTTACCTCCACTAAAGTCATGGAAACCCATGGTGAGTGGTCCCAGTTTTACAGCTGCACCAATCCATAATTGCCCTTGTGAATTATATTGAATAGGTAGGTAAAAACCCCATGCAATATTTTCCCATCTTGGTGTCACAGTAATTAAATTGGTTTCTCTGGTGTTTAATTGGGTATAGTTAGATGTGCTAGATAAATTCATATTCAACTGGGCATTCACAGCAAAATGGTTGCCCAAGTTTTTGTCAATATTTAGTATAATTCTAGTGGGCTTGATAATGGAAAAATCATTGTAAATACTATCATAACCATTAAAAACAGTCTTTAAGCTGTCTTTAAATTCTGTAGCAGAAGTTACGTTACCAAATTTATTTTCAAACACTGTATAATCATATTGAGCTATAGGGTCAGCGTAAATGCCAGATGTAGTGCTAGGCTTGTATTTATTGGTACCAAGATCCATAATACTAAACCCAAATTTCCAATCATAATTCAACGGGTTATACATAGAACCTTCTTCAACTGGATCTCTATAGGTAGTGTATTCTAAACCCAAACTCAAACCAATACCAGTTTTAGAATTTTTGACAAAGGCTTTGGCAAAATCTGCTCCACCTGTATATTTTAAGTCATAATTATCTGAATATGCATATTCGAATATTCCGTCAATGAATACATAGTTGGTGTCAGTTCCATTGATTACTTCTTGGGTAGTCACATTTTTCATTTTGGTATATGCCCCAGAAATGGCTTTATCAATTTGTAAAGTAATACCTCCTGTTAATCTGCTATAGGGGCTGCTATATATTTCCCGAGCATAGTTAAGGTTCATTTCCAAAAAGCCAGCATGGGTAGCAAAGCCGCCCATACTAGGTGTGGTCCTATTGATGTTTAAAAAACTATAAGTTGAACTAAGTGTATCACTAAATGCAAAGGGTGAAGTAGATTTATAATGGTCATACATTCTTCCCCTGAAACCTACCGTAAAAGCTGATTTACGGTCTATTTGGTATTGGAAATGCATTAAGTTAAAGTCTGTACTCTGGTGGACAAAATAGTTATTCACCCCTTCTTCAACTTTCAAAGTAGTATTACCAGGATTCCGATAGGAGAAATTTTCAAGCAGTAAATGATTGGTACTAACCGTGGTCTGAAAAGAAAATAGGTTTAAATCCCATTTATGTAGGTTGTTGACACTGGAAGCCGGGTTATTTAAAATGCTCAAAGCGCCTGCATAGGGCGATCCGTGAAGCGCATGGTATTGCTGGGCCTGAACCGAGTTGTAGAGGTGAAATTGGCAACAGATAATTCCTATAAGAGCAAATATTCTCATTTTCCCCATAATTAATGCCTAGCCTTTTGTTGCTTTCTACCTTTTTTATAAGCTAGAAACGGTAAAATACTCAAAAAATTGGCTTAAACTGCAAAGGTTTTCCCAATACAGCACGTCTAACCAATAACTAACTACAGTTTGAGCGATCAGGACTTAATTGAACTTCTAAAAAGGGGTGATGAACAGGCATTTAGAAAGCTGGTAGAAACCTGGCAGGATCTGGTGTTCAATACCGTCTTGGGAATGGTGCAGGATGTTCAGGAAGCGGAAGACATAAGCCAAGAAGTATTCATTCAAGTTTACCAATCTATCAAACAATTCCGTGGGGATGCTAAATTGTCTACTTGGATTTACCGAATTGCTGTAACCAAATCATTGGATTGGGGAAGAAAGAGGAAAACCAAGAAAAGAATTGACTTGATGAAGTCCTTGATTGGTTTTGGCGATAAAGAGCCACAGCCAAGTGAGTTTGTTCATCCAGGGGTGGTAATGGAAAAAAAAGAATCGGCAGGTAAATTAATGAGGGCCATGCAATCATTACCGGATAACCAGCGAGTTGCATTTACCCTAGTAAAAGTAGAGGGCTTGAGTTATGAAGAAGTGGCAAGTATTATGGAAACAACCATCAAAGCAGTAGAAGCTTTGATGCATAGGGCAAAGGAAAATTTGAGAAAGCAATTAAAAGACTATTATACAAACCAATAAATTGGGTATATGAAATCAGAAGATTTACACAACAATATTGAGCAGAGCCTATCTAGTTTAGATGGGATAAAAAGGGCTGCTGCACCAGACTTTTTTTATACTAGGCTACAGGCCAGAATGGAAAAAGAATTGACCACTCCTGCTTGGATCCCTTTTGGTAAGCCGGTTTGGCTAATTGCAACCCTACTTGTTTTTTTAGTTTTGAACACTATGATGATCAAGCAATCAAGACTTTCTAAGACCAATGACTCTGCAAACCAAGGTTCAAGCTTACAAAGTTTTGCTGCTGAATATGAATTAAGTAGTACTGTTAATTATTGAATTGAAGCAAATGAATTCTCTTGTTAAAAACAAACTGATAACTTACTTGGTAGTTCTACTCTTATTGGCTAATAGCATTGCTATGGGCATGTATTGGTGGCAGCAATACAATAACCAACCAGCTGGTGGTGGTAAGGATAATCAAGGTGCATCCGCATTCTTAATTGAAAAATTAGGATTTGATTCAGCACAATTAGTTGCCTTTAGAGCCTTGCAGAAAAGTCATCAACAAACCATTAGGGCTTTGAAAGATTCCATGCATTTAGCAAAGGATCAATTCTTTAACCTATTAGACAAAGATGCTGTTTCAGAACAAGAACTTATCAATGGTGCTTCATTAGCAGCTTCTAAACAAATTCAATTAGATAGAATCACATTTGACTTTTTTAAATCGGTACAAAACTTATGTAATCCGGAACAGAAAATCATTTTCAAACAAGTGATTCAAGAAGCTTTGCGTATCATGGGTAGACCGGCTCCACCACCCGGTGGTAGAAGACCTGGAGGACCAAGAGGTCAAGGCCCCAATGATGGTCCACCAAGAGATGGACCACCAAGAGACGGCCCGCCACATGATGGTCCCCCACAATAATTTCTTACCCCCGGATAGTTGATTTAATTGCAAAAAGTGACTGAGACAACAGTCACTTTT
>NCHJ01000179.1 GCA_002256765.1 Bacteroidetes bacterium 24-39-8
TTTTCCTTTATTTGCAAATCATCCAATTTTTGCAATAATTGCGTAATCAGAATACTATCATTGGTACTAGCCCTAATACAATTGCTGAATAAGACTAACGCTAATAATGCAATATAGCGTCTTGCACTATTGAACAAATGATAGTGAAAATATGGAACAAAATGGCTCTTCAAAAAATTTGATTTTTTAAATGTCAATGTATTTTTGAAATGCTAAATTAATTGATCTCTAATTCTAATGATTCTAAATAAAAAAGGTCTTGTAAACCTAAATTCACAAGACCCTTTTTAAGTGGAGTCGAGGGGAGTCGAACCCCTGTCCAAACATCGCTACCATTAGCTTTCTACATGCTTATTTTCTTATTCATTGTAGGCACTAAGCAGGAAAGAAACAAACCAACCTAACGCTTAGCTGGATGGTCTTAAGCAACGGTCACAGCCTTCCGTTACAGCATTCTCTTTTGTTTTAAGTCGGCGGCGGCAAGAGGTAAGAGACCAACCTTAGCCGCGGCCCGAATGGTTACTTAATCACTGATTAAGCAGCCATGGCATACTGAGTATTGCCATTTGAAGTTTGAATATTCAGATTAAAGTGCTAATTATCCAACGCACTGCATGCTTACACCAACCGTGACATATGCTGTCAAAACCAATACGACCCCAGAATGCAAAGGTAGCCATTCCAAAGAATGCTACCTGTTAAACTATTTAAACAAACGCCAGAAGTCAAGACCCAAGGCGTAAGCCATTAATCCTAATAAAAGAACCATACCCACCATTTGAGCATATTCCATGAACTTGTCTCCTGGTTTGCGTCCAGTAACCATTTCATACAAAGTGAATAATGCGTGTCCACCATCCAATGCTGGAATGGGCAGAATATTCATGAAGGCTAAAATGATTGAGAAGATCCCTGTCAAAGTCCAGAACTTTTGCCAATCCCAAACACCAGGGAATGTATTACCAATACTGATGACACTTCCCAATGATTCACTGGCATTTACTTTACCAGTAAAGATTTGTTTGATACCCGTGATATACCTATCCAAGGTTTCAAAACAACGATTGAATCCCATGGGAATAGCTTGCGCCAAACTGTAGTCTTTGCTCACTGTACCAAACATAGCATAAGGTGTTACACGGAAAAATCCAACAGCACCCTTATTATTCAACTGCACTTTTACAGCAACCGTATCTGCTCCACGCTTAACCGTAAATTCTACTACTGAATCACCAAATCCCTTGTTCAAAGCTTCGTATTCATGAAAGTATTGAAATGGTTGTTTGTTAAACGCAATTAAGGTATCGCCCTTGGCAAATTTGCCTGCTTTAAAATTGGCTGTTTTGGCAATAGAATCAATAATAGCGGGATATCGCATGCTGATAAAGTCAGCAGACAGATCTCCAGCACGGCCACGTTTCCCAGCTTTTGTGTACAGGTTTTTGATTAAGGCTTCTGGAATCTCCAAGTCAATTTTTTGACCAGCTCTATCCACCGTAATTTTCTTGGCATCGGATGTAACAATATCAGGAACAATGGTTCCAAAATCTTCTACTACCCTACCATCAATGGCATAGATATTATCTCCGTCTTGAATGCCCATGCTCTTGGCCAAAGAATCGGCGTGCACGCCAAATTTCAAGTTCTTTGCAGGCAGGTATTCTTCTCCCCAAACCCAAGTGATCCCAATAAATATAATGATGGCTAAAATGACATTGACAACAACCCCACCCACCATGATAATGAGTCTTTGCCAAGCTGGCTTTGCCCTGAATTCATAAGGCTCTGGTGGCAGTTTCATCTGCTCTTTGTCCATGCTCTCATCAATCATGCCTGAGATCTTCACATAGCCGCCAAAAGGCACCCAACCAAGACCCCATTCGGTATCGCCTTTTTTCTTTTTCCAAAGACTAAACCAAGGATCAAAAAAGAGATAAAATTTCTCTACCCTGCATTTGAAAATGCGGGCTGGAATAAAATGCCCCAATTCATGAAGCACTACTAAAATGGAAAAGGACAGGATAAACTGCCCAGTCTTTACCCCGATACTCACCCAATCTATTGCTAATAAACTCATCATGCCGATGCTGGATTTTAATTGTTTTGTTTGATGCCAATTACATATGGATCAAAGAAGCCGCAAAGTTACGCGTCTCTCCATCCGTTTCAAAATACTCTTCTAAGGTTGGCTTTTCAATGAAGGTCATTTTCTGCATGCTCTGCTCTACCACTTCTGTCATGTCTAAGAATCCTATGCGGTTTCGCAAGAAAGCATAAACAGCAATTTCGTTTGCGGCATTAAGAATACAAGGCATATTACCCGCCATTTTCAGGGCTTCGGTTGCCAGAGAGAGGTTGCGGAAGGTTTTTAGATCCGGTTCTTCAAAACTCAAGGTTTGAGGTTTCTTAAAATCGTATCTAGGAAAATCATTGGCAATTCGTTTGGGGAATGCCATGGCATATTGTATGGGCAGTTTCATATCGGGCAGCCCCATCTGAGCTTTTAAACTACCGTCTTCAAATTGCACCATACTATGTATAATACTTTGTGGATGTATAACTACTTGAATCTGCTCAGGTGTCAGGTCAAACAACCACTTGGCTTCAATCATTTCTAACCCTTTGTTCATGAGCGTAGCTGAATCAATGGTAATCTTAGCACCCATGCTCCAATTGGGATGTTGCAGGGCGTGATCCCTTTTTACATTCACCAAAAAGTTGGGTTTCTTGCCTAAGAATGGACCACCACTAGCAGTTAGTATAATTTTAGAAATGGGATTATTTCCCTCTCCTACCAAGCACTGAAAAATGGCGGAATGTTCACTGTCAACAGGTATTACAGCTGCGCGATGTTCTCTGGCTTTCTGCATCACAATATCACCAGCAACAACAAGGGTTTCTTTATTGGCCAATGCTACAGCCTTACCCATTTGCACCGCTTGAAGGGTTGGTCTTAAACCAGCATAACCCACAATACCAGCTAACATCATATCATAGCAATCCATGGCAGCCACTTCTTCTAGGGCTTTCTCTCCTGCAAAAACTTTGATATCAGTTGAAGCCAATGCTTCTTTAACGGCTTGGTATTTTTTGTCATCCCCAATCACAACTATATTAGGATTGAACTCTAATGCCTGTTCAACCAAGAGTGTATCATTGGTTTGTGCAGTTAATATCTCTGCACTAAACAGGTTTCTATTGGCCCTGATAACATCTAGTGCTTGTGTACCTATAGAACCTGTAGAGCCAAAAACGGCTATTCTTTTTTGCGTCATTACTTTAATTTGGGCTGCCTAAAGATGGGCAAAATACTGCCAATCTGAGTGGTTAAGCCGGTTTATTTATCCCCCAACTATTGGGATTGCAAAAATCCCTCTAAGCCATTGGCTAAGTTTCTGTCATTGCTTAACCTTGGTACCTTGTTCTGCCCCCCCAATTTACCAATCTGCTTCATATAATCAATGAACCCGTGTTTTCTAACCACGGTAATTTTAAGTCTATCAAGGATATTGCCGCTTATAAGATCATCATAATAAACATTTTTATTCCTAAGTTCTTGGTCAAGACAATCCGCAAAAGCTTCCAAATTATCAGGAGCATGTTCAAATTCTACCAACCATTCGTGGTAACTCTTGCCTTGTCCCTGTTGAACAATCATAGGCGCCACAGTAAATTCAATGATTTTGGCAGCAAATTTTGCAGTTGCTTGCAACATGGCCTGTTCAACTTCTTCCCCAATCACGTGTTCGCCAAAGGCAGAAATAAAATGTTTGATTCTACCACTAACCACAATGCGATAGGGATTGGTAGAAACAAATCTTACCGTATCTCCCAAATTATAACCCCAAAGACCTGCATTGCTATTGATAATCAAAGCATAATTCACCCCAATTTCCACTTGATCAAGTTTTAAACGGGTAGGATTTTCTGAAAAGATTTCTCCTGCTGGTACAAATTCGTAAAAAATACCACTATTGGTATTTAATAATAGGCCTTCGGCCGATTGGCTATCCTGAAAGGCAAAAAAACCTTCACTGGCAGGGAAAAGCTCAATACTATCTATTCGCTTACCTACGGTTTCAAATAATTTGGCCTTATAAGGTTCAAAATTGACCCCACCTTGCACCATCACACTGAAATTGGGGAATAAATCGGCTATTTTTTTGCCCGATTTCTCGTGTAAACGATCAAAATACATTTGCATCCATGGGGGAATCCCACTAATTAATGTCATGTCTTTGTTGATGGTTTCTGCTACTATCCTATCAAGTTTGGCTTCCCAATCCTCTATGCAATTGGTTTCATAGCTGGGTAATTGATTGGATCTTAAATAACTAGGAATATGGTGGTTGACTATGCCACTTAACCTACCTGTGGGAATACCTGCAATTCTCTCCAGTTCTGGAGAGCCGCTTAAGAAAATCATTTTCCCATTAGCAAAAGCTGAATTACCCGTCTCAGCCATAAAGCAAAGTAGGGCATTCCTGGCCGTATTAATATGGTTTGGTATAGATTCTTTGGTAATGGGAATATACTTGACACCACTGGTTGTACCACTGGTTTTTGCCAGATAAATGGGTTTGCCCTTCCAAAGCACGTTTTGTTTGCCTTCTTTGATGCTGGCTATATAGGGTTTGAGTTGTTCATAATCCCTCAAAGGAACGGCTTGGGCAAATTCTTGGTGATTGGAAACGGCAGAAAGTTGGTGATCCTTACCAAAATCTGTGTTTTTACCAGCTTTGAGTAGGTATTTCAAGATGGCTTCTTGATCTTCTACAGCGGTAAGCATCCCTTTCTTGGTTTTATTATAGATATAATTGGCAAAGGGCCTGGCTAATAAAGACTTTAGATTCATGGGATGGGCTTGTCAAGATCGTTTAAGGGGGCAAAATTAGGGGGATAGCTGTGTTTTTGCTTTTAAAATCCGGTAATATTATGGTAATTGCATCCTAAACCCGCCATTTTGGACAGCCCTCCTGAAAAAATGGGAAATTATTTCAAAAATGTTTGTGCAAATCAGCACTAAATCCCTACCTTTGCCGTCCTAATTTTGGAAAGCTATGTTAGCAGTTGTAAAAATCGCAGGTCAACAATTTAAAGTACAAGCAGGTCAAAGTTTGTATGTTCCGCACTTGCAAGGTAATACCGGTGACAAGGTTGAGTTCAGTGACGTATTGTTGGTAGACAACAACGGAACGATTTCTGTAGGTAGCGCTGTAAAAGCTACTGTGAAAGCAGAAATTATCAGTGCCCTTGTGCAGGGTGAAAAGGTTATCGCCTTCAAAATGAAAAGAAGGAAAGGTTTCCGTAAAAAGCACGGTCACAGAACCCACTATACAAGAATCATGATTGAAAGCATTGCTTAAGATCTAATTCAAGTATTGTTATTTGTATGGCAAACTGATGTTTGCATGCAAGCGGTAGAACAAGAATAAAAAAAATATAAAAAGTATTTTATGGCACACAAAAAAGGTGAAGGTTCCGTTAAGAACGGTCGCGATTCACACAGCAAACGTCTTGGCGTAAAAATCTATGGTGGTCAACCAGCAATTTCTGGAAACATCATTGTTCGCCAAAGAGGTACTCAATATCATCCAGGTAAAAATGTAGGTGTTGGAAACGACTATACATTGTTTGCTTTGTCTGATGGTATTGTTGAATTTAAGAAAGGTAAAAACGACAAAGCTACTGTGTCTGTTCTGCCTGTTGCAGTGACTGCATAAAAAATATTT
>NCHJ01000009.1:0-42656 GCA_002256765.1 Bacteroidetes bacterium 24-39-8
GTATAGGGCTACCAAAACAAGGGCTCCAATTAGGACTCTTTTCATACTATTCAGATTTATAAGTTTTTAATGAGTACAAGATTAGCATAGCTAAACTTGGCATTTTATGCGTCAAATCATATCTATACCTCTTCCTTTAAAAAAAACTATATTTTCATTAGCATTTTGTTGAAACATGACTAAAATCATGTAATACACTAATAAGAATCATAAGGCAAGGGATAATAGAAGGGTAGTTTTACTTACAATTAAATTTTATCTTATGGTTGACATTGACTTATTACTAGCTTGGGGTGCCACCTATAAGAAATTAGATCCCGGTGAAATCATTTTTAAAGAAGGGGCAAGTTGTCAGTTTTATATGCAATTGGTCTCTGGTTCAGTCAAATGGTTTAATATTGATGAAGACGGTAAAGAGTATATTCAAACCATTATTGAAGCTGGAGAATGTTTTGGTGAAATTCCATTGTTTGATGGTGGTACATATGCGGCTACTGCTATTGCAGAATCATCCACTATGATTATTCGATTAAGCAAGTCTAGTTTTCTACAACTGATTAGAGATAATCCTGATATTCATTTTGCATTCACCAAACTACTTGCTAAAAGAGTCAGATTCAAATTCCTACTATTGAAATCACTGGCGTTACAAGCACCTGAGGCAAGAATTGCAACCTTACTCAATTATTTAAAAAAAGAGCATAAAAATTTCTGTCCTGAATGCAACCAACTCAATCTAACACGTCAGCAAATAGCTGATATGACAGGATTAAGAGTTGAAACCGTTATTAGAACCATTAGAAGTATGCACGAAAAGGGAGTCCTGACTATTGATAAAGGAAAAGTATATTGCTAATTATGATTGCAGTCATAATTATGCTCCTTAATTTAATCTTGTTTTGCATAATAAGCAGCAAGTATTCATGAAAAAACAATGGCTCCAATTAGCATTTTTTAATCTTTTTCTTGTAGCAAGTATTGGCGTAATTTTAAGGTATAAGATTGCCTTCTCACTTCCCTTTATAGACCAAAAACACCTGTTACATGGGCATTCACATTTTGCTTTCTCTGGTTGGGTTACCCATTTGCTAATGACATTACTGATAGGCGTTTTGTCTAAAAGCAAAGGCAATCAAGTGTACGGTGAGTATAAATGGTACGTTTATGCCAATCTTTTTTCCGGTTTTGGCATGTTATTGAGCTTTCCCATTCAAGGTTATGGCCTTATTTCTATTAGCTTTTCAACATTATCCATTCTAATTAGTTATGCATTTACCATTAAATATTGGAAAGATTTAAATAGGTATCGGTCTGGTTTGGTAAGCAGTATGGCAATTAAATTTTCTCTTTTGTCAATTGTAATTGCTTCTTTGGGAACATTTGCGCTTGCCTTTATGATGGTTACTAAAAACCTTCATCAAAACTGGTATTTGGCAAGCGTGTACTTTTATTTACATTTTCAATACAATGGCTGGTTCTTCTTTGCCATACTTGGATTATTTGTAAGTAAGTTGGAATTAATTGAAGGTTTGGTATCTCCTCTAAAAAAAATAGTACAACTATTTGGTATAGCCTGTATTCCAGCCTATTTTCTATCAGCTCTTTGGCTTCCAATTCCCATTTGGGCTTATTGGATGGTTTTAGTTGCAGCAATTTTGCAAGTAATTGGATTGGCAATTCTTATAAAGACCATACTAAAAGCTAAAGAAGCAATTAAGCGGCTTTTTTCAAATAAATCCATTTGGCTATTTCAATTAGCTGGGCTGGCATTTACCATCAAAATTCTTTTGCAATTAGGATCTACTATTCCTAATTTGAGTCAATTGGCTTTTGGATTTAGACCAATTGTAATTGGTTATTTACACTTGGTATTATTAGGATTTATTAGTATTTTTTTGATTGCTTATACATTAAGTAATTATTTCTTGGAGACAAACAATCAAATAAATAAAGCTATTGGAATTTTTGTATTTGGGATTATAGTTAATGAAATCTTACTAATGGCACAGGGAATTGCTGCATTAAAATATTGGGGAATACCCATGATAGATTTAGGGCTTCTTTTTGCTGCCCTAATCTTATTTATTGGCGTTAGCTATATTAATCTATGCCTGAGAAAAATAGAAATTAAGGAATAATACACACCAATAGACTCCTAGCCCCATGCGCACCAATCACCAAACTCTGTTCAATATCAGCGGTTTTAGACGGACCTGCTAAAAACATACCAAAACCAGAATCAAAACTGGCTACTTGCTGGTAAGCATGGTGCATGGTGGCAACAATATTTTTTTCTTCAATTACCAATACCAAGTGCTCAGCAATAAAAGGAAGCAACCTGTTTACCATGGCGGCTTCATCTACCCAAATGGATCCATTCTCAGCTACTGCAATGCCGCCTTTTAAATAGGCTCTTTGAACTGAAGCTAGTTCTGCTGCTTTTTGGGTAGCTAAGTTTGCATCAATGGCTCCCAATTCAGCAATGCCATTGACCATCTGTTTTCCTTCTTTTGTATCAGCTTGCATCATTTGTTGAATAGCATCCCAACCATTGATCTCCATGGTTTTTCCGCCAATGCTTTCTAACACCGTTTTGAATTGATGCAAGACATTGTCATAATTGATTACAGCCCGCAAATCTATTTGCGGCAAGTCTTGACTCACTGGCTGATTGGCCATGATACTGGCTAGTATGGATTCCCTTGCACTCATTTTTGTTTGTTGTTTAGGTACCAATCTCTAAAACTTTCTTTGGGTGCCTGAGGCATTTCACGCTGCTTGAACCAAGGATTCAAACCATTATTGGTGAGGAAGGGTAAGTGCTTTACTACCCATCTTCCCATCTTTCCCGCCAAGCGATAAATAGCAGGATGGGCCAATACTTCAGACATACCCCACATGGCAATAGACTTGGCTTTGGGTGCCAATCCTTCTTTGGTAATGGTCTGACGCCAGAGATATAATTGCTCGTGAATATTAATTTTCACCGGACATACATTGCTACAACTACCACAGAGCGTACTAGCAAAGGGTAAGTCTTTGTTGGCTTCCATGTCTAGATTAGGATTCAAGATAGAACCAATGGGGCCAGCCACAGCTGTATGATAACTATGACCACCACTTCTTCTATACACAGGACAGGTATTAAAACAAGCAGCACACCTAATGCACTTGAGCGAGTTTCTAAATTCTTCTCTACCCAATTGTCTACTCCTACCATTATCAACAATCACAATATGCATTTGCTGACCAGCCCTAGGTTTACTAAAATGAGAACTATAGGTTGTGATAGGTTGACCAGTAGCACTTCTGGCCAATAGTCTTAAGAATACCCCTAAGTGTTCTGCCCTGGGAATAAGTTTTTCAAAACCCATACAAGCTATATGAATCTTGGCTGCGTGTGCGCCCATATCTGCATTGCCTTCATTGGTGCAGACCACAAATCCACCGGTCTCAGCTACTGCAAAATTCACACCCGTAATAGCTAGTTCCGATGCAACAAATTTATCTCTTAAATGCCCCCTTGCAGCTTCAGTTAAATACTGCGGATCATGATTGCCCTTCTCTGTTCCAAGATGTTCGTGAAAGGTTTCACTCACGTCTTGTTTTTTTAAGTGAATAGCAGGAAGTACAATATGGCTGGGAGCTTCTTTTCTAAACTGTACAATTCTTTCTCCCAAATCTGTGTCTACAATTTCAACGCCTTGCTCACCCAAGAATTCATTTAAATGACATTCTTCCGTGAGCATGCTCTTGCTCTTGACAATTCTTTGTACTTGGTTGTCTTTGATAATTTTGTAGACAATATCATTGTGTTCTTTGGCGTCTTTTGCCCAATGCACTTGTATGCCGTTGGCGATGGCTTTTTGTTCAAACGCTTCTAAGTACTGGTGCATATTGCTGAGCACATGGTACTTGATATCCGATGCCCATTGTCTGAGTTGCTCCCACTCCGGCAAACTATTGGCGGCTTTGTCTCTTTTCTCCCTCACAAACCACAAAGTATCGTCATGCCAGTCTGTTCTGGGTTCGTCTGCAATAAATTGCTCAGCGGCTTCCGCATGGGTAAACTTGGCTTGACTACTCATAGCTGACTATTTAAAATCTCTGCAATATGGATGGTCTTAATGGGGCTATTTTGTCTTCTTAAAATGCCTTCTAAATGCATGAGGCAACTGGTGTCAACGCCCGTAATATATTGCACGTCATTGTCTTGGTGCTCGTCAATTCTATCCTTACCCATTTTCACACTCACGGCTTCTTCAAACACACAGAAAGTGCCGCCAAAACCACAACACTCGTCTACCCTTTTGGGTCTTGTCAATTCAATCCCCTTGACCATATTTAGTAAAGCCCCAGGCTTAGAAAAAGCAGGAGCCACTAGTTCACTCATAGAAGCTAAGTGTAAACCCCTTTGTCCGTGGCAGCTGGTATGCAAACCCACTTTAAAAGGAAAACTAGCATTCAATTTTTCAATTTTCAAGACGTCTATTAAAAATTCAGTGAGCTCATAGACACGGCTCCTAATTACATCTGCGGCTTTGGGATCATCTTCATCATGCAAGTGTTCCTTGATATGCAAGACACAACTACCCGATGGCGCCACTATATAATCAAAGCCTTTAAAATTCTTCACAAAGTTCTTATCACATCCCTTGCTCATGGCTTCAAAACCACTATTGGCCATGGGTTGACCACAGCAGGTTTGGTTTAAAGGAAAGCTCACTTCACAACCCAATTTCTCTAATAACTCCAAACTAGCAACGCCTACCGCAGGATAAAACTGATCAATATAACAGGGAATAAAAAGGCCAATTTTCATAAACTAAGTCCTTGATGAATGGAATACAAACGTAAGTCAATCATATCAGCTGGCAAAGCTTGTGGATTCCAATGATGGTGTAAAGCCATGGCTGCTCCAATAGAAGAAGCCTGCGGAACAGAAGCCGCATAGACTTCTAAATCAGGATAGGCTCTGGCTAATAAATACATATAAATGGGATTCTTACTAAATCCTCCGTCAACAAAAATACGTTTTACTTCTGAGCCTTTTAATACCAGATTGGTACTAAAAACCTGTTGGGTAATAATATCTGCAATCAATTGGTGATAAGCCGCTTCATAGCTTTCAAAACCATTTAAATTGCGCTGACCAAATGCTGATTGGTGCAACATGGCAGAAGACGCTTCTGAATCAGCAGGCTCTATATATTCAATGACTTCAGGTAATAATATAGGATTGCAGTAAACGGTCTTATAATAGTCTTGGTCAACACCAAAATGTTGGGCCAATTTTTTAATCTGTTGTTCGTGTTCATTACCCGCAAATAGCCTAGAAGCTTTTACGGGATTACCCTGAAAACTCAAATAACAAAGACAGTCCTGCTCCAGTTCAGCACTGGTTAAAGGCTGCTCATTAAAGGGATGCAAACTAATACACCAGGTACCTGTAGAGAGTAATACAAAGGGTTCTGTGAATGCTACTAAGTAAGGAATTAATGCAGCAGAACTATCGTGCAAACCAATACCAATAACAGCACCAGATTTGTTGGCAGCTACCGTGTCATAAGCCGCAATAGGTGCTAATAGATGGGCAATGCCTTCTGCTTCTACCCAAGGATGATAGGCCCTGTGTTCAAAATCCCATAACTGGGTATGACAACCAATACTGGTAATATCTGTATGGTATCCACTACCCAAAATAAAACTTAGGTATTGGGGTAAATGAAGTGCATGATCAATGGTTGGAAATAGGGCAGGCTTTTCTTGTTTAATACGGTACAATTGCATCCCTGAATTCAGGTTGCCCAAATTGGGCGAAGCAGTTTGCAAGGCTAATGCCGCAGCCCCACCATATTTTTCCTGAAAAGCATTTAACAAATCCTCATTCAAGGGTTTGAGATAATTATACAAGGGAAGAACGGGTTGATGCGCTTTGTTTAAATACACAAAACTGGCACCGTAGGCTGAGAAATTGACAGCCTGAACATGAAAGCGTTGATCTTCTACTAATAAGGCAAATCTGTTCAATACCCAGTCCGTTAAGGCTTTCAAGTCATCGCAGGGATACCCGTCTTCATCACTGATTTCAGGAAACTGTGAAGACTCTTCCAGCACAATTTGGTACTGTCTGTTAAACAACAACAATTTCTTGTTGGTCTTGCCAATATCAAAAATAGCAATGACCGGTATAGCTACTATGTTAGAGTCCTGTTGCAACGGTTTGAGCTCCTCTTTCTTTGATCAATTGTTCTCTTACTGCTAAATTACGATATAATTCCAATGGCTTTAAAGCACCGCCGCTTCTTAGTCTTGCTTCAGCAACAATGGCGCGGGTATCAGTACGATAAGCCTGTTGTAATACTTCCTGTGCTTTTGCCACATCATTAGATTGTTGAGCAGCTACCAAGGACGCTTTGTCAACCAACAAGGCTTGCGCATAAGCATTCATAATGGCTTCTACAGATTGCAACAAATCTTCTAAAGGATCTTTTACATTATGTGAAGCATCAATCATCCAACCAAGGTCTTTGGCGTGGTTCATACCACGGGCATCCATTCCTTCTACTAGTTCATTAAAGATCAAGAACAATTGGTAAGGATTAATGCTACCAACGGTCAAATCATCGTCACCATATTTAGAATCATTAAAATGAAAACCAGCCAATTTTTCTTCCATCAATAAGAGCGATACAATCTGCTCAATATTGGCATTGGGTAAATGGTGGCCCAAGTCAACCAAGGTATAGGCTTGTGGCCCCAATTTACTAGCAAATAAATAACTCTGACCCCAATCACCCACAGTCATGCTATAAAAATTGGGTTCAAAAGCTTTGTATTCAATATACATTTTCCAGTTGGCTGGTAATGCGGCATAAATCACTTTTAAACTCTCCAAGGTATTTTGAAATGCTTCTCTAAAATTCAATTGACCAGGAAAGCAAGAACCATCACTCAACCAAACAGTCAAAGAATCAGAACCAAGGGCAATCCCCTGTTTGATTACTTCTAAATTATGGTCAATAGCTTGTTGCCTAACGGCTTTATTTACGTGCTGCAAAGAGCCAAACTTATAAGAATGTTCCTGATTTTTTTGATCCTGAAACGTATTGCTATTCATGGCGTCAAAACGCAAACCCTTTTGAGCAGCCAATGCTTTAATAGCTTCTGGGTTTTCAGGTATATCCCAAGGAATATGCAAAGAAATAGCTCCACTAGATTGGTTCAGTTGGTGCAATACACCAATGTCTTCAATTTTCTCTTCCAGGTTACGGGGTTCACCACCACCAGAAAAACGTCCAAACCTAGTACCGCCTGTACCCAATGCCCAACTTGGAATGGCTACTTGAAAAGCAACTAGTTTTTCAATAATGCTTTCAATATTGGCATTTTCAGCAGCAATAAAATCTATCTTTCTTTGATGCGCCGCCTGTTGAGCTTGGTTATGCGCTTGAATTTGTTCTTGAGCAATTTGCATGATGCAATTGGTTTATGGCAGATAAAAAACTTCAGTTAAAGGTATGCTTACGGGTGAATGATCTGGATTAGATTCCATAATATCTCCCATGTATTTCCACCAGCGTTGCATCACTGGGTCTTTGGGAAGATCATCCAATTTCATGGCCGATGAAATTTTGAGCACACCAAACAAGGAAAGGGTTTCCTTGTCTAGAAAGATGCTGTATTCACTAATGCCCGTTTTTTTTAACAGACTCACTAGTTCTGGCCAGATTTCATCATGGCGTTTCAGGTATTCCTCTTGGAAACCTGGAAACAATTTCATTTTGAATGCTACTCTTTCCATGGTTATCTCAAAAATGCTGCTGCAACACCACCATCCACATTGATGACATTACCTGTAGACTTATTCAAAAGCCCACCAGTAATAGCAAAACAAGCATTGGCAATATCTTCTGGCAAAATGATTTCATTGAGCAAAGTACGCTTTGCATAGTAAGCAGGTAATTCAGCAACTGTAATACCATAAGCTTTTGCACGGCCTTCCGCCCAAGCACCAGCCCAGATTTTACTATCAGAAATTACCGCGTCTGGATTTACCACATTTACACGAATATGGTCTTTACCAAGCTCGGCTGCATTCAACCTGTTTAAGTGAATTTGAGCGGCTTTGGCAGAACCATAACCTGCGTTATTAGGACCAGATACCAAGGCATTCTTACTTACAATATTGATAATATCGCCACCCAATTCTTGCTTGCGCATAATATTCACAGCAGTTTGGGTAACAAAGAATTGCCCTTTAACCAATACATCATATAAGATATCCCAGTCTTTCTCAGTATGTTCTTCAATGGGTTTAGAAATAGATAAACCAGCACAGTTTACTACTATATCAACACCACCAAAAGCTAGTGCTCCCGCTTTGAATGCATTTTGAATACCAGCTAAACTAGTTACGTCTAACAAAACTGCAGAAAATGTGTCTTTACCATATTGAGCCTTAAATTCTTCACTAGCATTTTCTAAACGGCCATTGTCATTATCATTGATGATCACACAAGCACCTTCATTGGCAAATTTCTTGGCAATAGCTTTACCAATACCGCCGGCACTTCCAGTAACCAATGCAATCCTTCCTGTCAAAGCTTTTGGCTTAGGCATTCTTTGCAATTTGGCTTCTTCTAATAACCAGTATTCAATATTGAATGCTTCTTGTCTTGGAAGGGCTGTATAAGAAGAAATGGCTTCCGCGCCTCGCATTACATTAATAGCATTCAAATAAAATTCAGAAGCTACCCTAGCTGTTTGTTTGTCTTTTGCAAAACTAAACATCCCTACTCCCCTATACAGAATGATCACCGGATTAGCATCGCGTATAGCGGGACTATTTGGGTGTTTGCAACTATCATAATATTCTGCATACATTTTACGGTATGCTTCAAATTGAGGAGCTAGTTTTAGTTTAACTGCAGCCACATTAGAAAGGTCTTCATCGGTTGCAATCTCCAATACCAATGGACTAATCTTGGTGCGCAAGAAATGGTCTGGACAACTGGTACCCATTGGAGCCAACCTATCTAAATCATTAGAATTGATAAATTCCAATACCCTTGCATCATCCGTAAAATGACCAATCATCTGCACATTGCTGGAGCAGAATCCGCGCAAGATAGGCGCCAAATCAGCAGCCCTTTCTAAACGTTGTTCCTGTGGCAATGATTCCATTTTAGCACCACCAAAATTGGCGGGCAATTTGGCTTGTGCATCTTGGATAAAATCGGCGCAGCGCTCAATCACTTCCAAGGTATTGATATAACATTCATAAGCAGTATCGCCCCAGGTAAATAAACCGTGCGAACCCAACATGATTCCTCTGATACCAGGATTCTCGTCTAAGCACTGACGCAATTGCAAACCAAGGTCAAAACCTGGTTTCTGCCACTCTACCCATCCAATGCTACCATTGAATAATTCTTGTGTAATTTTTTTGCCGTCTTTTGCTGCCGCTATGGTAATGGCTGCATCGGGGTGTAAATGGTCAATATGTTTGAATGGCAAAAAACCATGCAAAGGCGTATCAATAGAAGGAGCTTTAGAAGCTAGGTCATAAATACAATGGTTAAAAAGTTCTACCATTTCATCTTCATAAGCCAAACCACGATACCTGCTTTTCAAGGCATTTAATCTGTCTACATAGAGCGCAGCCAAACCATTTCTTTTCATGGTTCCCAAATCGCCGCCGCTACCTTTTACCCACATCACTTCTGTATCTAATCCCGTTAAAGGGTCTTTGGCCATTACTTTGCAGGATGTGTTACCACCACCATAATTGGTCAGTCTCAAATCAGCTCCCAATAAATTAGAGCGATATACCAATAGGGCTACTTCGTCACCGGCCATGCTTGCAGCCTGTGCATCGTCCCATAAATAACTTACTTGTTTAAATTTTGTTGCTAACGCTTGCATATCTAAAACTTTACGATTGAACTATTTAATACTATTACCATATCCCACAATTAAAACTGAAAGGATAATGGTGGCTATTCCAATAACAATGGTGCGAATGGTTTTGGGTTGAACACCTTTCCACTCTTTTAAAACCAAACCCCAGAGGTTGGCAATTAAAATAATAAATGACATGTGTAAGATCCAAGAACTGGCACCATTACCCATCTTGCTTTCTCCCATTCCGTAGAAAAAGAATTGTAAAAACCAAGTGGTTCCACCCAATGCACAAAGCAGGTAATTCTTCAACAATGGAGTGGAAGTATTACTATAATCACCAAAGGATTTGTTTTTAAAATTCAGGATCAAACACCAGATTAAATTAGTGGTTAAACCACCCCAAAGGATCACTACAAAAATCACATTGTTACGGAACAAGAATTCTCCTTGGTCAGGATTGGCAGCTTTCCAAAAGTCATTAGCCACAGCGCCTAAACTGCTACCCGCTTCAATCCCAAAACTAAAGCAGGCACTTAATACCCCTGATACTACAGAAAGGATTAAGCCTTTTACCAAAAGGAATTCACTACCTGAAGCATCGGTATGACTCTCGCCAAGGTCTTTGTCCTTCATGCCACCGGCCTTGCCACTAATGACAATTCCCACTACGCATACCAATAATCCCAACAACACAAATTGGCCCCAAGGCTTGGTTAATAAATCAACAATGGTATCCTTGTCCTTGGTAGGATTAAAATAATAAAATACAGAAGGAATCAGTGATCCAAAAATGGAGCAAAGCCCCAAGATGATGGAACTACCAAGAGAAACCCCAAGATAACGCACACCCAAACCATAGGTTAAACCACCAATACCCCAAAGTAAACCCATACCAAAAGTGGTAGCAATTACGGTTCCGGGCGCTTCCGTAATAATTTGCATGAAATTGGGAATGGTCAAATATGCTGCAATGGGGGGTACAATTAACCAAGAAAACAGTCCTCCAACAATCCAATAGGATTCCCAGGACCAACCTTTTACTTTTTTATACGGGAGATAGAAGGATCCTGATGCGAAGCCTCCCACAAAATGAAATAGTATACCCAGAATTGCACCCATGAGCGATTAGTTTTTCTATATGGCAATGAAATAACGTGTGAATTTACCTGCAAGAGCCATTTTTCCCATCATGTACCATCATGCTTCTGTCTAGCCAAATTTGCAAAATATATTTTGTAGGTTTGGGCCGCAAGTATTTAAAAAGCAGGCCTTCCATGAGAAAAGCAGCCATATTTAAACATCTATTTATTGATTTTTACTCGGCTACGCCTAAGTACCTGCAATTGTCCAATTCAATAGTCAAAGCCATCAATGAGGGCAAACTCAGAAAAGACGATATTTTGCCTTCTATTAATGAGCTCAGTTTTGAGTTTGAAATCTCCCGCGATACAGCTGAAAAGGGCTATAAACACCTCAAAAAGATAGGGGTTTTAGGCTCTGTTCCAGGCAAGGGTTATTTTGTCAAAAACGCGGAGGTGAACCAACACCTCAAGATCTTCCTTTTGTTCAACAAATTGAGTGCGCATAAGAAGATTATTTATGATGCATTTGTAAGTGTGTTGGGTGAACTAGCTACTATTGATTTTTATATCTACAATAACGATTTCGCATTTTTTAAGAAATTGTTGACCAATGCCAACCAAGACTATACCCATTATGTGATTATTCCCCATTTTATGGAAGGTGGAGAGAATGCTCATGAGATCATCAATACCATTCCAAAAGAGAAATTAATCTTAATGGATAAATTGGTGCCAGGGGTTGTAGGTGACTATAGGGCTATTTATGAAAATTTTGAAGGAGATCTCTACCATGCATTAGAATTGGCATTAGAGCGTTTGAGTAAATACCATACGTTGAAAATCATTTTTCCTGAGAATACTTATTTTCCTCAAGAAATCTTAAAAGGCTTTAAGCATTTCTGTCACGAATACGCTTTTAATTCCCGTGTGGTACATAATATTGCTAATGAACCCATCAAGGATGGCGAAGTCTATATTAACCTCATGGAAAATGACTTGGTGATTTTGATTGAGAAAATCCTTTCTACAAAACTTAAAGTGGGCAAGAATGTGGGCTTGATTTCTTACAATGAAACCCCGCTCAAAAAACTTATCTTAAACGGTATCACCACCATCTCCACTGATTTTCAGATGATGGGAACAACGGCGGCCAATATGGTCTTGGATGATATAGCCACACAAATGGAAATTCCATTCTACCTTACCCTCAGAGCTTCTCTCTAGAAAAATCATGACTCAAGATAGAACAGGATGGTTTTGGACCTGTTTTGTTGTTGTTTTAAGGATAAGATGCAGCAAGCATTTTATGAACTATTATTCTGCACACAAACGATTGCCATATGAAGAGAAAAATTCTCCCGCTATTATTATTTTCAGGATTATCCTTAAGTGTTTGTGCACAACAAAAACAAACAACCAGCAATGATGTAACAACACCCCTTCACTTGTTACAACCAGATTATCCTACACCCTATGGGGCACCCACAAACGCACAAATCAAAACCGTTCTAGATAGGGTATTCCATTATTTAGACAGCAACACACCTGCGGCAATAGTCAATAAAAAAACTGGAGAAATTATTCAAGGCATGCCCTTCCCTGATAGCAATATCATAGTCAAGCCTGGTCAGTTTAGATTAACCAGTTATGAGTGGGGTGTAACTTATGCCGCCATGTTAAACGCAAGTCTTGCCACGGGCGATGAAAAATATGCCAACTATACCAAGGAGCGCTTGCAATTCTTAGCTAAAATGACAGCAGGTTTTAGGAAAAACTTAGATGCATTCCCAACTACTACGAATCCTCTAAAACAAGTCTTGACCCCAAAAGCTTTGGACGATGGTGGTGCTGTTTGTGCCGCTATGATTAAGGCCCTGCCATTATGCAAAGATCAAGACCTGAGACCCTTGATTAACCGTTATATAGAATTTATTAGTAAGGAAGAATTCAGGTTAAAAGATGGTACACTAGCTAGAAACAGACCTTTGAAAAATACCATTTGGTTAGACGATATGTTTATGGGCATTCCTGCACTAGCGCAAATGGGTAAACTCACTGGCAACAAAGCTTATACAGATGACGCAGTAAAACAGTTCCTGCAGTTTTCAAAGAGAATGTTTAATCCCCAATTAAATGTATACATGCATGGTTGGGTTGAAAGCATGGAAGAACATCCAGAATTTCATTGGGCAAGGGCCAATGGATGGGCTTTGTTAGCAACAGAAGAATTACTAGACGTTCTACCTCTTAATCATCCACAAAGGGCAAACATTTTGGCTATCTTAAAAAAACATATCAAGGGTCTCACCAGTTATCAATCTGGCACTGGATTTTGGCACCAATTATTAGATAGAACAGATAGCTATTTAGAAACATCGGCCACTGCCATTTATTCTTATGGTATTTCGCATGCCATTAATCAAGGATGGATTGACGCCAAAACTTATGGACCTGCTGCTATCTTGGCTTGGAATGCAGTAGCCACCAAGGTAAATGCACAGGGACAGGTAGAGGGAACCTGTGTTGGAACAGGAATGGCTTTTGATCCTGCCTTCTATTATCATAGACCCATTAATCCATTTGCTGCACATGGATATGGCCCAACCATTATGGCTGGATCAGAGCTCATTCAAATGCTTAAAAAACATGCATTTGGCATAAATGATAGTGCTTCTCAATTATTAGAAAAATAAACACATGCAACTTAAACATAGATTTTTAACCATCCTTTTGCTTGGCGTTTTTGGAACTGGGTTTGCGCAATCCAATAGCAGTAATACCATGCTTTTTGATTTTGGAAATGGAAAAACAGCCAAGGGATATACCAAAGTTGGATCCAATACTGTTTTCAATTATCAAACTGGCTTTGGTTTTACTGGGGTAGCTCCCATTGTTAGCGTTGACAGGGGTGGTAAAGATTTGTTGAGAGCCGATTATTGCATCAGTGAAAAGCCTTTTTATTTTTCAGTAAAATTACCTGAAGGCAATTATGATGTGACTTTGATTTTAGGAGACAAAAACGATACTAGTTTAACAACCATTAGAGCAGAAAGCAGGCGTTTGATGGCTGAAAATATTCATACTAATCAAGGTCAATTTGAAACTGTAAAAATTACCGTACATATTCGTGATAGCATTATTAGAAATGCCAAGGGCGATTCTTTAACCAAGGTAAAATTGAAATCTAGGGTTGGGGTTTCTGAATCTGACTACCTTCACTGGGACAATTTACTCACACTAGAATTCAACAACAAAGCGGCCAAAGTTTGTGCTGTTGAAATTAGACCTAATACCCAAGCTACAACCCTGTTCTTAGCAGGCAATTCTACTGTTGTAGACCAAGACCGAGAACCTTGGGCTAGTTGGGGACAAATGATTCCAAGGTTTTTCCAACCGGGTCTAGTGGCTGTTGCAAACTATGCTGAATCAGGAGAAACACTAAATAGTTTCTGGGGAGAAAGAAGGTTAGAGAAGATTTTGAGTCTGATGAAAAAAGGAGACTATCTCTTTATAGAATTTGCGCATAACGACCAGAAAATAAAAGGCCCAGGCGTTGGTGCTTTCACTACTTATAAAGACATGATTCGCAAATTTATTGTGGCTGCAAGAGCCAAGGACGGTATTCCTTTTTTAGTGACTTCCATGAATAGAAGAAGTTTTGATTCTCTTGGTCAAATTAAAAATACCCTAGGCGATTTTCCTGAAGCCATGCGTCAAATGGCTAAGGAAGAAAATTTAGCCATGATTGATATGAATGCAGTAAGCAAAGTCCTGTATGAAGCTTGGGGGCCAACCCTTTCCAAAAAAGCATTTGTGCATTATCCAGCCAACAGTTTTCCTGGTCAAACAACGGCTTTGAGTGATGATACCCATTACAATACTTTTGGGGCTTATGAATTGGCTAAATGCATTGTGCAATCTTTAAAAGATCAGGACCATCCTTTGGCCAAAATGCTTTTGCCTAATTTGCCCACATTCAACCCTGCAAAACCAGATTCACCAGAGCAATTTTATTGGCCCATGAGTACAAGAGTTTCTGTATCAAAGCCAGATGGCAATTAATACTGAACTTGAATTTGAATTTGGTTTTCTTGGTTGTTTAATCCTGTATGAATCTGCAATTGTTGGTTGGCTGCATCATAGTACCAACCCGCTGTTGTTGGCATTGTTTTATCATCATTCTTTTCCTGCAATTGTTTTCCGTTTACCAAAACTGATTTGGGTGCTGTTATATGGTGAAGGGTAGCCAAGTATTGAAAATCTTTTACGGCAAAATTGCTGGTTATTTTTTTGATCAATAGCTTGGTTTCAGTTTTGTTAGTAAGTATTTCATAGTCAGTGGTACTGGATTTTCCTTGTTGGTAATTCAAACTAATCCCATCGTCTTGATACAATAAATGTCCACTGCCATTTCCTGGATAGACTTGTAAATTCATTTTGTCAACAGGCTTTTCTCCAAAGAATTTCATACCCGGTTGCATGGGTATAATGGCACCCGCTCTTACAAACATGGGTACTTGATCCAGCGGTGTTAATACATGAATATATTGTCTACCCTTCCACAATTTTCCGGTCCAATAGTCATACCAATCGCCCTTGGGCAAATAAACAGACCTTGTTACTGCACTCTTTGTTGTTACTGGACAAACCATGAGGTCATTACCCAACAAGTATTGATCGGCAATGCCATAAACATTCTCATCGTCTTGGTACTGCAATACCAAGGCGCGCATCATGGGCATACCCGTTTTATGGGCCTGATAAGATGCTTGATAGAGATAAGGGAATAAGCGGTATCTAAGTGAATCAAATTTTTTGAAAATGGCAAATGCTTCTGTTCCATAGTTCCATGGTTCTTTATACGTTGGATGATCCATACCAAACAAATGTGCCACTGGACTCAACATACCAAACTGTGTCCAACGTACATACAATTCAGGATCTGCCACGTGTTCAAATCCACCCATGCAATGCGCCCAATTACTAACCCCAGAAATGCCAATATTTAAACCAGCTTTGATTACGGGAGCAAAATATTGCCACTCACTGGGCCAATCTCCAGCAAACAAATAAGGGTATCGTTGAACACCTGCATAACCTTCTCTTGTGAGGTTCATGCCACGGATTCCATTATATTGTTGAAACTGCTCATAAGCTGCTTTGGCATAAGCAATGGGAAATAAATTGTGCAATTTGGTTACTTCTTTACCTGTTGGTCCTACTTTATCAGATTCATTGGCTAATGCACCAAATGCAGATCCTTCATCTGTTTTTAAAAACTTGGCTCCTAAATCAGCAATGCGTTTTACTCCGTGCTTCCACCACCAATTCACAGATGCCGTATCAAAGAAATTGACAAACTCTCCGGGTTGTCCATTTTCGGGATAAGTATAACCCAATGACCTTGCAGTGTCTAATAATTGCAATTTATTACCATTGTCAAAACGTGGTCTTACGTGCAAGCCCACCATTTTAAAATTCATGGCGTATAAACTATCAAACATGGCTTTGGGATTTTGAAAAGTTTCTCTCCATTCAAAACTGGTAGCACCCTTTCCTCCTACTTTGCCAAAAATGCGCCAAATAGAATCAATATGTAGAATGTCTACTGGCACGCCCATCTCTCTTAATTTTTTGGCCAAGGCCAATACATAGGCATCAGAACTCAAATGTTCATAACCCCAAGTTCCACCAGCATAAGTACCCACTTGTAAGCCTAGTGAAAAATCTGGCATCATGGGAGACTTGCCTGTGATACTGGTATAAAGGTCTAGCAAGTGTGGAAAGTCTGGGCCGTACATAAAATAATAATCCAATTCTGCGCCAATTGCTTTTACCGAGTAATTGTTGGGACTAGTAGCACCCATATCCCACTGCGTGGCAGCACTTGTATGCAAAAAGATGCCATAGCCCATGGTACTCATAAAAAAAGGAATGGGACTATAATTGGCTTCCAAAATATTGTAGGCGCCAATAATATGGGGCAATCCTTTTCCCCTACCCACATTGAGTTGTAATTGCTTGGCCCTTTGATCCAGAAAATCCATTCGCTCTCCAAATCCAAAAACATGTTCTCCTGCTTGCAAAATTTTTTGCATGCTTACTGTATCCGCATTGACTTGAACAGGCGCTTGATTAGAAAATCCGGCATCTGCATTGAGCAGTTTACCTGCTGCATCTAAGATCTTAATCTGAAATGGTTGTTTATTAATCTGCAATTGCAGTTTGGCTGTCTTTATTTGAAACCCTGTTCCCGTTTCTGCAACAGTCATGTTAACGGGATTCCATTGGTATTGAATCACCATCCAAGACTCTGGGCTTTCAAATGCTCCCTGTTTTCTATACCTGATTCTAAACAGGTCTTCCTTACAAGCTTCTATCTGGTATTTTCCATTTTTGGTTTCAAAGGAGATGGTATTACCCTTTCTGACAAATGAGCCTGCGTATTGGTCTACTGATGAATTGGCAAATAAGTTAGCACTGCTGCATAATAGGAAAATGCAAAAAAGGAATGACTTTAGAGACATGCAATCTGTTTTTAACCCATCCGTGTTGGATAGAATTGCAAACTAACCATTCATATAGAATAGCCATCCTGTAGCAGCCTGTAAATAGTCTGGGATTATAATCCACTTAAGGCCTTGATTAAGATGCGTAAGCTCCAGAAAATGACAAGAGAGCCCACAGCAATAAACATGGTTTTAACGGGTAACTTTCCTGAAAGTCTGGCTGCCAAAGGTGCTGCCACCAAGCCCCCGATAATTAAGCCAGCAATAATCTGCCAGTGGCTAATTCCTAACATGGTGAAAAAGGTAAGTGCACTAGCAAGGGTTACAAAAAATTCAGTGATACTTACCGTGCCAATGACAAATCTTGGGGTCCTACCTTTTGCAATTAGGGTACTGGTTACCAAGGGGCCCCAACCACCGCCTCCAAATGAGTCTAAAAATCCACCAGCACCTGCCAACCAACCAGCGTTTTTCACTTTCTGAGGTTTCTTGTTTTTCTTAAAAGCTGCATAAAAAATACGCAAGCCCAATAAAAGGGTATATGCGGCTAAGATGGGTCTAATATAATTGGCGTATTCATTTCCTAAGACAGACAATAAATAAGCTCCGCCAACTGCACCAAGAATACCAGGAATCAACAAGACTTTGAATAATTTTTTATTCACGTTTCCAAATCTGTAATGACTATATCCGGATGCGCCACTGGAAAACATTTCAGCCGTATGAATACTACCGCTAATAGCAGGTAGATTTACTCCCTGTGAAAGTAAGATAGTAGTACAAGTAACACCATAACCCATGCCCAATGCACCGTCAACCATTTGAGCTAAAAAACCTGCAAAAATCATCCAATAAAAACTATTATCAACAAAGGTTGGAATGGCACGCACCCCTTTAAGAATATCATTAAATGGAATATAGGTGAGAATAAAATAGCCCACAAACATGAAGAAAAAAGCAAAGACAAATTTGGAAGCAATATTTTTCCAACGTTTCTCACTGATGGCTATTTCATCTGCTTCATCATCAACCAAACCCTTTGTAAGTTCATTGAGTTGTTTGACTTTTGAACTAAAATCTCCTTTCAAGGTTTTGCGAACAGCAGACATATTGTCCAATAATTCATCTAATTCATTGGGTAATGATTCCTGAAAAAGCTCTTTGAGTCTTTTGGCAATAGTGGGAGATTTTCCATTGGTTGAAATAGCAATTTTTAAATTCCCCTTGGTTACAATAGAGCCCAAATAAAAATCACAGAGCTCTGGTTTATCAGCAACATTCACCAAAAGACCTGCTGCTTTGGCATCAATCCGTATGATTTCACTTAAGGGAATATCATTCACCGCAACAACTACTAATTCTGCTCCTGTTAAATCAGAAAGATGATAGTCTTTTTCAATGACTGTTAACCCTTGGTATTGGGTTTGTAGCTCCCAAATATTTGGATCAACTAGTGATGCCACTACCCTGATTTTAGTGTCAGGTGCATTGTTTAATAAGGCTTGTAATTTCTCCAAACCTACTTTCCCTGCGCCAATTACCAAGACTTCTAAAGATTCTAGTTTTAAGAAAACAGGGAAAAGCCTGTTTCCCCCCGGAATGGCTTTTCCCTTATTTTCATTTTCAATTGATAGCGAATCTATATCTGATGATTGGACCAATGGTTATTGCTTTCTTGAATGCTGCAAAAATAAGATAAAAACTCATTAATCCTACAAACTTAGTAGACTTTATATTTTGATAGTTGCAATCCAGTCTTTGGCATGTCTAGCTGCATAAGAAATAATACAATCGGCCCCTGCCCTTTTTAAAGAAGTCCAGATTTCTAGATGTGCTTGACTCCTTTCTACCAAACCCTGGCTTGCCAATAATTCTAGTGATTGATACTCACCACTAACATGATAAGCTACCAAAGGGAATTTAGTTTCCTGTTTAATAGTTTGAATGATATCTAAATAAGGCAAAGCGGGTTTTACCATCACCAAATCAGCCCCTTCTTCAATATCCCTGATGGTAGATAGTAATCCATCCTGTGCATTGTAAGCTGAAAACTGATAGGTTTTCCTGTCTTTCAGGATGGGATTATTTCCGGGACTTGATTTACAAGCATCTCTAAAAGGGCCATAGAACTGAGAACTAAACTTGGCAGAATAACTCATGATGGCAATATGATCAAAACCATTTTCATCCAAGGCATTTCTAATGGCAGCAATTCTTCCGTCCATCATATCGCTTGGTGCAATACAATCTGCACCCGCTTTGGCCAATGCTAGCGCATACTGAGCAAGAACTGTAACAGACTCATGATTCAAGACGGCTGTTTGGGTTTCATTGAGCAAACCACAATGTCCATGTTGGGTATAAGCACACAAACAGGTATCAGCAGCTATCCAAACCTGGTTGCCAAATTTCTTTTTAATGGCTTGTAGTGCTTTGATAACAAAACCAAAATCAAAATCAGTATTTGATTTGTGTAGGGGCACTGGGAATAATAAAAACTTGCTGATTCCTTGTTCAAGATCCAAGGCAATTTGATCCAGAACAGATGCAATTGTATCAGCAGCAATTTCATTCAGCGATGCCATGGGGGTTCTTTCTTGTACAGACTCATCCACAAATAAGGGTTGGATAAAATCACGATGATTCACATATACATTTGCTACCAGTTCTCTTATATGTTCATTGGCCCTTATGCGCCTTCTGTTACTGGTATATCTTGTCTCCATGATTGGAATGCTTTGATAGTGGGAAAAATAAGTGGATTCAATCCTAGTCCTTGTAATCTAGTGGCCGTTTTACCAGAAGGGCATGCATGAATAACACCTGGTTTTACATAAGGTGAACCAACCAGCCATTGCTGATAGCTGGACCAAAAAACCAAATCTACTTTACCAATGGTTGCTATTAAGTTAGTATCTAAACTAGGATGTAAACAGTAGGTTGCCGTTGCATGCCATCCTTCAGACAACCACCCTACTACACTATTTTGATTGGTCACAATACAACACTGTGTTTTATCTAATTGAACCAAGGAAGTTTCAAATAAGGGCAATAAGGAATCCAATCCCAAACCATCGGCGGAGCCCTCTACCCAAATACCTTTTTGGGCTAGTGCTAACCAAGTTCTGCTACCTGCAGCCCATACCCTTTTCCTTTGACATTGCTTTATTAATGCAATTGAATGGATGGATTTGTGTGACGCAACAAAAACAGCTGTGGTTGAAGCTGGAATTTTTCCATGGTCCAAATTGGTTTCTGTGTAAAAGGATCGCATATGGTCCGTACCACTAAAAACTTCAATGCTTGCCGGGTTTAAATCAATAGGCTGTTTCCACTCCGTAAATGGTTCCAATTGCTGATTTAATCCCGATGCATAAGTAAAGGAACAATGTGCCAAATCCTTATGAAATACACCAAAGGGCCTTGAACAACCATAACCATATTTTTCTGCAAAAACTCTTTCTGCTTGTACGGCATTGGTATGTTCCATACTTGCTATACTTTCTAGCATACTAATTGCATCTTGATTGGCTTGATTGGTTTCTACCACAATGGCACCTTGACCAGCAGCAGGCGGGCATTCAAACAAGGGCAAGAACATTAGCTTTTTTTTGCTCAATAGTGCTTCTAATGTTGCTTTTGCTGGCTCATACCCTAATAACCTATTTAATCCTGCAGCAGCAAGAATAATCCCGTCATATTCCCCGGATTCATCTAGTTTTCGTAATCGCCCATCTACATTTCCCCTAATTGGAATGGCTTCTATCTTTATGGGATATTCACTAAGTTGTGGTAATGCTTTCTGTAAAAAATCAGTAGCCATTAGTGTTCTCCTGGGAGAAGATGTGCCAATAACAATAGTTTTACCCGTAGCTAGTTTGTCAAGAATATCTTCCTTAAAAATGGCAATATCACGAATATCATTTCTGTCAATAATTCGGTAAAAGCTATTTTCAAAAAAAGCATCCCCACTTACATCTTTCATAGAATGAACGGCAAAGTCAGCAATGCCATTCCTTAAGTCTTCTTGAATCTCAGCGGTAAAAAAATCTTTACCCTCCACTAAGTGTAAGGGAGTACTTTGCTCTCGGTCACCCTTGGTTTCTTTGACAATAGTATTTAATACCAAATCTGGAAAATAAGCTTTAACCTTTTGGCAAAATAATTCCACTTGCGCTAGCGACAACCAAGAACCCCTACAAACAATATTGAATTCCTTTCTCATATTGTCATGGATTTAGTTGCTGACCCTAGTGCTTGCACAGGAAATTGGGACAATGCTTCTGCTAAAGCATCAGCCAATTGCTCCATTTCTGTTTGCCCATGTTTGGTGGTGATGGTCACCCTTAAACATGCTTTACCCTTGGGTACTGTTGGATAATTTATGGGTTGCAGATAAATACCTAATTGATATAGTAAGTAGTCTGCTATTTGTTTACAACGCAATTCATCCCCAATGATAATGGGAGTAATATGGGTTGGATTATTTAAAAAAGGAATCTTTTTAGTCAATAACAATTGGCGTAAATGATAGACTTTCTCAAAATAATTTTCCCTTATCTTTTTTGATTGCATGAGGATCTCAATACTCTTGGTTGCTGCCGCGCAGATAGCTGGCGGAAGAGAAGTGGTGAAAATAAAACCTGAACCAAAACTTCTAATTGCGTCTACCAATATAGCAGAACCAGCAATATAGCCCCCTAATACACCAAACCCCTTTGCTAAAGTACCATTGATGATGTCAATACCATTTTGCAAACCAAGCGCTTCAGATAAACCGCCACCAGTATTCCCATATAAACCAACAGCATGCACTTCATCCAAATAAGTCAATGCTTGGTACTTTTTTGCAAGCAGGATCATTTCTTCCATAGGAGCAACTGTTCCGCTCATGGAATACACAGATTCAAATACCAAGATCTTTGGTTGATCAATGGGTAAGGATTGCAAAATCTCTTCCAATGCTTTTAGGTCATTGTGCGGAAAAACCTTTTTCTCATTACCACTAGCTTTAATCCCTTCAATAATAGAAGCATGATTGTCATGATCAGAAATGAATACAGCAGTTGGTATTAATTTACCAAGTGTAGCCAAAGCTGTTAGATTGGCTAAATAGGCACTTCCAAAAACCAAGGCCTTTTCTTTTTGGTGCAATTGAGCCAATATGTTTTCAAGGCTTCTATGAAAATTGGTAGTGCCAGAAATATTTCTGGTACCCCCACTCCCAGTTCCACTTCTATGCGTAACAAAACTTAACCTGCTGATTACTTCTTCATGAACACTCATGGCTAGGTAATCATTACTACAGCAGTTCACCGCTTTTCGCTTTACGCCTTCTGCGTCTTCAAAATAGAAATGCGGAAAATGTTGGGCAGACTTGTTAACGTCCAAAAAATAACGGTAGGTACCCTTCTCTTTGAGATGGTCAAGTTTGTTAGCTAATATTTGTTGATAGTTGATCATGCTGTAACCCAATTTTTCCGGATAGCAAAATCACCAAAGGTTTCATCCAATACTCTTTCCGCGCTAAAGGATTCAAACAAACCATCTAATGTTGCTAGTATGGCTGCTTCCTCCAAATTTTCTTGGTAAATTTTATTCAAACGAGCACCCTGTCTGTCTCCACCCAAGTGCAGATTGTATTTACCTGCTGCAGTTCCAACAAACCCAATTTCTGCCACATAAGGTCTGGCGCAACCATTGGGGCAACCCGTCATTCTTATGACAATGGCTTCTTTGTCTAACTGATGTTTTTCTAATAGAGGTTCTATCTTAGTAATTAGAGAAGGCAAATAGCGTTGTGCCTCGGCTAATGCTAAGGGACAAGTAGGCAATGCCACACAGGCCATGGAATTTTTGCGAATGGCAGAACTTCCTTCAGTATGCTGGATAATCCCAAATTTTTCTAAAATGGCATTGACAGCCTCCTTGTTTTCAGGAGCTATTTCGCTTAGGATTAAGTTTTGAGAGCAGGTAAAACGGAAATTGGCAAAACCAGATTTGGCTATTTCCCACATGGCTGTTTTAAGAGGTAGATGTTCTTCATCCAATACCCTTCCATTCTCAACCAACACGGTATAATACCATAAACCTTGCTGATTTTTTTGCCATCCAAAATGGTCTACGCGTTTGGTAAAAACAACTGGCTTGGCTGGTTCCAAATCAAACCCAATTCTTCTTTCTAATTCTTTTTTGAACCAATCTACACCAACCTTATCAACCGTATATTTTAATCGAGACATTTTACGGTCAGACCTATTTCCATAGTCTCTTTGAATGGTTAACACTTCATATACGGCTTTGAGTGTTTTCTCTTCTCCAGCAATAAAACCAATCACCGTTCCTAGCCTTGCATAAGTATCAGGATTACCATGGGTAGTAGCTAATCCACCTCCAATGGCAATATTAAATCCAAGCAATTGCCCTTCTTCAATAATAGCTATCAACCCAATATCATTGGCAAATACATCCACGTCATTATTGGGTGGTATGGCAATGGCAATTTTGAATTTCCTTGGCAAATACCTGTCTTGGTATAAGGGATCTTCCTCTTCTTTTCTATCTAAGATTTTCTCTTCATCCAACCAGATTTCATAATAAGCTTTTGTCTTGGGCATCAACAATTCACTGATCTTGTCTGCATAAGCAAAGACCTGTGCGTGAATGGGTGATTCATTTGGATGCGAGCTGCAAAGCACATTCCTATTAATATCGCCACAAGTAGCAATAGAATCCAATTTGGCTTTATTAAAAGCTTGGATGGTTGGTTTAATATGACTTTTGATCAATCCATGCAATTGCAAGGTTTGTCTACTGGTAATTTTAATCACCCCAGTTGCGTGTTCACCCGCAATCTCATGGGTAGCCAACCACTGTGCGGGTGTTACAAATCCCCCGGGTAAACGCAGACGAATCATAAAAGAATACAACCTGTCCAGTTTTTTAGCAGCGCGTTCTTCTCTTCTATCTCGGTCATCTTGTTGATACATACCGTGAAACTTAATCACGGCTTGGTCGTCTTCCCTAATAGCACCGGTTAATTGGTCTCCCAAACTTTCTTGAATGGTTCCGCGTAAACCTTGGCTAGCAGTTTTAATGGCTTCTATTACAGATAATTTTTCTTTTGCTGACATGCTATGGTAGATGGCTTTAATAATTGGATTAATACACGTCTTTGTGGTAACGATGATTGTCTTTTAATTCGTTGAAATAAGCAGTTGATGCTTCGTTGGTTTTATTCCCATGAACCATAATCACTTCTATCAAAGCATTTTCAACATCTGTACTCATGGGATCTTTTTTACCGCAGATATATACATAGGCACCCCCTTCCAACCACAGGTATAATTCAGCACCTTGCTCTTTGATTCGGTGTTGTACATAAATCTTTTCTCTTTGATCACGAGAAAAAGCAAGGTCTACCTTGTTCAATACACCCGTAGCATACCAGTTTTGAATTTCAGTTTGGTACAAGAAATCAGAGGCAAAATGTTGTTCACCAAAAAACAACCAATTTCTACCAGTTGCTCCAACAGCTTCACGTTCATACAAGAATCCCCTGAATGCGGCAATACCAGTTCCAGGACCAATCATGATCACATCCTTGTCTTGAGCAGGTAGTTTGAAACGCTTGTTCTTTTGAACAAAAAATGACAATTGGTCACCTACTTGATGTTTGCTTAAAAAGTCAGAGCAACGTCCATATTTTTTTTCTTCTCCAATCCAAAACACGTCTCTTGCTACGGTAATATGTACTTCTTCACCTTGCGCTGCAGGGGAAGAGGAAACGGTATAAAGTCTGGGAGACTGTGCAATTAAAACATTCAAAATTGCTTCTAATGTCTCTTTTGACTTAATGGAAAATTTTTGAAGTATTCCTAACAAATCCAAACTAGCACCTTTTAAATCTTGTCCTATAATAGCACCAATTCTTTCTAATACTTTTTCTGATAGATTAGCAATATTGAGTTTAGTATCTAATAATTCAAAGAGAGAAGAAGGCAATGATTTATATGTAAATTCTGTAGCACTGTCAATGCCAGTTACTGATAAAATAGCTGCAACGGTTGCAGGATCATTTTTGGGTACAACCCCAATTGAATCACCCGACTCATAGGTTAAACCTTCTGCAGCTATTTCAATATGCCAGGTTTCTTTTTTAGAACCCCGATCATTCAAATTAAAATGGGTGAGTATTTCTCCCTGATAAATGGTTTTGCCTGCTGGTTTGGCAACGGACTTTACCGCAGCTTCACTAGGTTTTGCCTGAACAACATTTGTTGATTGATCAGCAAGAAAAACTTGATCTAATACTTTATTAAACCATTGCTCTGCTTCTGTTTGATAATCCAAATCACATTTTTGAATGGGTACAATCCTATTACTTCCTAATTTTTCAAATTGGCTATCTATGTCTTCTCCTGCCTTGCAAAACAAAGGATAGGAGGTATCGCCAAGGGCCAATACACTATATTTTAATTGGGGCAATTGAAAACCACTGCGATGAATATGGTCATAGAATTTTTTAGCGGCAGGTGGTGGTTCTCCCTCACCCTGCGTGCTAATGACCGTTACAAAATATTCCTCTTTGGTCAAATCACTCAAACGATATTGATCCAAACTAACCAGTTTGGTGAGTAGTTTTTTCTGTTTGGCAATAGCTACCAAATCAGTTGCCAACTTTTTAGAATTACCCGTTTCTGTGCCATAGGCGATGGTAATTTTTAGGGGAGATTCCAGACGATTATTGATGGGTTTGAAATAATGTTCCGCACTAGCTTCAGAATTTTTCCACTGAAATCGATGGTGTAAGGAGACTACTTTGCCAATGATGACCAATGAAGGAGATAAGAATAATTGATGGCTTAATTGCGCTTTAAACAAACCTAACTGGCAAGTATAAACCCGTTGCAATGGTGTGGTTGCTTGTTCTATGACAGCTAATGGTATGTTTGAATCAATCCCATGTAATAACAATTGATCTACCAAATGATCCAAACTGGTAGAAGACATATAGAAAACTAAGGTATCATTGGTTTTTGCAAGTTCTTGATAAGTTTCGGCAGGTAAATCATTTGAATAATTGGTTAGAAACCTAACTGATGTACTATAACCTCTTGCTGTTAATGGAATTCCTGCAAAAGCAGATGCTCCAGAAGCAGCCGTAATGCCAGGAACAATTTCAAATGGAATGTCATGTTGAACCAAGGTCTCCAACTCATCCAAAATATTGGAAAAAAAAGCAGTATCTCCACCCTTTAGTCTGACAACTAATTTTCCTTCCAAAGCCTGCTCAAGTATTAACTGATTAATAGTTTCCTGTGAAGTAGAATCAGTTTTTAGGTTTTGTTTTCCAACATACATAATGGGAATACCCACCCTTACATGACTATCTAAAATGGCTTGACTCACCAAACGATCTGTAATCACCACATCTGCTTGCTGCAAATACCTTGCAGCCTTTAGCGTCAATAGTTCAGGATCACCACAACCGGCCCCTGCTAAAATTACTTTTCCATTTTGTAACATAGTCATCAGTCTACTTTTTTAGTAGGATTAAAAGTTATAAGAAGACCTTGCGTCATTCTTAGCATTATGCATTAAAACAATCCTTCAATGGATAAATAGCGCTCTCCTGTATCGTAATTAAACGTGAGCACTTTGGAACCAACGGGAATATCTCCCAGTTTTTGAGCAACAGCTGCAAGGGATGCTCCTGTAGATATACCTACTAAAATTCCTTCTTGCTTGGCCAATTCCTGCGCATATTTAAAAGCATTGTCCTTGCTTACAGTGATAATGCCATCCAATATTGCGGTGTTTAAAATAGAGGGTACAAATCCAGCTCCAATTCCTTGCAATGGATGTGGGCCCGGAGCACCACCACTCAATACCGGAGAAAGTTCAGGCTCTACTGCAAATACTTTCAAATTGGGAAAAGCAGCTTTTAATACTTCGGCCACACCAGTGATATGACCACCAGTACCAACACCTGTAATCAGGTAATCCAATCCGTCAGGAAAATCATTGAGAATTTCTTGTGCGGTAGTTTTTCTATGGATCTCAGTATTAGCAGGATTATCAAATTGTTGGGGCATCCAACTATTGGGCGTTTCTGCTACTAATTCCTTGGCTTTTTCAATGGCACCTTTCATGCCTTTCTCTCTTGGTGTAAGTACAAATTCTGCACCATACAAAGACATTAATCTTCTACGTTCAATGCTCATACTCTCTGGCATGACCAAGATAATTTTATAACCTTTTACAGCAGCTACTAAAGCAAGCCCAATTCCGGTGTTTCCAGAAGTGGGTTCAATAATCACGCTGTCTTTATTTAATAAGCCTTTTTGTTCCGCGTCTTCAATCATGGCCAACGCAATCCTGTCTTTGATACTAGAACCAGGATTGGTTTTTTCTAGCTTCATCCAAACCTCGTGGTTAGATCCAAAAATTTTGTTCAAACGCACATGTGGCGTGTTGCCAATGGTTTCTAAGATATTATTTGCCTTCATATTGTGGGTGCTGTATACAGCTTTTAAAAAAATTAGATGACAAAATTCAATGCATCTATCACTGGGTGTTTGTCCTTAACGGCTACTTCACTTTTATGATAAACAATAGATTGTGGTGCTACACTATAGGTAAGCCACACATTACCTCCAATAACTGAGTCATGACCAATAATGGTATCACCGCCTAATATGGTGGCACCTGAATAAATAATCACATTGTCTTCAATGGTTGGATGCCGCTTGGTACTAGCTTTATCCTTACTTACATTCAATGCCCCAAGGGTAACACCTTGATAGATCTTTACATTGTTGCCAATAATGGTTGTTTCTCCAATAACAATTCCAGTTCCGTGATCAATAAAAAAAGAACTCCCAATACTTGCTCCAGGATGAATGTCAATCCCTGTTTTCCCATGGGCATATTCTGTAAAAATCCTTGGCAATATTTTCACGCCTAGCTTCCATAACAAATTAGATATCCGATAAATAGCCGTAGCATAGAATCCGGGATAAGCCACCAATACTTCTTCTACAGAAACCGCTGCTGGATCAAATTGCAAAATGGTATTGGCATCCTTAATCAGTTCTTCATGCAATTCAGGAATAGCATCAAAAAAATCCTCTGTTACCAATTCAACTTTTCCTGACTCAGGCAATACATCATACACCAAAGCACTAAAATGATCTTTCAATTGTTCAAACTCTTTCTCCAAATCAGCAACCTTCTTGTGTTTCACCGTTTTGGGTAAAAACAAAAATTCAAAGAGCTTATCAATAAAATCCTCTGCAGACTCCTTATCTGGAAAGAAGGAAAACTGCTTGCTATTTTGTTGGAACAATCTTGATATAAATGCTTCTTGTGACATAGTTATTTATTGAATCATGCAAGCACCTACGGTGACATGACTGGTTTCATCAATTAAAATGGCTCCCCCATTTACTCGTAAGTTTTGATATGAATCATAAGGAATAGGAGCTGCCGTTTTAATAGTGGCTTTAATAATATCATTGAGCTGCACTTTTTCAGGTGCTTCTTCTTGCAATAAGGAATTCACATTCACTTTATACTGAACCTCTTTCACTACCGCACGCACCAACCTACTATTGATTTGTAATTGGTACTTACTTCCTACTTGTAATGGTTTACTATCCATCCAACATAACAAGACCTCTAATTCATTAGACACTTGTGGTGTATTATCTGTAAGGGTAATCAGGTCTCCCCTACTTACGTCTACATCATCGGTTAAATGCAATACCGCACTTTGAGGTGCAAATGCTTCCACCACTTCAACACCGCCCACTTCAATGGCAGCAATACTGGTGTTGATTCCAGAGGGTTGTATGGTCACAACATCGCCCTTGCGATAAATACCACTGACAATTTTACCAGCATAGCCCCTATAATCGTGCAAAGCTTCTGTTTGTGGTCTAATCACGAATTGTACAGGAAATCTGGCATCTGTGAGATTGATATCATTGTGAATGGGCACTTCTTCTAGTATCTGCAACAAGGGCTTACCATCGTACCAACTAAAATGGGTAGAGGGCTCCACAATATTGTCTCCATTTAAGGCACTTATAGGAATATAAGTCACATTTTTTAAACCCAAGGTTTGCGCAACCGCTGCGTAATCAATCAAAATATTATGATACACATCCTGAGAAAAATTGACCAAGTCCATTTTATTCACTGCCACAATAACACGGGGAATATTTAGCAAAGAAGCAATGATACTATGTCTGCGCGTTTGTTCCACCACGCCATGTCTGGCATCAATTAAAATAATGGCTAGGTCTGAATTTGAAGCACCAGTAACCATGTTACGGGTATATTGAATATGACCAGGAGCGTCTGCAATGATGAATTTTCTTTTGGGTGTAGAGAAATACTTATAAGCCACGTCAATGGTAATCCCTTGCTCTCTTTCCGCTCTTAACCCATCTGTTAGTAAGGCCAAATCAATCTCGCCATCTTCACGATTCTTGGTTTGTTTTTCAATGGCTTCCAGCTGGTCAATCATAATTGACTTACTATCGTATAACAAGCGCCCAATTAAAGTGCTCTTGCCATCGTCTACACTACCCGCTGTGATAAATCTTAAAATATCCATTTGATTATTTTTAGCCCTAGGGCAATCTTTAAAAATATCCGTTCTTTTTACGGTCTTCCATTGCAGCTTCACTTACTTTATCATCAATCCTTGTCTCCCCTCTTTCGCTTGTTTTAGTGGCAATGATTTCAGAAATAATATCGTCAATATTTGACGCTGAAGACTCTACGGCTGCAGTACAAGTCATGTCTCCTACAGTTCTATATCGCACCCGCTTGGTACTAATTTTATCCGTTGGCTCTAAATCAACAAATTCAGAAACAGCCACCAATTGACCTTCATATTCTAGCACTTCACGCTCATGCGCAAAATAGATAGAGGGCAATTCAATTTTTTCTCTTCTAATATAGTTCCAGATATCCAACTCTGTCCAGTTGCTAATGGGGAAAGCCCTTACATTCTCGCCCTTATCAATCCTACCATTATAGGTGTTCCACAATTCAGGTCTTTGTAATTTGGGATTCCATTGTCCAAACTCATCTCTCACAGAAAAAATTCTTTCCTTGGCCCTTGCTTTTTCTTCATCCCTTCTTGCTCCACCAATACATGCATCAAATTGAAATTCTTCAATGGTATCTAAAAGCGTATAAGTTTGTAAAGCATTTCTACTAGCAAACTTACCCTTGGGTTCGGTTAATTTTTTTGCCTGAATGGTATCGGCCACATGGCGCACAATCAGTTTTTCTCCAATAGATTCGGCCAATGCATCTCTATAGTCCAATGCTTCTTGAAAATTATGACCCGTATCAATATGCACCAACGGAAAAGGAAATTTTCCAGGTCTAAAGGCTTTTAAAGCCAAATGTACCAAGGTAATAGAATCCTTACCACCACTGAATAAGAGCGCGGGGCGTTCAAATTGTCCTGCCACTTCTCTAAAAATATGAATGGACTCCGATTCCAATTGATCCAAATAATTCAATCTATAATTACTCATAACTATTTTTATTGGGCCAGGCCCTTTACTTGTGTTCGTGTAATCCGCATTCCTTTTTATTGGCGTCTTCCCACCACCATCTTCCTGCCCTAAAATCCTCTCCCGGTTGAATGGCCCTAGTACAAGGAGCACAACCAATACTTACAAAGCCTTGATTGTGCAAGGGATTATAAGGTATATTATTTATTGCAATAAATTCAGCTACCTGATCATTGGACCAGTCTAAAATGGGATGGTATTTGATAATCTGATTACCCTCATCCCACTCTATTTTATCCAAACCCTGTCTAGCCGCAGAATGGGCAGATCGTAATCCGGTAATCCAGATTTGATTTCCAGCCAATGCCCTTTTCAAAGGTTCCACTTTGCGAATATGACAACAAGACTTTCTTAAATCAACTGACTCATAAAAGGCATTGGGGCCATTGGTTTCCACAAATGACTCCAAAGCATCCTGATTGGGATAATAAGCTTTAATAGGAATTTGATACCGTTCTAAAGTGCTATTCCAAACACTATAGGTTTCTGCAAACAACCTACCGGTATCTAAGGTAAAAATTTGAATGGGTAATTGTTGAGATGCAATCAAGTGCGTGATTACCTGATCTTCAAAACTGAAACTAGAGGAAAAGACCACCGCATTAGGAAATTCATGGGATATTGTTTTTAAAAACGGGGCTGGTTCCAATTCTTTGGACCGGGTAATCAGACTTGAAATATGTTGATCTGTTTGGGTATTCATGGTATTCTGTTGACTTTGGAAAGCAGGTTTAAGCAAGTTAGCTACAACAGCAGCATTTGCAACAGAAGGGCATAGATATTGATGTTAAAATCCGTTTCATACTTGTATTAGTCTACTTAAACAGTGCACAAATATACAATATCAGAGCTTTTGCCAAAAAAAATATTCCTATTTATTTAGTAGACTAATAAAAAATGAGATACAACTGTCTGAAATATAAACACTTACAACAGTTCTTATTTTTTGAATTTGCTAATTTCAGCACCCGCTAATAGATAGCATCCAAGCCCAAAATCTTCAAAATCTGGCACTTTGGTATAGCTCAACGGTTGGGCTTCTTTGGGTTCTTTACCTGTTCCCTGAACCCATCCCAAAAATCCATTGGGATGCAAACAATCTTTTTCAAAAGCATTCCAAGTTTTAATGACAATAGGTAGGTATTGTTTTTTATTCAAAATCCCTTGGTTAATTCCCCAAGCCATGCCATAGATAAAAAGGGCAGAGCCCGTTAATTCCTTACCGCCAAAATTGCTTGGATCTTTCAAACTTACGTTCCAAAATCCGTCTTCTCGCTGCAAGGGAATCAATGCTTGAACCATGGCTTTATAATCGCTTAAATATTCCTGATAATGAGGATCAGATTTTGGAAGAATAGACAAAACCCTAACCAGTGCTGCTACTACCCAACCATTTCCCCTACTCCAATAACAATTTTCCCCATTGGGTTCTTTGTAAGGTGGAACAAAATCTTTGTCCCTAAACCACAAACCAGATTTGGCATCAAATAATCCACCGCCCTGTTTATACTTGGTATGGGCATACATGAGGTACATTCTATTAAAATAACTAGTGTCCTGATAAATGACACCCAAACGCGCAAACACGGGCATGGCCATTTGAATGGCATCAATCCAAGTCCAGTCATCAATTTTAGCTGAATTTTTCATGCTATCAATACTGGCTTTGATTTGCTGAATGCGTTCCGGTTGTTTGTCTAGTAAATACAAATCAATATAAGTTTGCCCACAGGCTTGGTCATCTCCATTTCTAGTTTTGATACCATTGCGCAAACCCCATTTATGGGCCTGCCCCCAACGAATGGCATAACCCACATAACTAGGTTGTGGATTCACTTGGTACATGGCCATCAAACCTTCATAATAGACAGCCCTAGTCCAGATATTGCTGGGTCTTTCTCTATTAGTGACAATGGGTTTACTCACATCAGGCCACTTGTCCATAAAATATTGGTTGGCCAAATTCATGGAAGCCAAGACTTGTTTTTTAGCAGGTATTTTTTGAGCAGAAAGATCAGAAGAAATAAAACAGGCCGCAAGGGCGATGGGCAAAAAAAGGATTCTTGCATTCATATATGACAGCATTTGAATTTGCATGATACATCAAAAAACAGGAAGACTTATCCTGTAGCATCCTGAAAACTAAAAGATGGCTAAAAGAAGGGTTGCAATCCTTCCCATCTTACATCCCAACGGCCATTTTTAGGAAAACCCGGATTCTTAATCTTATTTCCATCATATCCTGCACACATAATAGCAATAGCAGTTAACAAGCCCCCATTCCCCGGTAAATATAGCCTAAGGCGATTGTCCTGATAATTATGACCATTGATCAAATAAGTATTGGTTTTTATGGGCATGAGTAAGGCTTCTACTGCTTTTTCAGGCATGGCCAATCGCGTAGCGGTCATGGCAGTCATGGGAAAATCCCAGCCCCAGGTATCTTTCCAATCCCATTTATTCCAAACCAGGTTAAAAGTATTACGCATGACGGTAGTATCTAACATACCCTTATTGGGCAACATGCCAAATGTGCCTAACACACTGGGATGATCCGTTAAGAAAACAGGATTGGTATAAGAATCCTTGGCCGATTCAGTAGACAAATACACTTGATCCTGCACCGGCAAGGGAGACAAATATTGAATCACAGAATCCAAACCAGCATTGCGTTTCATACCAGAACGAACACGCCAGTCCTGTGCCGTTTTCAAAGCCCAATCCCAATAGGCCAATTCATAACTGGGATTAAATGTTTCTTCAGGTTTGAATCTTTCTTGTGCAGGAATCAAACCCTTACCCAATTGGTATTTTTGGGTTGTAGGATTCCAAGAAGCATAATCCGCCATAAAATCTGCAGTTGCAAAAACCAGGTCCCTATATTTTTTCAAAGTGGCAGGACTTGGATTTTTCCGATATAATAATTCTGCAAAGCTGATATAATGCGGTTGCTGCCAAATTAAAAATGCACCCACAGAAGAAGGCGCTTCAGCCCCTTTGGGATCCGTCATTTTCTGCCACCTAAGTCCTTTATATCCTTGCCGCTTGGCGATGTCAAAAGCCATGGGTGCAACATCTTGATACCAAGCCATGGATTTCTCTAAGAGTTCTGACCTATTCCACAAAGGAAAATGAACCCCATGCCACCAATGCATTTCTAAATGCGGTTTGCCAAACCAGCTGTTATAAGTGAGACCAGTTTCCTGAGGCGGTTGACTACTGGCACATTGAATCCTGGTTAGGTACAAAGACAACATCATCCTACGTTCAATTTCTTTGGCCCTTGGGTCTTTGCAATGAGAAAAATCTACTGCAGCGCCCTTGGTCCAAAAATCTTGCCAAGCTGTTTGATTGGCCTCGGCTACAGATGTAAAATCTGGTGATGGAGATAGCCTTTCTTCTTGTTGAAAATGACAGGTAAAAGAGAATTCATCTGTTTCGCCAATTCCCATCACATATTCATGTTCTTTGTTAGTTGTCCATTGTAAATAGGTATTTGCACTTGCTTGTAGGTAAACAAAATAGCGGGTATTATCTAGAAAGTGTTGAAACAAAACGCCCTTTTGATAATCAGATGCGCTTGAATAGTGTTTACTTGCTTGGGTATAATCAACACCCATATCAGTAAAAGCGTTAGAGGGAAAAGGAAAGACCAATTTTAAAAATATTCTTTGTTCTTTTAATAAAGTTGACTTGACTTTTACGGCAACCATGTCTTGTTTGGGATGCACCAGTGTCTGCACTTCTACTAATTCCCCTTCAATTGTAAAAGAACTTTTAATCACACCCGTCCACAAATCAAGTTCTTGCTTTACATTTTTTAAGTCTTCTATTTTAGCCGTGCTTCCGTCCTTTTTGTTAAATTCAAAACCAAGATTCCCCAATTGTAAGCGATGAGGATTTTGCCTAAACCAATTTCCGGCTTCCAAACTTCTTTTGGGGTCTTTGATTTGTACCCCATAAGAAACCTTTCTGTCATCAAAAGCATAGTCTCTTAATGTTTCTTCAAACCTGTAACCAGCTGTATCTTTAAAAGAATGCCATCCCCATTCAGATTGGGTACCTAATGGAATTCCAGACGCATATTGTTTGGGAAAACTTTGCAAACCAGTAGGATCTACCGTAAAGGCAAATGAACCATTACCTACAGAAAGCGAGGACAGAGAATCAAATTGATTCACCTTCACATTATTTCTTTTGGCCAAGGCCTGTCTGTCTATCTTTTCTTGTGCTTGTATTGATAGAAAAAATAAACAACTCATCAATAAGAGAATGCCTTTCATGCTACTGTTTGTTTACGGGTAATGTTTTCTTTAATTCATCAGGAGCGTCCTTGGTAAAGGGATCAAAGATTTCTTTGGATGGTTTTTCTGAAAGGTCTTTGATCAACTGGGGGTCTACTTGAAAAGCGGGTTGAAATTTTTCTGTGAGCATGTATTGGTGCAAGCTATGATACAGTTGTCTTGCCACCAATGCATCTGACGATGGTTCATGATCCTTACTGTTTACTTTGCCCAAATTCAAACTACTCACCAATAATTTTCCTTTCCCAATCCTCACTTCAAAAACGCTGGCCAATCTTCTATTGATAAACCAAGTATCAATGGGTTGTACCAAGGGTCTTAATGCAGCGGGAAAATCTTCTAAGTGCATCACTTGCGCCTTGTTAACCAAGGACCACCATTGAAAATTGCTATGATACTCTGTAGGAAAAGTTTTGAAAGCAGGATGCATGGGATTAACCACAAAACCTAATGTATGTGGTGGACGCATTTTGAACCAACTGGTATTCCAGAAAACTGGTGTAAATGATTGTATAATTTCTTTTCCCTTGGTTACTCTTCCGTTTAGATTTAAAAACACGGTTCCACCGCCCTCCAAAATTTTCAGAGCAGTATCATTCAAAGAATTGCAATCATAAATACTAGAAAAATTGCTGGTTGCAATTTGTGTTGGATAAACCCAGAATTCCCAATCATTGGCAAATTGTGTATTGGCAATACTTACTTCTAGTGTTAATTTGGTTGGTGTAATAATGGAAGCAAGGTCAATGTCTAGGTCAAGTATTTTATTTTGTCCCGCTATCTCCAGTCTTTTTTTCACAGCAGCAATACTAGTAATCTTTTTCCCAGTTGGGTCCTTTAATGAAATTTGAATATTGGCGTCCAATTCCTTTTCTCCAAAATGATAGACTTCAATAGCAGCGCGTAAATGTTCTGCATTACTATATACAAATTTGGGGGTTCTGATTAATGGAACCGTGCTATTACAAAAACGCGCAAAAGCCTTAGTTGAGGAATAAGGTTTGTCTTTCCAAAACACATTCATAGTTCCTACCAATGCTGTTCCTTGACCTGGAAAATCTTGCAAACCCAATAACTGAAATCCACCCAGACCGGGTGTTCGCAATGATTTTTCTATTTCAGCTTTATAACAGAGCAATTGTAGTTTACCAGAAGACAGCAGAAATTTTTGAGCCATATCAGCCATGCCCCTATCCTGCAAATCTTCTTGGAACATTTCATAGTTTCTGGCTTTGTATACACCTGTAAATTGTTTGATTTCATTAAAGTCAGGATATGCACACCACTGCCCCATTTCATGTGTCACATAGGGCATACTAAATGCCTTGATGGCTTCACTATAATCTGTCATAGACTCTGGCCCCTTACCCCAAGACAATCCCCTTGAACCAGACTTGATCATAAAATCGTTTTCTGGTACCAAGGGCCAACTCATGGCAACGGATGCTCCCGTAACAATTCTTCTATTATCTCTTGCCTTCCATTTGAGTATAAAATCGGCTAACCATTTGGCTTGATTTCTACCCGCTGGTTCATTGCCAGCAGATAGCATACAAAAGGATGCGTAATTGCCATAATTGCGAACCATTCTCTCTGTTTCAGTCCAGAGAAATGCATCAATAGGTCTTCCATCGCCCAAGCTGGTTCCGTGATTGGGCCAACTAGGTCCTTCTGGTTGTAAATAGATTCCAATCTTATCTGCTGCTTGAAATGCCGCTTCTGGTGGGCAAAATGAGTGAAAGCGAAAATGGTTTAGACCATGTGCTTTGGCAATTTTAAAAATGCGTTCCCAAGAGGCCAGATCTGTTGCAGGATAACCCGTAATGGGGAACTCACTATTATTCACCGTTCCTCTTAAAAAAACGGGTCTTCCATTAACAAAAATTTGTTTTCCAACCACTTTAATCTCACGCATCCCAAAACTAACCTTAGTGCTATCTGTCTTTCCATTGCCATCTTTTAGAATGGCTGTAATTTGATAAAGATTTGGATGAAACTCATCCCATAACTGAACAGACTTACCCATGGGAATAGACAATTGCAAACTGTCTTCGGGTTCATTCAATTGGTATTCAATAGTCTTTACTGGAATAGCAATCTTTGAAGCAAACAAGGGCTTCACCACCAAACGAATAGTACCGTTTTGTAGACCTTTTAATAAGGTTTTCAATTGCAGTTTTAGTTGTACGGACTGATCATGAATATTGGGATACACTTGTAAATTATCAACCCAGGTTGCTTGACCAGCTATTAAAGCCAACCTTCCTGTTAATCCATTCCAATTACCAGATGTATGATCTGTAACACTATGAGAATCTGGTCCAACATTAATGGCCCCTGGTCTACCTTGAATACGATTGTCAATTCTAACTGAAATGGTATGATTGCCTTTTAAAAAATAATTAGTCAGGTCATATTCGTGTGCTGCTACCAAGGAATTGCGCATTCCAATTTCTTGGTCATCTACCCAAACCCTGGTTTCAATATGGGCGCGCTCAAAACTTAGCACCCATCTTTTACCCTTCCAATCCTTTGGTAATTGAATTTGCTTTTGGTACCAAGCCACACCCAAATAGTGTTTGGCAGGAGTAAGCCAAAAAGGAATTTTTAAATTGCCGGACTCGCGATATTTTTTAAGTCTGGGATTAAAAAAGAAAGAACTATCATAAATACTACCCGTCCATTTTGTTTTCAAACTCACTTCATCTCCCTTGCCATTCTCTGCCATGGAACCAGGCAATTGCACTGTTTCTGCTAATCTTTGTTGAAACCATTTGGCTTGAACGCCACTGTCTTTGGGGTCGGCTTTAAATTGCCAGGTTCCAGCAAGTGAAATGGTCTGCGCTTTACAGAAGCTTGCACCAAAAACAGAAAGCAGTATAGTCAAAAAAAATGAGCAGCTTATTTTGTACATCTTATTTTGATTTCAATAAGTATTTTTTCAGGTTGGTATCTTTTAAATCTTTGACTGCAGCAGCAATGATGCTGGCATTCAATTTGGCTCCCGCTTCATTAGTATGGGTATGGTCTTTTTCTGTAAAATATTGTTTTACTGCTTCTTGACCCGCAGCATCATAATTGTCTGCAATCAAACCATTCAATTCAATAAAAGGAACTTTGGCTTGTTCTGCCACTTGTTTGGCCCAGAGACCATAACCCATATTAGCCCTATTCACTTTGCCTTCTTTCCAATCATTGCGCGGAATTGGAGAACAGATGATGGGCGTTGCTCCTTTTTCTTGAATATCTGTTACAAATTTGTTCAAATACCAACCATAGCTATGCACGGTTTCAGGGATTTTTTTAATGGGATTGTAGATGTCTTTTGTTTCAGACCCAATCCCTTTAATGGTTCCCCTAGCCCTTGCCGTATCGTCTAACGGACTGCTGTCATTATGACCAAATTGCATGAGCACATAGTCTCCTTTTCTTACACGAGTCAATGCTTTTTCCCAAAGACCATTGGTTTGAAAAGTTCTACTGCTGGTACCACCTAGTGCATGATTCTCAACCACAATTTTATTGCTATCAAATTGTTCTCCTAAAAAACTTCCCCATCCCCAAAGATTGCCATCGCCCTTGCCCTTACCATTTTTCACCGTGGAATCTCCAATTAAAATACAACGAGGTCTTTTGTCTTCTTGCACAGTAGTAAATGCCATCAAAAAAAGGACGGCAAAAAAGCAATATTTAAAAAATGTATTAAGGCTCATTTTTGTTTTGATTTTTTATTTTTTCAACTTCTACTTCATTAATTTTTGACTTTTGAATGTTGACTTTTGACTTCCACCGCATCCGGTTTAGGTGGCTGCTGCATGCCATGCCCCATGAAGAAACCGGTATGCGGTGGCTGATTATAACCCACATTTTGCCAGGCCACGCTTAAGCGATATTGTGGGTCCTGCATCAAAGAATAAAATTTGTGGGCGGTAGGAAGATTGGTAGAAAAAATTCTTAACTCCTTGTTATCCGCAGAGCGATAGATAACTTCTTCCCTCCAATCGCCCAACAAATCTGCTGATAAAACCGGATTGGATTTGCTACCATTATTGGAGACACATCCATATTCTCTTGCGTTTAGCATACGCACTAATTGCTTATTGGTAAAGTCCCATTTTTCAATACTGGTTCCATTTAATAATTCATAGATGGGTTCTCCATCCCATTGAATAATAAAATTCACACTACGTGGAGAAGCCCCAATTCTTTCTCCCTTGGCCGATTTTAAACCCTCCGAACCGCCCCAAGCTTCTGCACCGGGATAGTTGGGATCAATATCTGCTGCAACGCCCCTACCTACGTCTTGATCCATTTCAGAAGTCCAAAGAATCTTACCCGTTTTTGCATCATACATAGCGGCACCTGCACCTTTGGTATTTTCTTCTATTTCGTGTACCCCATAAACTTCTAATCCAGGGTTGCTCAAGTCTAAATCACTTACATGAATGGCATCGCCATGTCTTAAACCCGTGCTATATAAACCCTTGCCATTATCATCTACACACATGGCACCAAAGATGATTTCATCTTTACCATCAGCGTCAACATCGGCCACGCTCAAATTATGATTACCCATTCCTGAAAATGGATTGGCCCCGTTTTCAGAATCAAATACCCATCTTGAAAAAAGTTTTCCGCCACGCCAATCCCAAGCAGCTAATACGGTTCTACCATAATAACCTCTACACATGACTACCGATGGAAGTACCCCATCTAAATAAGCCACACAGGCCGTAAAACGGTCAACCCTATTCCCAGATCTATCATTGCCACCATTGCCACCACGGCCGCCCCAGGCACTTATATCGCCACGGGCAGGCAAATATGGAGCGGTAGCTAAAGCAGCCCCAGTTTTTCCATCAAACACCGTAAAATATTCAGGACCGTCTAAGATTTTCCCATCCTTATTTCTATAGTCCTTACTTGAATCTCCAATGGATTTTCCCATTCCGTCAATGCTGCCGTCTGCTGTTTTCATACAGACTTCTGCAATCCCGTCTCCGTCTAAATCATAGACCATGAACTGCGTATAGTGCGCACCTTCTCTAATATTTTTTCCAAGGTTGATGGTCCATAGTAAAGTACCGTCTAATTTATATGCCTGAAATATAGCAGGATCTGTAAAACCAGCTGAAGCATTATCCCTTCCCCTTCCTGTTTGGTGAAGGATGATTTCATAGCTGCCGTCTCCATCCAAGTCTCCAACGGATGCATCATTGGGGCTATAACCTGCGGGAGTTTGTAAAGGAATTGAGAGATATCTTTTTGCATTGGCTGCAAATACAAATTCAGCCAAGGTCTCAGATTCTTTGCCACTATTAATTGCCGTAATGCTATATACATATTGTTTGAGCGTATCTAAACCACTATCCTGAAAACTGGTGGACTTGACAATGGGAAACGCATTGCATTTGATTTTCTTAGCACCCTTTTCTTGTCTGTATAAATTAAAGGCCAATTTTTCAGGATCGGCTGCTAAGGAACGCCAACTGATAAATGATTTTCCTGCGCCATCTGGCACAACTACCAAGGCCCTATTGAGTTTTTCCATGACGCGTTGCGCGATAGTTACTTGGGTAAAAAGAACTAAAGCAAGGGTCAATAAAATGGCTAATGGAACAAATGGGTTCTTGGTCTTTCTCATAGTGCTTGGGCAATATTGAATCATTCTAGTTTCATATTTTGTGAATTTTCTACCAAGAGTTTTTTACTATCTGCTGCTATTAATTTCAGGTTGGTCATTTTCCAATTTCCAGCAAATTTGATTTCTCCTGGAGTAGCAACATTAATCTGCATGTTGTCAAAATAAAATCCGCTTAAAGCCGATTCTTTGAGACCCGTAGCAGTCACAAATTTTCTGGAATGATTGGCCACTACGCCCGACACATGAATATCTCTAAACACAGGAATACCCAATGAAGCAGGTTCATTTTTGTGCAACAAGGTTTTCCAATGAGCAGGAACAGTGGCTGAGTCATAACCAGCAGGTAATGCAGAATAACTATAACTAGGATTCCAGTTCATGTTAAACTGAAATACATTACCCACACTATCTAATTGAATGTCTTTAAACCAAATATCTTCTACAATACCACCCCTAGTTACTGCAGACTTAATATGCAAGCCATTTCCAGTTCCAAAGCCTTGTAGATTCTTTGCCAGCACGTGTCTAATACCACCAGAAGTTTCACTACCTAAGGTTAACAATCCCCCACCCTTACGGGCAATACAATTGCGAATCACTACATATTCCGTAGGCTTGTTTACACGCAGTCCGTCCCAGTCTCTTCCAGATTTCAAACAGAAGTCATCGTCATTACAATCAATATCACAATTTTGAATGAGTACCCATGTAGAGGAGTCTACATCAATGCCATCCGTACTAGGGCCCTTGCCGTCTTCATTGTTTTTAACCACAATGCCATCAACGGTAATCTTGGTGGAATACAATAATTGCACGGTCCAGAAACCGGCATTCTTTAAAGTAATATTGGAGACGCCAATATTTTCTGAGTTTTGAACCAATATGGTTCTGACCCTTTTGGCATCATAGTCTACAATCCAACGTAAACCTTTTGGTTCATACTCTTTGCGCATGGCCCAGTATTTATCCCAACAGAATTTGCCCCTAGCATTGATAATACCTTTTCCTGTGATTTGCGCATTTTTTTGACCAATGATATTGATCAAAGCAGCAGGCCATCTCATTTCTATACCAGCAATTCTTGTATCAATTTCTGGGTAGTCTTTAAAGTCTGTACTTCCAAGAATCAATACGTTTTTATCAATATTCAGTGTGACACCCGTTTTAACAAAAATGGATCCTGTTTGATATACACCAGGTTTAAAACCAACCACCCCTCCGCCATTTTTAGCACAGGCATCAATGGCTTTCTGTATAAAAGGAGAACTTAGTGTTTTGCCATCATTAACGGCTCCATATTCATTCGCATGAAAAATAGTTTCAGGTTGTTTGTGTAAAACGAATGTGATGCTTTTAGAGGAGACTCTGATAGAAAAACCATTGAGTAGGGTATCTCGAACGAAAAAACGTTCTGTAGAGGTTTTGGGTTGCTTTAATTTGCTGATGAGTTGATCTGATAATCGAGGCATTTTGGGCAGATTCCTTGGTTGCATTCTGGTTGCACCAAATACGAAAAAAGCCAAAAAGTATGTAGCATGTAGACAAACTAATCAATTAACATTACTGCTAACTTTTTGATTAGTGGTGCGCGAGAAGAGACTCGAACTCTT
>NCHJ01000009.1:42738-44716 GCA_002256765.1 Bacteroidetes bacterium 24-39-8
TAATGATTTTTCTGTTTTCGTGTAGCAAGTTTATCATGGGTTGCTAGCATTCTGCTAGCATTCTTTAATCACCATGCTAGCAAATCTAAATCTGTAATTGCAATAGTTAACTAGAACAAATGTGGCTTTTTTTCACCCAGCTTTGCCTCTTGACGGGCAAGCTGTGTCGAATTGCACATAACCTACAAACTAGCATCACAAAATGACCTACACACCTTAACGCTTCGACTCATTAGCAAAATACAGCTCGTTTTGTGTCGCTTCATTCTTACCATTCCCAATCCACACCTAAGCGGTACTCCCCCCGTATGCGTGCTAACTAGGTTCTTTATTTCCAATAGGTTGCGTTATAATGAAACCATTCATAAGTTAGGAGCATACACGATGGGATTTGCGGAGCTTATCGAGCAACTGAACGAGCTACCTGCCGACAAACAAGCCGAAGTAATCGACTTTGCTCATTTTGTTGCACAAAAATACCGTAACATGAACATGGAAAAGACCTTAGCTGATTCAAGTTTAGCCGAGTTCTTCGTTAACGGTATCGTTCCTGCTTTTCAACCAATGAGCAGAGAAGAAGCTAATGCGCGATAAGGCGTTTGTTGATACCAATATTTGGTTGTATGCACTATTTACGAACGCAACGGAAGATTTACGAAACACGCAAGCAAAGCATTTCTTATCGGGACTTGTTCGCCCTTGCCTAAGCACCCAAGTAATTCGGGAAACCTGCAGTAACCTGATCAAAAAAGCCAACACACCAGAAAATACGATACAAGCTTTATTAACGAGTTGGTATCGTGACTGTGAAGTCATTGAAAGTTCACTAGCTCAGTCTCTGCTAGCCTCTCGACTAAGACAAGATTACCGCTTTAGTTACTGGGACAGTCATGTTGTAGCTGCTGCTTTAGATGCTGGTTGCACCAAACTTTATTCTGAGGACATGCAACATGGTTTACTTGTCGAGAATATCCTCGTTATTCAAAACCCGTTTAAGTTTTAGAATCTAAGCCCCCAAGCTTCGCTTAAGGGGTATCCTAGTTGCTGACTTCTAATCTATGGTGCGACCAGCTTCGCTCGTCACCCATGTTGTGGGTTCGCTGCCTGTCTTTTCGCGATGGACAAAAACAGCTTTCGCTTCGCTTCATCTTTCCTTTTTTGTCATCGCTTCACGCTTACCTTGCCAAAGAAGCCCTCAGCTTATGCTCAGGCTGTGCTGTTAGCAAGCGATAATGAAACCCCAGCAATATAGCAGACATTCCTTGTTTGCACGCAAAACAAAAAAGGCTTAGGATTTAACCTAAGCCTTTACTGTTGGTGCGCGAGAAGAGACTCGAACTCTTACACCTTGCGGCGCTGGAACCTAAATCCAGTGCGTCTACCAATTCCGCCACTCGCGCTTTATTTCTATATAATAGCATGGTGCTTTGCATATTGCATCATTTTTATACAACACTTGTATTTTATGAACGAACGTTCTATGATTGTGTTCACTTTACAGACAATGGGTAGGCGTTATGGCGGTGGATTATCAGGCTTCGGATATTCAGGTATTAAAAGGCTTAGAGCCTGTACGTCAGCGACCTGGTATGTATACGCGTACCGAAAATCCATTACACATGATTCAGGAAGTGATTGACAATGCCGCTGACGAGGCTTTAGGCGGTTATGCTTCTAAAATTGTTGTCACCTTGCATTCAGATGCATCGGTTTCGGTGATGGATAACGGACGGGGTATTCCCACTGCGATTCATCCGATCGAGGGGGTACCAACGGTTGAGTTAGTATTTACGCGCCTACATGCGGGTGGTAAGTTCAGTAAAACATCGGGTGGCGCTTATGCTTTTTCAGGCGGTTTGCATGGTGTGGGTGTTTCCGTAACCAATGCTTTATCAACACGTCTTGCCGTTGAAGTGGTGCGGGAAGGCAAACGTTGGCAAATGGCGTTTGCTGGTGGTGACGTGGTTGAACCCCTAGT
>NCHJ01000180.1:0-5600 GCA_002256765.1 Bacteroidetes bacterium 24-39-8
AAGCTCAGGAAACCCTTCCCAATTTCAAGGTCAAAGATTTGGGGAAACAGGGAGTTCAGGTTTCTTGGCTAAACCCTTTCAAAACCTGTATGCAACTATCTGTTCAAAGATCAACAGATTCCATTCAATTCAAAACCATTTTAAACGCACAAACTCCAAATATGTATGACAATGGGTTTGTAGACAAAGCCCCTACTGAAAGACCCTTGTATTACCGCATCAATTATGTGCTTGATGGTGGTAAATTTTATTTTTCCACCATTCAATCTACAGGTTTATCACTAGAACCAATCCCATCAACTACAGTATGGAAACCATCTAAATTTGTTTATTGTAATGGAAAGGGCACACCAACTATTCAACTACCCGAAGCTCGGAAACACTTATACAGATTAGTTTTTAAAGAAGAAAATGGATCTACTATTTTTGAAATCAATGCACTAAAAGAAACAGAAACTTATTTGGACAAAGCCAATTTTGTACATACCGGATGGTTTCTTTTTGACTTGTATGAGGATGGAAATTTAAAAGAACAGGGAAAAATATTCTTACAAAAAGATGCCACTAGCCACTGATTAATTGGCAGGAAAATACCTGTTCAAAATGTTTTTTTACACGGTACTTAACTTCTTCCATGGGCACTATTCTTCCCAGTTCTTTTTCCAAGGAAGTCACTTGTTTATTTTCTATTCCACAAGGCACAATAAATCCAAAATAATCCAAATTGGTATTCACATTAAATGCAAATCCATGCATGGTAATCCAACGGCTGCATTTAATACCCATGGCACAAATTTTCCTAGCTTTTGCAGGATCCAATGGATCTAACCAAACACCTGTCTCCCCCTTACTCCTTTCTCCAACTAACCCATAATCTGCCATGGTTAAAATGATCACCTCTTCCAAACTACGGAGGTACCAACCTAAATCTGGTTGAAATTTTTCCAAGTCTAAAATGGGGTAGCCTACCAATTGTTCTGGTCCATGAAAAGTAATATCGCCCCCCCTATTAATATGAAAATATTCAATGCCCTTGTCTTTTAGTTCTTGGTCATTAATTAACAAGTGTTCTAATTTGCCACTTTTCCCCAAGGTATAAACGGGAGGATGCTCCACAAACAATAAGTGTTGCATAGTGGGAACTTGATCGGCTGAAATCTCTCCCATTTTCCTAAAAGCCGCTTTAATATCGGCATTCTCCTTGAGCAATTGCTCCTGAAAATCCCAAACCGGCTGATAAGACCTATGACCAAGGTCCTGAAATTGCACTTGTTGTTGCATAACGTGAAATTAAGCAATATGGGCTTATGAGGGAACATTCCTATTTTTACCAGATGGAAACAGCCTCAGATTTTATTGCTGACGAAGGATCGGAAGAACTATATGAACGAAAAGCCTTTAAGGTAGACAAGGGACAAGAACCTTTGAGGATTGACAAGTTTGTGAAAATGCATATTGAAGGTGCAACCCGCAATAAGGTTCAAAATGGCATAGACGCCGGTTTTGTAACAGTAAATGGAAAGATTGTTAAACAGAATTATAAGGTAAAACCAGGCGACGAAATTGTTTTTCTAAGCTATATAAATCCGGAACACACAGAGCTCAAGCTAGAAAATATACCGCTTAATATTGTCTATGAAGACGATACTTTAATGGTCATTAATAAACCATCTAATATGGTGGTGCATCCTGGCGTTGGTAATTATACAGGCACATTACTAAATGGAGTTGCTTATTACTTAAAACAACAAAATCCAAATTTGGACGAGGATGCACTTCCTCGTTTTGGATTGGTGCATAGAATAGACAAAAATACCACGGGCTTAATTGTTCTTGCCAAAACGGGAGAAGCCGCAGCCCATCTTGCCAAACAGTTTTTTAATCATACGGTTTCTAGAAAGTATATGGCCTTGGTTTGGGGCGATGTAAAAGAGGATGAGGGAACCATTACCGGGCATATAGCGCGTCACAAACAACATAGGAAAATGTTTGACGTATATCCAGAGGGAGAAATAGGCAAACACGCCATAACCCATTATAGGGTATTGGAACGATACAATTATGTAACCCTTGTAGAATGTGTTTTGGAAACGGGACGCACCCACCAGATTCGGGTACACATGAAACATATTGGACACACCCTTTTTAATGATTTTGAATATGGTGGAGATAGAATATTAAAGGGGACCATTTATACCAGGTACAAACAATTTGTAGACAATTGTTTTGAAACCTGCCCCAGGTGCGCTTTACACGCAAAAACACTGGGCTTTGTACATCCGGTTACTGGCAAAGAAATGTTTTTTGAATGCCCATTACCAGAAGATATGCAAGGGGTTATTGCAAGATGGAAAAACTATATTGGTAACAAAAACGATAACTAGTTGAAAAGGCAGTTACCCATTAGAAATCTGGCCAAAAAAATCTTGGCATTGCTGCCCATTGCTTTGACTAGGAATGAACGCTATGACAGATTAACCCAAAGGGTGATTAATAAAACTTGCCTGCCCAATAGCAATTGCATTGATATTGGTGCACACGAAGGGAAAATACTTGCCATGTTTTTAGATGCCGCTCCCAAGGGAAAGCACCATGCATTTGAACCAATTCCAGCCCTTTTTGAACAATTGAAGAAAGACTTTGGCGCTAGGGCGATGATTCACCCTGAAGCCCTGTCTAACCAATCAGGGATGGCTAATTTTAATTTGGTCTTGTCAAACCCTGCATTGAGTGGCATTTTAAAAAGGCCTTATTGGAAAGCAGAAATAGATAGTACCATTAAAGTAGCAATGGAAAAAGTAGACAATTTAATTGCGGTATCTGAGCAAATTGATTTGATTAAAATGGATGTGGAAGGGGCAGAATTATTGGTCATTGAAGGTGCCATCAAAACCATTGAGCGCTGTAAACCATTGATCTTATTTGAGTGTGGCCATCTAGGTGGTATTGCATATGATTTTTCTTCTAAAGATGCTTTTGACCTATTGGATTTACGGTTGAAATACCGGATATTCACACTGGATGGTTGGCTCAAGCAAAAACCTGCATTGAATTTTGCTGATTTTCAACAGCATTTTGATCAAGGAACAGAGTTTTTCTTTATGGCCATATCCAAATAATTTTACCAAAAAACAATGAATGAACAAAGCTCAAATTATACATGAATTGCTAGAAAAATACAGGGCATTCACGGATTATTTGGAACCCATGAATCAATCTGATTTTTTATTTGCATTCCCTGAAAAATGGTCAGCAGGTCAGCAATTAGATCATTTAATAAAATCAACCAAGCCGCTATTATTGAGTGTTAGACTACCGAAATTTATGTTGAAATTGGTTTTTGGAAAAGCCAATAGGGCTTCAAAAACATATGAAGGTTTGGTAGAAAAATACCAACTGAAATTACAAGAAGGCGGCAGGGCATCTGCAGCATTTATTCCAACTCCTATTGACTTTGAGCAAAAACTAGCCCTTTCAAATCAACTCAATCAAATCATTGCTACCCTTACAAAAGGAATTGCAGGATTTACAGAAAAAGACCTTGATACTATTATACTTCCCCACCCTTTACTGGGTAAGATTACTTATAGGGAAATGATGTATTTTACTATTTGCCATGTACTACACCACCAAGGGCTTATTAAAAATGCACTGCAAGAAAGAAGTCATTAATTTATAAAGGATCTCCTCTAAAATTGAAATTGAGAGAGAACTGATGAAAGAGGTTTTGTTGATAAAAACCTGTGGCATAATGTAGGTGTAGCTTGTCTAAAAGTAGGCCAAAGCCTAGGGTAAATCCATTTAAACCATTGGTTAAGTTATAGGCATTCAAGCTCTGTCTTCTTAAGAGATTTAATCCCGCATTTACTTGTAGTTTTTCATTGAGAAAAATCTCTGTGGAAAATACCAAATGGGATAAAAATTTCTGAGCGCCGCTATTTCCTTTATTGGGGTCAATGGCTTCTAATTGGTTAAAAGTTGAATCGCTATATAAAATATTCCAGCGGTGCAAGTGATGTGCCGTGAGGGAAAATTGAAAAGGTGCTTTTGCCAACCGCTTGGTAATACCCATTTGCAGGTCAAAGGGCAGCTCTTCTTTGGGTTGTAAACCATCATAGGTTTTTAGTTGTGCACCCATATTCTTCACCAGGATACTTGCTTGAAGCTCCGATTCCTCATCATGATAAGTTAAACCAACGTCAAAACCAATTCCATTGGATTGATATTGCCCATAATTAGAACCAATAAATTTGGCATTCACTCCATACCACCAACGCTCGTGATATTGCTTGGAAAATCCCAATTGGATTACATAGTCTTTAGGTTGAAAAGTTCCCAAAATATTCCCCGCAGCATCGGTTTGGGTAAGGTTTCCATAATCCAAATATTGTACCCCTAGTGATAGATTGCTCTTGTATTTTTCTACGTGAAAAGCGGTGTTCAAACCATACTGTTGTAAGCCTTGAGCAAAACTGTAAAAACCGGCATTGACACCGCCGTGCATATTGTCACGCAATAGGGCTGGATTATAAAATGCCATTCCCAAGTCTTTTCCAATACTGGAAATATTTAACCCTCCCAGTGATGCTTGCTTTGCAGAAATGGGTTGATTCAGAAAATTAAATACGGCATTTCCACCCAGTGTTTGAGCTTTCAATAGTATGGGGTTAATCCATACCAAACAAAGGAATATTGGGATAATGCGTTTCATTCAAGTTCAAATCTAAGCAGGGTTTGCTTATTTGCCAGAAATAAAAATCCCCCGAGTCCGGGGGATTTTAAACAGTTAGTCATCTATTAAACCAAGGCCAGTTCTAAAACTTGTTGCATGGTTTTCACATAGTGAAATTGCATTCCCTTGATAAAATTACTGTCTATTTCTTTTACGTCTTTTTCATTCATATTGCAGAGGATGATTTCTCTTAATCCAGATCGCTTAGCGGCCAAGACTTTTTCTTTAATTCCTCCAACGGGTAATACTTGACCTCTAAGGGTAATTTCTCCCGTCATGGCCAAATAAGACTTCACTTTTCTTCCAGTAAAAGCAGATGCCAAAGCTGTTAGCATGGTTACCCCAGCACTAGGACCGTCTTTTGGAACTGCTCCTTCCGGAACATGTATATGAATACTTTTCTTGGCAAATACCTCCGCGTCAATCCCATATTTACGCGCATTGGCCTGTAAAAAGCTCAGGGCTGTGCTAGCACTTTCCTTCATTACGTTGCCAAGGTTACCTGTCAATTTCATATCCCCCTTTCCTTCTCCTACAAGTGCTTCAATAAATAGGATATCTCCACCCACATAGGTCCAGGCTAAACCAACAGCTACTCCAGCCATATTAGCCGTTTTGTAGATTTCATTACTATACCTAGACTGACCCAATATTTTCTCAACATCTGCTGCTGTTAAAATGGGTTTTACTTTTTCTTTTATGGCTAGCTCTTTTGCTTGGTAACGCATAATAGAAGCCAATTGCCTATCCAATTCTCTGACCCCACTTTCTCTGGTATATTGTTCAATTACTTTCTCTAAAACCTTGTCGTTAATTTTAAAATTAACATTACCCAATCCATGTGCTTCTTGTTGTTTGGGTAACAAAT
>NCHJ01000180.1:5649-7705 GCA_002256765.1 Bacteroidetes bacterium 24-39-8
TTTGGCTATTTCCACTTTTTCTTCCACCGCATAACCACTCAGGTCAATGATTTCTAAACGGTCTCTTAAAGCGGGTTGAATATTTTGAATATTATTAGCTGTTGCAATAAAGAGCACTTTACTCAGGTCATATTCTAACTCTAAATAATTGTCATAAAAACTATGGTTTTGCTCAGGGTCCAATACTTCTAACAATGCAGAAGATGGATCACTCCTACCATCCATACCTATCTTATCAATTTCATCAAGAATCATCACTGGATTAGATGATTTGCACTTTCTAATTTGCTGAACAATTCTTCCGGGCATGGCCCCAATATAGGTTTTACGGTGACCTCTAATTTCACTCTCGTCGTGCAATCCACCCAGGCTTACTCGTACATATTTTCTACCAATGGCGTGTGCAATGGATTTACCCAAAGATGTTTTACCAATACCGGGAGGGCCTAAAAAACAAAGGATGGGACTTTTCATGTCTCCCTTTAGTTTTAATACGGCTAGGTATTCAATGATTCTACTTTTGATTTTAGACATCCCATAATGGTCTTTGTCTAAAACTTTCTGTGCATTTTTAAGGTCATAATTATCTGCTGAATAATCCTGCCATGGCAGGTCTAACATCAGGTCTAAATGGTTGTAAACAATGCTATAATCCGGTGTGGACGCGTGCATTCTTTCCAATTTTTCAATACCCTTATTGAATAAATTCTTAGCAGCTTCAGGCCATTTTTTACCCTCTGCTTTTTTCTTCATGTCTGCAATCTCACGGTCATTGCTATCTCCTCCCAATTCGTCTTTGATACTCTTGAGTTGCTGTTGCAAAAAGTATTCTCTTTGCTGTTTGTCAAGTTCTGTGCGGGTTTTATTGGTAACCTTATCTTTGAGTTCAGCGTATTGCAATTCTCTATTCAATATATGAATCAGGTGTTCTGCTCTTTTATGAATGTCATGAATCTCTAGCAAGCTTTGCTTTTCTGCCAAATCACTATTGAGGTTGCTACTCACAAAATTGATTAGAAAGCTAGGGTGTTCAATATTTTTTAAAATAATGGATGCTTCAGTAGGCAAGTTGGGGGACAAATGAATAATCTGTGCAGCCAAATCTTTGATACTTGCTACATAGACTTTAAAATCGTCTTCAATGGGCAATTCATCTTCAGGGAATAAGCGAATATTGGCTGTGAAATAAGGATCATCCGTCTTCATTTCTAACAATTCAAAGCGTTTTTTGCCTTGTATAATAATGGTGGTTCCACCGTCTGGCATCTTAATCAACTTGACAATCTTAGCCACAGTGCCAATCTTGCATAGCTCTTCGGCAGTAGGTTCTTCAATATTAGCGTCTTTCTGAGCCACAACCCCTATTAGCTTGTCTAATTTATAAGCATCATTAACAGCCTTGATACTTTTGTCTCTTCCAACAGTAATGGGCAATACCACCCCTGGAAACAATACGGTGTTTCGCAAAGGCAGAATGGGTAAAATATCAGGAATCACCAAGTTTTTGTCCTGTTCTCCATCTTGTTCATTGATGGGAATGATGGGCATAAAATCGGTTTCGTCTTCTGAACGGAAAAAAAGGTTTTCTTTCAACATAGTCTAATCTTTGGTCAATCTGTCACACCCAACTTATCAAATGTATTTAAAGAAGGGGGAAGAAACTAGAGCAAGAACAATGCCACTGACAGTACCGCTGCAAAAATGGTACAAACTGGCACAAAAAAAATCCTCCCGTTTTTCGGGAGGACCTTCTTGCAAGAAGTAATATTGGAAATACTTGGTATTTCTACAATTTTTACTACAAATAATTACTTTGCAGTAGAATCAACTTTTACAGCAGAAGAATCAACTTTAACAGCAGTTGTGTCTACAGTTACAGCAGGAGTGTCTACAGTTACAGCAGGAGAATCAGCTTTAACTTCATTGTTCTCACCATTGTTACAAGCAGTCATTAAACCTGCTACAGCCAAAATTGCGAATACTTTTTTCATGTAATAATTTTTTTAAAAATTTTTAATTGCCGCAAAGATAATGGTCCAAAATAATTTTACAAATA
>NCHJ01000010.1 GCA_002256765.1 Bacteroidetes bacterium 24-39-8
CCGGAAGACCCTTGGCAACACCATTTTAGAGAAGATAATTATTTACCAGCAGCAGCGTTTCCAGCCGCCGCATTTTCTCAATTGCCCTTTATCAAATTGGCAAAAAAAATCCCACTGGATGAGTGGGATGATATGGAATTCTTTTTACAAGAAACCTTTAAGGACATACTGCTCTTATTGGGCAATCAGACCATTTAATCTTGTACAAAAATCAGTTGTAATAGGGGATTAGGCGCCCAAGCGGTGGAATAATTCCTTTACTTGGTATTCCCATAATTGACTTTGATCCTTGATCTCATTTTTCTCAGCAAAATCTTTGATGATTAAGATGGTTTGGTTAGAGATCTCGGTTTTTTCAATTTTGAATTCAAAGTATTCGTTTTTTTCAGAATGTAACCAATGAAAACGGATAAACTTATCGTCTTCTTTGTCCATTACTTCTGCCTTATCGGGTGCGCCTCCGCTCCATGAGAAACTGTAAACATTCTCCCATTCGTCAACCTTGTCTGCAAACCATTCTTGCAAACCAGCTGGTGTTGACAAAAACTCAAACAATATACCGGGGGAACATCTTACAGGGAACTCAATAGTGAATAGTTGCTTCTTGCTCATTAAATCTTATTTAGCGCAGGTCAATCGTAGTTGTGCAATAATATTAAATAATCCTTCGCATCCAAATGTTTTTTTATTAGAAGCAGTCAAATCTAGGGGCTGTTTAGGATGTGCGGAAAATATAAGCAGATAATTAATTGACAATCAATTAATTGAGTAAAATTATTTTTTTGTACAAGTTTCAATTATTTGTTAAATTGCTCTAGCATACAGTGAAAAAGGAATCTGTGGCCCCTCCCTCCCCACCCGTAGTCAGAACTTTTCGGATACTTATACCAAATAAAACATGCATTTATGAGTATGCGTCAGCTCAAGATTTCAAAATCTATTACCAACAGGGAATCCCAAAGTCTGGAAAAATACCTGCAAGAAATTGGTAAGGTAGAACTGATTTCTCCTGAACAGGAGGTGGAATTGGCATTGAAAATCAAGAACGGAGACCAACGGGCTTTGGACCGATTGGTTAAATCTAACCTACGTTTTGTGGTTTCTGTGGCCAAACAGTACCAAAATCAAGGATTGACCCTGCCAGACCTGATTAATGAAGGCAACCTAGGTTTAATCAAAGCCGCTTTGCGATTTGACGAGACCAGGGGATTCAAATTCATTTCTTATGCTGTTTGGTGGATCAGACAAAGCATTTTACAGTCATTGGCAGAACAGAGCCGGATTGTGCGACTACCGCTGAACAAAGTGGGGCTCACCAACCGAATTAGCAAAGCCTATCAACAGCTAGAACAGGAATATGAAAGAGAGCCCAGCCCAGAAGAATTGGCCGAGCTCTTAGACCTTGGTATTGATGAAGTAACCGCCACTATGAATGTGGGATTCCGCCACGTAAGCATGGATACACCGCTCTCAGACGGGGAAGACGGTACCCTCATGGACCTAATGGAGAACCCCAATGCAGTCAAAACAGACGAGAAACTGGAGCATTTTGAATCGCTCCGCATGGAAATAGAGCGCAGTTTGCGTACCCTCACTGAGCGCCAAAAAGACGTGGTTTGCTTCTTTTTTGGCATTGGTGTAGACCATCCCTTGAGTTTAGAAGATATTGGAGAGCGTTATAACCTGACCCGAGAAAGGGTGCGCCAAATCAAGGACAAAGCCATTACCAAACTCCGCTCTACCAATAGATGTAAGCAGTTAAGGGTTTACTTAGGTTGAACCACAGAACATACTATATTTGCAACTCTTTAAACTGAACTTGAGGTTCAGTTTTTTTTTGAATGTTTTGAAAGAAGTGCAACCATGTTTAATTCATTAAGTGAAAAATTAGAATCGGCCTTTAAGAACCTTAAAGGAGAAGCCAGGATCAATGACCTAAACATTGCCAATACGGTAAAAGATATCCGTAGGGCTTTGATTGACGCCGATGTAAACTTTAAAATAGCCAAGGAATTCACTGACAAAGTGAAGGACAAAGCGGTGGGTGAAAAAGTCATCAATGCCATTAGTCCTGGTCAGTTGATGACTAAGATTGTTCAAGATGAATTAACGGAATTAATGGGTGGTTCAGAAGCCCAATTCAATATCAGCGGCAACCCTGCCATTATCCTTATTGCGGGTTTACAGGGTAGTGGTAAAACCACGTTTACTGGTAAACTAGCCAACTATTTAAAAACACAGAAAGGCAAGTCTCCCATGGTGGTGGCTTGTGATATCTATCGCCCTGCGGCCATTGATCAGTTGACTGTTTTGGCAGAACAAATTGGTGTGACCGTTTATAGTGAAAGAGAAAATAAAGACGCGGTTTCCATTGCTCAAAACGCCATTAAAGAAGCAAAAGCTACTAACAAAAATGTAGTCATCATAGATACTGCGGGCCGTTTGGCTATTGATGAAGTGATGATGTCAGAAGTAGCCAATGTAAAGGCTGCGGTGAATCCTGCAGAGATTTTATTTGTAGTGGATTCCATGACTGGTCAAGATGCGGTGAATACTGCCAAGGCCTTTAACGATAGACTAGATTTTACCGGTGTAGTATTAACCAAATTAGATGGTGATACACGCGGTGGTGCTGCCCTTTCTATCAAGTACACGGTTAACAAACCCATTAAGTTTGTGAGCTCTGGTGAGAAGATGGATACCCTAGATGTATTCTATCCAGAGCGTATGGCTCAAAGGATTTTGGGCATGGGTGATATTACTACTTTGGTGGAAAAAGCGCAGGCCCAGTACAACGAGGTAGAAGCCAAGAAATTGGAGAAGAAGATTCGTAAGAACCAATTTGATTTTCAGGACTTCTTAGATCAGTTACAGCAGATCAAGAAAATGGGTAATATCAAAGACCTGATGGGTATGATTCCTGGAGTAGGTAAAGCCATCAAGGATGTAGACATTAATGACGACGCGTTCAAAGGCATTGAAGCCATTATCAAATCAATGACCCCCTTTGAAAGAGCCAACCCAGACGCGTTAAATCCCAGCAGAAAAACAAGAATTGCCAAGGGTTCTGGTAAAGACATCAATGAAGTCAATGCTTTTATGAAACAATTTGAGCAAATGAAACAAATGATGAAAATGATGAATAATATGCCCATGGGAGGCCGTTTCCCGGGTATGAAACGATAAAAAAGCAGTAAAAAACCGTTCTTTTTCAGCTAATTCGGGATTCTAACAAATCCTTTACATACAAAGTTGGTAGGAAATGGTTTTACTATTACTTTTGTCCCCCAGCTATTCTTAGTTGGATTAACAAATTTCCTTAAAGCCTATAAATGTCTATTTAACATGGCAGTAAAAATGAGATTACAGAGACACGGTAGCAAGAAACGTCCTTTCTACTTTATTGTAGTGGCCGATGCCCGTGCACCCAGAGATGGAAAATTCATCCAGAAATTGGGTACTTACAACCCGCTTACAGTTCCTGCAAGCATTCAATTAGACCGTCAAAAAGCTTTGGAGTGGTTGAACAAAGGTGCTCAACCCACCGACACTGTTCGTCGTATCCTTTCTTTCAAAGGCGTATTGTACCTGAAACACCTTTTACGTGGTGTTAAATTGGGTCTGTTTGATGATGCTACAGCCATGACAAAGTTCCAGGAATGGCACAATGAACATGAAGCACAAATTACCCGTCGTAACGACGAGCATAAGAAGGTTCAAAGAGCAAAGAAAGTGTATGTTCCAGTTGTGAAAAAAGTGGAAACTACAGAAGAAGCTGCTCCTGAAAGCCAGCCTGAAGCTTAGTGTAATACAGACTTACAAAAGCAATTCTGTAAACTGATTAAGTCCTGGCATTTGCCGGGACTTTTTGTTCCAAATAATTAGCATGAGTGAATACATCCATATTGGTAAACTAGTAGCCAGCTTTGGTTTAAAGGGTGAGCTGATTCTCAAACACGAGTTGGGAAAGAAGACCGTTTTCAAAGGCATTGAAGTACTGTTTGTAGAAGAAACAAAAGGAAACTACCTGCCTTATTTTATTGAAAATTCTAAGGCTTCTAATCAAGAAGAAACCACTATTAAATTAGAAGGACTCAATACCAAGGAATCCGCTGCCAGACTGGTTTCTAGGAATGCATGGGTAGCAGATACAGACTTTAGAAAATTAGTGGGTAAAACCGCTCCCATTGCCATGCTGGGATACCAATTGTTTGATGATGGTACATTACTTGCACCTATAGAAGAAGTAATCAATCAACCACACCAAGTGCTCTTACGCATTACCTTAGAAGGCAAGGAAGTATTGATTCCTTTGCACGAAGAAACACTGGATAGTATTGATCATGATAAGAAGCAGGTGCACGTAACACTGCCTGATGGTTTGTTGGAAATTTATACCAGTTAATTTTGCTCTCATGGCGCATCAATTTGAACATACCATTACCGTTTTGCCCGAGCATTTAGACAATCAGAACCACGTAAACAATGTGATCTATTTGCAGTTTATGCAAGACATTGCCATTGAACATTGGAATAGCGTTGTGCCTGCGGCCATGGAAGCAGAAATTGTTTGGGTAGTCAAGCGTCATGAAGTGGATTACCATGCACCAGCTTTATTGGGTGATGAGTTATTGGTTAAAACTTATACGGGTGCTTTGTCTACAGTTGCATGGGACAGACACTGTGAAATTATTCGCTTGCGCGATCGTAAAAAAATCATCAGCTCTAAAAGTGCCTGGGTTTGTTTAGACAGAAAAACCGGCCGCCCCCGCCGCATAGACGATGCTATTAAAGCCGTTTTTGATTAAATCTAACTACTACTTATTAAGGTTTGAATGCGCATTACAGCCTTTGCTTAACTTAGCAAGATGCAGCCCCAACGCTATATTGCCCATATGGATCTGGATAGCTTTTTTGTAAGCGTGGAAGTCTTGAATGACCCATCGCTCAAGGGCAAGCCCGTGATTGTAGGAGGTTCTAGAGATAGGGGTGTGGTAACCACTTGCAGTTATGAAGCGCGCAAGTTTGGTGTGCGTTCGGCCATGCCCATGAAGAAAGCCATGCAGCTTTGCCCACACGCTACTTTGGTTAGGGGAACGCGAGGAGAATACAGCCGCTATTCTAGAATGATTACAGAAATCATTGCAGCCAAAGCCCCACTATTTGAAAAAGCATCTATAGATGAATTTTTTATTGACCTCACGGGGATGGACAAATTCTTTGATCCTTTTCAGTGGACCATTGACCTGCGCAATGAGATTATTGAAAAAACAGGACTACCCATTTCTTTTGGTTTAGCTACCAATAAAATGGTGGCCAAGATTGCTACCGATGAAGCCAAACCCAATGGCTATTTATTTGTAGAACCCGGTATGGAAAAGGAATTCCTGGCACCACTACCCGTGAATAAATTTTCTGGTGTGGGTGATGCCACCCATGAGATCCTTAAAGAGATGGGCATTTTTACCATTGAGCAATTGAGTAAAACAGATCCTGCTGTATTAGAAAAAAGACTGGGAAAATATGGTTCTGACCTGCACAGAAAATCCTTTGGAATACATCATGGAGAAGTGCATGCTTATCATGAAGCAAAATCTATAAGTACTGAAAATACTTTTGAAGAAAATAAAATTGACATAGAATTTCTCTTGGCAGAACTGGTGCGCATGACAGAGAAAGTAGCGTTTGAACTCCGTCAGGATGAGAAGCTAGCTGGTTGTATTGCGGTAAAAATTCGCTACCCTGATTTTGAAACCACGTCTAAGCAAACAACCATTGACTATACTTTTCGCGATGATGAATTGATTCCCATAGCCATTGACCTATTTCACAAACTATATAGAAACGGGCAACCCGTCAGACTCTTGGGTGTGCGTTTGAGTGAACTCACCAATCACGCCATTCAAGGCAGTTTGTTTGACGATGCCGAGAAAAAGAACAATCTCTACAAAGCCATCGACAGCGTCAAAAATCAATTTGGCAAGGGCTTGTTGCAAAAGGCCAGAACTGTAAAAAAATAAAATCTGTTTCGGTTTTTTTATCCCTTCCATTTGCGCAATTGTTGTAAAACAGCGCGTAAGTCTTTGGGTGGTTCGGCTTCCAATTGATAAACTGTTCCTCCAAAACTAAAATTCAATTTGTGTGAATGCAAGGCCAATCGGTTGAGGATGGGTCTTTCTTCATCGGCCTGTTTGGCCAGTTTGAAATTTCTTTTTAAGGCAGACAACAAAACGGGTTTGCCATCGCCATAGAGTTCATCGCACACAATGCTATGACCAATATGGTGCATGTGTACGCGAATCTGGTGGGTACGTCCTGTATGAATTTGAAACTTGACCCAGGAAAAAGAACGGAAAGATTCCAATACTTCATAATCGGTAACAGAAACCTTGCCCTTGGCATGGGTCATCATCTTGGTAGTCTTACCAGGATGTTCCATAATGGGTGCATCAATGGTTCCGGCAGGCGTCATCATATTGCCATAGACCAAACCCAAGTAGAATTTCTCCATCTCTCTTCCTTCAAACAAAGCTGAAAGTTCTTTGTGACTTTCTTCAGTTTTGGCAAAGACAATGATACCACTGGTATCGCGGTCCAAACGGTGTACGGTATAGATGTCTCCAAAACGCTGACGCAACAGGTCTTTCAAAGAAATCTCCTGACCCATCCGGTCTGGAATACTCAACAAGCCAGAGGGTTTATTGATGGCAATCAATGCCTCGTTTTCAAAAATAATATCTAGATGCATGGAATTATTCTGGTAGGTCTGTTTGCGCAATTTTGGATTTGCGAATAAAGGATTTGTTCATGAATTTCAGCAGTCTTACTTCTTTCTCTGCCAAGAAACGAAATTTACCACGCTCTACATTTTTCTTGGTCAGGTTGGCAAACATTACACGATCCAAACCTCTTACGTCATAACCCAAGTGTTCAAAAATGCGTCGCACAATGCGGTTTCTGCCAGAGTGAATTTCAATGCCAACAACGGTCTTGTCTTTAGGATCGGCGTAAGCCAAAGAATCCGCTACCACAAAACCATCTTCCAAAGTAATCCCCGCTAATATGGCTTCCATATCTTTCTTAGCAACGGGTTTATCCAGTGTTACTTCATAGACTTTCTTCACTTCATAAGAAGGGTGGGTCAGTTTCTGCGCCAGTTCACCATCATTGGTCAATAGCAACACACCGGTGGTATTTCTATCCAGTCTTCCAACAGGATACACGCGTTCCGTAGTGGCAGACTTGACAATATCCATCACGGTTTTTCTGCCCTGAGGGTCAGAAGCCGTGGTGATAAAATCCTTTGGTTTGTTGAGCAGTATGTAAACAGAATTTTTTTGTAGGTAGACTTCCTTGCCCTTCACAATCACTTTGTCACGGCCCGATACTTTATAACCTGGTTCAAACACCTTGTCACCATTCACGGTTACTTTTCCTTCCTTTACCAGTTCGGCGGCTTCTCTTCTTCCACAAACACCAGAGTGCGCAATGAACTTGTTCAAAGGCATCATGGTGGTTGGGTCATTGCTGTCAATGGTTTCGCTATCGCGATTGCTCTTGGCAGCAGGTCTTCCGTTAAAACCGGGTTTGCCACCATCGCTGGTAGGAGCAGCTCCTCTTCCAGCAGCACGAACGGCTTTGGGAGGTCTTGCACCCGCTCTTTTAGAACGTGGCGCTTCTTGGTCAGGTTCAGCAGCATCTTCACCCTTTTTATTGGGGGTTGGTCTAACGGGCTTGCCTATATTTTTGGTATTCTCCTTACGTTGATGGTATTCCTCCTTGCTAGCGCCTGGAGCCCTTTTGGGGAAACGAGTATTCTCTTTTTTGGGTTCTTCACTAACAATGCCCAATTTGGCATTTTTCTTTTTGAGTCTCATGGCTTCACCTGCTGCGCGGGCTTCTGCCTTAATTTTCTTTTTTGCCTGACGGTATTCTTCCTTTACGGCACTACCTTTTTTCTGGCCAAACTTGTCAAAGTTGTCTGTACGTTTTTGCATGTTATCTGTTTTGCTGTTTTTCAACAGGAGCAGCAAAGGTAGGCTTTAAAAAATAAACCCCTTCCAGGCTTTGGAAAGGGTTGTATACTAATGTGTTAGGTAAGCCTATTTATTCGCAGACTTATTAGCCAACTGTCCGCAAGCGGCATCAATGTCTTTACCACGGCTCTTACGCAATCTAGAGTTCACACGGTTTCTTTCTAGGTAGTGCATAAACTCTTCGGTAGTAGCTTCATCTGGTTTGGTAAAACGGAATGCTTCAATGGGATTGTATTCAATAATATTGATCAGGTCGGCTGGTACCTTTCTATAAATTTTTACTAGTTCTTCTGCGTCTTTTAATGAGTCATTAAAATTCTTGAAGAGGATATATTCAAATGTGATTTCGCTGCCAGTTTGTTTGTAGAAATGATTCAAAGCCTCAATCAATGTATCAATATGATTGGTCTCATTGATGGGCATGATCTCATTGCGCTTTTTGTCATTGGCTGCGTGCAAGGATACGGCCAATTTGAACTTCACTTTGTCATCACCCAATTGCTTGATCTGTTTGGCCACACCAGCGGTAGAAACAGTAATGCGTTTGGGGCTCATGAATAGTCCGTCTTCTGCCGTAATGCGATCAATGGCTTTGAGTACATTGTTGTAATTGAGTAGGGGCTCACCCATTCCCATGAACACTATATTGGTAAGCTTCTGACCGTGTACGCGCTCAGATTCTTTGTTAATCAACACTACTTGGTCATAGATCTCGTCAAAAGTTAGGTTGCGTTTGCGCTCCATGGTACCCGTGGCGCAGAACTTACAGGTAAGACTGCATCCCACTTGACTAGACACGCAAGCGGTTTTGCGCTCAGCTGTTGGAATCAACACCCCTTCAATCATAAACCCGTCATGGGTCTTGAAGCGGCTCTTGATGGTGCCGTCATCGCTTACCTGGGTCAGGTTTACTTTGAGGGCGGGTAAGGAAAATTCCTGAGACAGTTTTTGGCGCAGGTCCTTGCTCAGATTGGTCATATCATCAAAACTATGTGCGTGTTTTTGCCAGAGCCATTCATGCACCTGTTTTACCCTGAATTTCTTCTCTCCAATGGTTTCAAAATAATTTTCCAACTCGGCCAAACTCAGGTGGCGTATGTTTTTTAAGGTCTCCTTCATGCGGCAAAGATACCTTTTGGGGCTTGGAAGGGGTAATTTTAATGCACAAATAATATCTTGCAAGGGGTTTTAAGCCCTGGTTTTAACAGAAAGAACATGAAAACTGCCTATATCATTGATGCTGTAAGAACACCTATTGGACGTTATGGGGGCAAATTGGCGGGCTATCGCCCAGACGATTTACTGGCCCATGTGATCCGGGTCTTATTGCAACGCAACCCAAGTATTGACCCTGCGGCCATTGAAGACGTGATTGCTGGAGCCGCCAATCAGGCGGGTGAAGACAATAGAAATGTGGCCAGGATGGCCGCGCTCCTGGCAGGTCTGCCCGTAAGCGTGGCGGGTAATACGGTGAACCGATTATGCGCTTCTGGTTTGCAAGCCATTATGGATGCTGCACGTGCTATTCAGTGCAATGAAGGCCTGCTTTATATTGCTGCTGGCGTAGAAAGTATGACCCGCGCACCCTTTGTTACCGCCAAAAGCGAGGGGGCATTTAGCCGCAAGCTGGAAAGTTTTGATACCACCATGGGTTGGCGTTTTGTGAACAAGCAATTGGCAGCCATGCACCATCCCTATACCATGGGGGAGACCGCAGAAAATGTGGCCAAACAATGGCAGATTAGTAGAGAGGCCCAAGACCTATTTGCCTTGGGTTCTCAAGAAAAATATTTTGCGGCGCTGGCCGATAATAAATGGGAAGATGAACTGGCTGCTATAGAAATGGAGCAAGACCGTTTAATCACCTGGTTCAACCAAGACGAGCACCCAAGACATACCAGTCTAGAAAAATTGGCGGCACTCAAACCCGCATTTGCCAAAGATGGTTCTGTAACCGCGGGTAATTCCTCAGGCATTAATGATGGCGCAGCTGCCATGCTCTTGGCCAGCGAAGAAGCGGTACAATTATTTAACCTGCAACCCATTGGTAGGGTAGTGAGTATGGCCGTGGCTGGGGTGGATCCCGCCATCATGGGTATGGGTCCAGTATTGGCAACTGAAAAAGCATTGCTCCGGGGCGATTTAAAATTAGAAGACTTGGATCTTGTAGAACTCAATGAAGCATTTGCTTCTCAAAGTCTGGCCTGTATTCAGGAATTGGAATTAAACCAAGACATTGTAAACGTAAATGGTGGCGCTATTGCACTGGGTCATCCGCTGGGTTGCAGTGGGGTTAGAATTAGCACCACCCTTTTGCACGAGATGTTTAGAAGAAAATCAAAATATGGTTTGGCCACCATGTGCGTGGGTGTTGGACAGGGAGCAGCCCTGATTTATGAAGGATTATAAACCCTTCGTAGAACCATTTGGTTAAGAATCTATTATTATTTGAACGGTTTAAGAATTGCTTGAAATAAGCCTTAATTTGGCTCACTCAAAATAACAATCAAACAGTAGTACAATGAAAAAAATGGCATTCCTTTTAATGGCAATGATGGGATTCGGATTCATGGCACAGGCCCAAACCGATAGTTTGCAACAGTTCACCGGTAAGTTTACTTTTCCAGAAGGTGGAATTGTTTCTTATGTGACTATTTCAGTAGATGGCGGTAAACTAGTGTTTAGTTCAGACAAAGGTTCTGGCTCTTTAGAAAAAGTAGCCACAGATTCTTTTAGCATTCCTGAATACCAAGGCACGGGCAAATTTGTACGCAATGCAGATAGTACCATTACAGGTGTTGTGATTGATGTAATGGGTTATCACTTAGAGGGTACCAAGGATAAAACTGTTGCTATCCTAGACAGAAAATATTTCTTAAAAAGCAAAGGCCAAGAGTCCTTCACTAGATAGTGTTTCTTGAACACCTGTCACAAGGTTTTTCAAGACCAACACCTTTTCAGACAATTCCTTACTGCCAATCATCACGGCGTAAGGAATTTGTTTTTTATCAGCATACTTGAACTGCTTGTCAAACTTGGCATTCTCGTGATAGAGTTCTGCCGCAACACCTTTGGCGCGTAGTTGCTGCATGAGTTGGAATGCTGCCTTGCTTTCCGCATCGCCCAGGTTAAAAAACAAGACCTTGGTGCCTGTTTGTACTTCTGATGGAAATAACTGTAGCTCTTCCATCACATCATAAATTCTATCTACCCCAAAAGAGATCCCTACACCTGGAATATTTGGTACATCAAATGTGCTGGTGAGGTCATCATATCGGCCACCGCCACCAATACTACCCATTTGGGCGTCATTGGCTTTTACTTCAAAAATAATTCCGGTATAATAGTTTAATCCGCGGGCCAAAGTAAAATCGGCTTGCAGGGATTTGCCCGTTTCAGAACCTGCATGATAACTGAGTAGCCATTCTAATTCTGCAATGCCTTTGTTCCCGGTTTCATGATCGCCCAGCAGGGCTTTTAATGCGGAAATTTTGGTGGTATTGTCTCCTTCTATAGACAGGTATTGTTCAATGGTTTGTATCTGCTCATGCGTTAATCCGCGACCTGCCAACTCTTCTTTTACTTTCTCCAAACCAATCTTGTCTAGCTTGTCAATGGCAACAGTAATGTCTACCATTTTATGGGCCCCACCACAGATTTCTGCTAGTGCTGCCAATATTTTTCTGCTATTGATTTTAATGGTCACCGCTACGCCTAGTTGTTGAAATACGGTAGCATAAATGCTAGCCAGTTCTACTTCATTGAGTAAAGAATAAGAACCCACCACGTCTGCATCACACTGATAGAACTCTCGGTAGCGGCCCTTTTGAGGTCTATCGGCTCTCCAAACGGGTTGAATCTGATAGCGTTTAAAAGGCATGGTTAATTGTCCATGATTCATGGCCACATACCTTGCAAATGGAATGGTTAGATCATAGCGCAATGCACGCTCGGTAATGCCCTTGGTATTTTTTCCTTCCAATACTTTTTGAAAGTCTTGTTGTATTTGATCCAATTTGGCTGGATTGTCCAAGCCATTGTTCAGGATCTTGAAAATGAGTTTGTCTCCCTCTTCTCCATACTTACCCATTAAGGTATCCAGATTTTCCATGGCCGGGGTTTCCAGTGGTTGGAATCCATACAATTCAAATGTGTTGCGGATGGTTTGGAAAATATAATGACGCTTGCGTACGGTGGAAGCGCTAAAATCTCTGGTGCCTTGTGGTAAACTGGGTTTGCTCATAATTGCTTCAATGGACGCAAAGATAAGTAAGGGAACTTGCTTTGCCTATTGGCGATACTTGCTGGCTTGCAGATAGTCTGCAATAATGCGGTCACAAGCATTGGACAAGAGTTCAAAAACTTCATGATAACCGGGCTCGGTTCCATACCAGGGATCAGGCACAGAGCGGTTTTCACTGGGGTAGATACTATTTAAAATCAGGTCTGTTTTCTCTGGTTTAAATTGACGCCCACTAATGCGTTTTACTTCTTGATAATTGTCCTCATCCATGGTGTATATCCGGTCAAATGCATCCATGTCTGTAGCAACATATTGTCTACCCCTTTGACCAGCAATATCAATACCATTGAGTTTGGCTACTTTTTGAGAGAGTTTGTGCGGAGCTTCTCCATTATGGTATCCGCCAGTGCCCGCGCTTTCTACCTGCCAGTCCAAACCTGCTGCTTGGGCCTTGGCTTGAAGAATTCCCTCTGCTAAAGGGCTTCTACAAATATTTCCTAAACAAACCATTAAGATTTTCATATTTTCAATTATTAAAAAGACCTTAAAATATTTTTCAAAGATAGTTCAAGAGCAAATTGGGCTTTGTTAACCAAGTTTAAAATAAAATAATATGACTTATTTATACTAACAATCATTAGGTTTCAATCGTTTGCATGATTATGGAATCGGTTAATTACTGAATCTATACTTAAACAAAGGATTTTGTTTTGAATTGATTGGCATTTTTGCTTTTCTCATTCAAATTATTAACTAAATTGCCCACCCTGTTTCAAAGGATTGTTAAATGGAAGACCGTTTCAGAGAAAAACAGCAGAAAAGTTATACTTTGATGCGCATGACATATGACCTAACCATGGCCATATTGATCTTGGGTATGGCTGCTGTCTTATTTTTTGCGGAACAGTTCAAAATTCAGCAAATCATGGATTCGGATTTGGCATTTAGGTATCTATTTGGCGGAATCTGTCTTTTATATGGTGGATTCAGGTTGTACAGAGGGATAAAGAGGGATTATTGATATGAAGCAGTACAGAAATACCTTGATGATGTTGCTTGCCATCGCCCTATTGGGTGCTTGCAAATCAAAAACAAATCAGGTGGATGATCGGGATACACCCAATAAGGGTACTATTCGGATTAGTGTGGATGAAAGCTTTAAACCGGTGATTGAAGAACAGATTAAAGTGCATCATTCTTCTTTTCCGGATACTAAAATTATTGCGTCTTACAAACCAGAAGTAGAGTGTTTGAAAGATTTGCAGAATGATAGTACTAGGATGATTTTGATAGCCAGAGGGCTAACCAAAAATGAAACAGCGTTCTTTGAATCAAAATTGAGTTTTCAGCCGCAGTTTGCCATTTTGGCTTATGACGCGGTAGCGGTAATTGTTAATCAAGCTTCTAAAGACAGCGTGTTTAGCATTGCCGATTTGAAAGATATTCTCAGCGGAAAAAGCAAAAGAATTGCAGTAATGGATGGCAAAAATGCTACCAGTACTGTGCGCTTCTTGCAAGACAGCATTTTAAAAGGAGCTTCCTTTGGAGCCAATGTAGTGGCTTCTAAAAACAGTGCTGACGTAATAGATATTGTTTCAAAAAATGAAAACGTGGTTGGTTTTGTTGGACTGAGTTGGGTGGGTGATAGTCATGATCCCAAGCAACAGGAACAACTAAAATCTATTCGGTTGGCCTTGGTAGAATGTGTTAGGTGTGTAGAGAAAGGATTCTTTGCAAAACCTTCTCAAGCAACCATCGCCTACGCGCAATATCCTTTACCCAGACCCTTATATTATATAGTAAAGGAGAATGCAGCGGGATTGGGCACCGGATTTATGAATTTTTTGAGTTTAGAAAGGGGACAGTTGATTTTTAAAAGAGCCTTATTGGTTCCTGCAAAAATGAATTTCAACAAACGTTCCGGTAAAATAAAAGAGTCAGATTAACAGAAAAATGATAAAAAAAAGACAAATGAAGAAGACCGTATCGCTGATGTTAACAGCTTTGGTAATGGTGCAGTGCGCTATGGCACAATCTATACCAGATGGCATCAAATTGTTACAGGCCGTTTACAAGAACAAAAGTGCAAAGGATGTTCTACAGAAAGCCTATGATGCTAATCCTAAGGATCCACAGGCGATCTACTGGTTGGGTATTGCAAATGTTGCTAAGAACCGTGAAGTTTTGTCTGCTGATGGTGTTACTGCCGCAAGGGGTATTTATCAAAAAGCATTACAAGACGGTGTGAATGACCCCTTAATTTGGGTGGGTCAAGGAACCATGGATATCTTAGAGTCTAACAATATTAATGCGGCCAAACAAAAGTTTGAGCAAGCCATTACCGCTACCACTGAAACCAGGGGTAAGAACAAGGGTAAGCCTAGTGCTGCTATCTTAAATGCTATTGGCTTTGCTAATTCATTGGGTGCATCTACTGTAGGTGATCCACTATATGGTATTGAGAAGCTGAAACAAGCTGCTGCCATAGATTTGACCAATCCTGATATCATGACCGTTATGGGTATTTGTTACCTGAAAACGGGTGGTGAAAATGGTGGTGAAGCTGTTAAAGCTTTCCAAGACGCCATTAGTCGTGACCCTAAAAACGCTAGGGCTATGTGGAGAATTGGTAAGGTTTATCAAAGCCAAAACAACAAAGAATCATTGGAGCAATATTTTAATAATGCTATTGCTGCTGATCCAACATTCCCAGCGCCTTATTTGGAATTGTTCAACTACTACTCTAATAGAGACGTTGTTCGTGCAAAGGGTTATTTGGATGATTTCTTAAAATATGCAGATAAGGATCCTTTGAACGATTTCTTCTATGCAGAATACCTATTCCGTGCGGGTAAATATTCAGAGTCATTGGCCAAAGCCAAAGAAATTGAAGCATCTGCTGGTTTGGCATCTGCTCCAAGATTGAGCTTGTTATATGCTTATAACTATGACCGTTTGGGTGATAGCGTTGCAGCACGTGACAACGTGATCAAATTCTTTGACGCCAAATTAGATATTCAAAGCCAGGACTATGAATTGGCAGTGAAACTCTTGTCTAAATTCCCAGGTAGAGAAGCACAAACTGTGGGTTATTTGGAGCAAGCCATTGGTAACGATACTTCTAGGGTAAACAAATTGGGCTATATGAATCAGGCTGCTGCTTTATATGGTAAGGCTAAAATGTACAAAGAGCAATTGTTTTGGTTAAATAAGGTAATGGTTGCAAAAGGAAGCATGGCTGAAAGTGATTATTACTACACTACTTTGGCTGCTTTGAACGCCAAAGACTATACTCAAACCATGGATTATGCTAAGAAATACATGGCAGCTTTCCCTGATAAGCCTCAGCCTTACACTTTCTATAAAAGAGCAGCCATTGGTTCAGATGCTGATACCACTTCAGGAACTGGTGTAGAAGCTTTAAAGTATTTGGATTCTGTTTATGATGCCGTAAACAAAGAGAAATACAAAAAAGACATTTTCTTGAATAAGTACTATGCCATTCTGTACTATATTAAAAAAACCAATACTTTAAAGAAAAGTCCAGATTTTAAGGTAAAAAGCGATGGTACCAAAACGCCAATTGTTGATGAATTCTTGGCAAATTGTCAAAGTGGAATTGATGTAGCGGAGAGCATGTTGCTTCTGTATCCAGACGCTGCGGATGACAACAATAAATTTGCTGTTGGCGTAAAAGCGGAATTGCAGAAAAATATTGACTATTACTCTAAGCCACAGGGCAAAAAGTAAATTTCAACCTCAAAGAGGTCAAATACTAACAAAACCTAAGAAATTACTCCCCTTTTTGGGGAGTTTTTCTTTTATATCCAGCCTAACAGGCTTATTTTTGCAGCACTTAAAATAAAAGCATGAGCTGGTTGACCTTTTTATTGGATGTTAACGAATCAAATACTGCCGCCAATTACTTGCCAATTGGCATTCAATTGATTTTTGCTGCGGGTTTTGTGGCATTTATGATTGGATTATCCGCTTGGGTAGGTCCAAAACGTAAAACGGCCGATAAGCTGGAGAACTTTACCAGTGGTATTGAATCTCATGGCAATGCCCGCCAACCAATGGCTATCAAGTACTTTTTAGTAGCCATCCTTTTTGTACTTTTTGATGTTGAAGTGATATTTTTCTATCCCTATGCGGTGAATTTTCGCGAGCTGGGTTGGGGTGGTTTTAGTGCCCTGCTCATGTTTGTGGGCTTTTTTGTAGTGGGGTTTATCTATATCATTCAAAAAGGCGCATTAAAGTGGGAAGACTAAAATTGGTAGATGTGTACCAATGCTGTCAGTGAACATATAGGAAGATTGCTGGTTATATTCCTAGTTCTTTTGACTTTTTACTTTTGACTTTTTAATTTAAAAAACATGTCACGTCCGGTAAGATTTAATATCACACCCATTGAAGCCCAGATTTCTGATGCCGTTTCTGTTGCGGAAGCACCAGACGGGTATGCAGGTGAAGGATTTTTTACCACAAAGCTGAGCGATGTGGTGGGCCTAGCCCGTAAAAACTCACTTTGGCCCCTACCTTTTGCCACTTCTTGTTGTGGCATTGAGTTCATGGCAACCATGGCTTCTCACTATGACCTTGCCCGTTTTGGTGCGGAAAGGGTTGGCTTCTCTCCTCGCCAGTGCGATTTGTTGATGGTGATGGGTACTATTTCTAAGAAAATGGGTCCTGTACTCAGACAAGTGTATTTGCAGATGGCTGAACCCCGTTGGGTAATCTCTGTAGGAGCCTGTGCTTGCAGTGGCGGTATTTTTGATACTTATAGTGTATTACAAGGAATTGATCAAGTGATTCCCGTAGACGTATATGTTCCAGGTTGTCCTCCACGTCCTGAAGCCATTTTGGATGGTTTTATGAAAGTGCAGGAATTGGTTGGTCAAGAAAGTATTCGCAGAAGAAATAGTGACCAATACAAGGCCTTGATGAACAGTTATGGAATTGAATAATCCTTTTTAAGGTAATCATATTGAAATGGCATTAACAAACGAACACGTACAACAAAGACTTTCAGAAAAATTTGGGACTATTGTCTCCAATTTTGAAGAACCCTATGGTATGCTCAGCTTTGAAGTTGAAAAAGACCAGAACCTGAAAGTCTTGCAATTTCTACACGACGAGACAGACTTGAATTTTCAATTCTTGACCGATTTATGTGCAGTCAATTATCCAGATCAGCCCGGTAGAGAATTGGCCGTTGTGTATCATTTGCACAACCTACAAGACAATCTTCGCATTCGCTTTAAAGTATTTGCTCCCGTGGCACAGCCCGATGTATTTACTGCTACCAAACTATATTCAGCAGCCAACTGGATGGAGCGCGAAACCTATGACTTTTTTGGAGTAAATTTTGTTGGTCACCCCAACCTAATTAGGATTTTGAACGTAGACGAAATGGATTATTTCCCATTAAGAAAAGAGTTTCCTCTGGAAGACCAAACCCGTATTGATAAAGACGATCAAATGTTTGGCAGAGGATAAATTAGACTTATATGACAGAACATCATCAACACCATATCAAACTTCCGGAAGGATCCATAGAGAAGCAAACTACTACGCTGAATATGGGACCTACACACCCTGCCACTCACGGTGTGTTCCAGAATATCATGGAATTGGATGGAGAAAGGATTGTATCAGCAGAACAAACCGTGGGTTATATACACCGTGCGTTTGAGAAATTGGCTGAGCGCAGACCTTTGAACCAGATTACTCCCATCACAGACCGATTGAACTATTGTAGCAGCCCTATTAATAATATGGGTTGGCATTTGACCTGTGAAAAACTATTGGGTGTACAAACTCCTAAGCGTGTAGATTATCTGCGCATCATCATCATGGAATTGGCCCGTATTGCGGACCATTTGATTTGTAATTCCATCATGGGTGTAGATACCGGCGCTTACACTGGGTTCATGTACATTATGCAATACCGTGAATTAATCTATGAAATATATGAAGAAGTATGTGGGTCCCGCCTTACTACTAATATTGGGCGTATTGGCGGCTTTGAAAGGGATTTCTCAAATACAGCATTTACGAAACTCGAGAAATTCTTAAAAGAATATCCAGCCGCTTTGCGTGAACTGGAAAACCTTTTTACACGCAACCGCATTTTTATGGATCGTACTATTGGTGCGGGTCCTATTAGTGCTGAGCGTGCTTTGAACTATGGCTTTACTGGACCAAACTTACGTGCGGCTGGTGTTGACTATGACGTTCGTGTTCACACACCTTATAGCAGCTATGAAGACTTTGATTTTAAAGTACCAGTAGGAACTACCGGCGATAGCTATGACCGCTTCTTGGTGCGTAATGGTGAAATGTGGGAGAGCTTGAGTATCATTAACCAAGCCTATCAAAAAGTACAAGGTTTCAAGGGCACAGATGCCGATGTATATCATGCAGACGTTCCTGAATATTATCTGCCTAAAAAAGAAGACGTCTATACCAAGATGGAAGCTTTGATCTGGCATTTTAAAATTGTGATGGGTGAGGTAGAAATGCCAAAAGGTGAAGTCTATTCTGCAGTAGAAGGTGGCAATGGTGAACTTGGATTTTACTTAATCAGTGATGGTGGTAGAACTCCTTTCCGTTTGCATTTCCGCAGACCATCCTTTATCTATTACCAAGCTTATTCTGAATTGGTTGTAGGTGGTATGTTAAGTGACGCTATTGTAGTCATGAGTAGCTTGAACCTGATTGCAGGTGAGCTGGATGCTTAAGTGTTGGTATTAATTTGAATCATTGAAATTGAGATAACCGTATGGTACAATTTTCAGAAACGCAAATGGCAAAAGTGAACGAGATCATTGCTCGCTATCCAGAAGGAAAGCAGAAGAGCGCACTCTTGCCCCTCTTGCATTTGGCACAAGACAGTTTTGGCGGATGGTTGAGCGCAGAGACCATGGATTATGTGGCGGAACTCTTGCAGATCACACCCATTGAAGTATATGAAGTAGCTACTTTCTACAGCATGTACAATACCAAGCCAGTTGGTAAATACTTATTTGAAGTTTGTCAAACTGGTCCTTGCATGTTAAATGGCAGCGACAATATCATTGACTATATAGGAAAGACCTTGGGCATTAAACCAGGAGAAACTACTACAGACGGACTTTTCACTTTGAAAACAGTGGAATGTTTAGGTGCCTGTGGTTATGCTCCCATGATGCAATTGGGCAAACATTATAGAGAACATTTGACTAAAGAAAAAGTGGATGCAATCATTGCGGAATGCAGAACTGCTGTAGCCGCGAACAACTAATATATGGGAAGAAAACTATTACTAGAAAAAGCGCATGTAGAAGGGATTCGCAGTTTTGAAGTCTACCGCAGAGAAGGTGGTTACCGCAGCGTGGAAAAGGCTTTGAAAACCATGTCTCCTGAAGAGATTGTGGAAGAAGTGAAGAAGAGCGGTCTACGTGGACGTGGTGGTGCGGGTTTCCCTGCAGGCATGAAATGGAGTTTTATTGCCAAACCTGAAGGCGTTCCTAGACACTTGGTTTGTAATGCAGATGAAAGTGAGCCCGGTACTTTTAAAGACCGCTACTTGATGGAATTTATTCCACACTTACTCATTGAAGGTTTGATTGTTTCCAGTTTTGCACTGGGTAGCAATGCCACTTATATTTATATCCGAGGTGAATACGCTTGGATCCCAGATATTTTAGAACAAGCTATTGCAGAAGCAAAAGCCAATGGCTTCTTAGGCAAGAATATTTTGGGTACTGGTTTTGACTGTGAGATCTATGTACAACGTGGTGCGGGTGCCTATATCTGCGGAGAAGAAACTGCCTTGATTGAATCACTAGAAGGTAAGCGTGGTAACCCAAGAATCAAACCTCCATTCCCTGCTATCAAAGGTGTTTGGGGAAGACCAACTGTGGTAAACAATGTAGAGACTTTGGCTTCTGTAGTTCCTATTATTAATGAAGGTGGTGAAGAATATGCCAAGATTGGTGTAGGTAAATCTACAGGTACCAAACTCATTTCTGCTTGTGGTAATATTAACAAGCCTGGCGTGTTTGAAATTGACATGACCATTTCGGTAGAAGAGTTTATTTATAGCGATGAATATTGCGGAGGCATCGCCAACGGCAAAAGATTAAAAGCTTGTATTCCGGGTGGGTCTTCTGTTCCTATTTTACCTGCTAATTTATTGCTGAAAACTGCCAAGGGTGAAACCCGTTACATGAACTATGAAAGCTTGAGCGATGGCGGTTTTGCCACTGGTTCTATGATGGGCTCTGGTGGTTTTATTGTATTGGATGAAGACCAGTGTGTGGTAAGAAATACTTATTCGCTTGCCAGGTTCTATAGACATGAAAGCTGTGGACAGTGTTCACCTTGTAGAGAAGGAACTGGTTGGATGGAAAAGCTATTGTATCGCTTAGAAAAAGGCGAGGGCAAGAGCAGTGATATTGATTTGCTTTGGGATATTCAACGCAAGATTGAAGGAAATACTATTTGTCCTTTGGGTGACGCTGCAGCATGGCCAGTAGCCGCTGCAATCCGTCATTTTAGGGATGAATTTGAATGGCATGTTAGCCATGCAGCAGAAGCGCAGACCAGGAATTTTGGATTGGCTCATTATGCAGATCCTATTCACGTGCCTGCTTAAATTTTGACCTTAGAAATTTGACTTATGTCCGATACAACATTATTCAAAGTAACCATTGACAACATCAGTATTGATGTGCCAGCTGGTACCACTATTTTAAACGCTGCGCGGATGATTGGTGGTGATGTGGCTCCTCCTGCTATGTGCTATTATAGCAAACTAGAAGGCAGCGGTGGTAAATGCCGTACCTGTTTGGTAGAAGTGAGTAAGGGTTCTGAAAAAGATCCACGCCCCATGCCCAAGTTGGTTGCTTCTTGCCGCACTACAGTAATGGATGGCATGGAAGTAAAAAATATTACCAGTCCAAAAGTGGTAGATGCACGCGCAGGAATTGTAGAATTTTTGTTGTTGAATCATCCTTTGGATTGTCCTATCTGTGACCAAGCGGGTGAGTGTCATTTACAAGACCTGAGCTATGAGCATGGTAAAGAAGGTACGCGTTATGAATTTCAGCGCAGAACTTTCAAGAAACATGATTTGGGTAAATATATTCAGTTGCACATGACGCGTTGCATTCTTTGCTACCGTTGTGTTTTTGCTGCTGATCAGTTGACAGGAAAAAGAGAACATGGTATTTTGGATAGGGGTGATCATTCTGAGATTGCTACCATGATTGAAAAGAATTTGCAAAGCGATTTTATTGGCAACGTAATTGACGTTTGTCCAGTAGGTGCTTTAACCGATAAAACTTTCCGGTTTAAAAATCGTGTATGGTTCCTCAAACCCATGAATGCTCACCGTGACTGCCCTACTTGTAGTGGTAAAGTAACGCTGTGGAATAGGGGAGAAGAAGTGTTCCGCGTTACAGCAAGAAAAGACCAGTGGGGTGAAGTGGAAGAATGGATCTGTAACGAATGCCGTTTTGAGAAAAAACTATCCAGTGACTGGACCATTGAAGGACCAAGACTCATTGATAGACACTCGGTGATTTCACAAGGTCATTATGCGGGTACGGTGGGTACCAATATGCCAACTGAAACCATTGAAGCCGTGTTGCATGGCAGAAAACCAAAATTGTTGATGGACATACATGAGGTTAGTGAAGTAAATAGACCAAAGATTGAATTGAGCAAGATCAATGGTCCTGCGCATTCTAACAATTTTAATCCTGATAACGACTAATAGGAAATCATGACACTACTTGCTTTAGATTGGCTGTTGATCATAGAAAAATTGGTGTTGATCGCCATTATTGTTTTTGCTAGCTTGGGTATTGCCCTCTATACCACATTTGCTGAACGCAAAGTGGCAGCTGTGCTGCAAGACAGGCCAGGTCCGGAAAGGGCTGGTCCATTTGGTTTGTTTCAACCATTTGCCGATGGTTTGAAACTGATTATGAAAGAAGAAATTATTCCCAATTCTTCCAGCAAAGCGTTGTTTGTTTTGGGTCCAGGTTTGGCCATGACTGCTGCGCTGATGACTTGTGCAGTCATTCCTTGGGGTGCTTCTGTTCAATTATTTGGCCGCACAATTGACCTGCAAATTGCAGATGTAAATATTGGCATCTTGTACATTTTTGGGGTAGTGAGTTTGGGTGTCTATGGAATCATGATTGGAGGCTGGGCATCTAATAATAAATTCTCTTTAATGGCTGCACTGCGTGGTGCTTCTCAAGCCATCAGTTATGAATTGGCCATGGGGATTGCCCTAATTGCTTTGTTGATGACAACGGGTAGTTTGAGTTTGAAAACCATTGTGGAGCAGCAAATGGCCCCAGGTCATTTGTGGAATATTGCCTATCAGCCATTGGGCTTTTTATTGTTCTTTATCTGCGCTATGGCCGAATGTAATAGAACCCCATTTGACCTTCCAGAAGCAGAAAATGAATTGAACTTTGGTTACCACCAAGAGTATTCTTCTATGAAATTGGGTTTCTACTTGTTTAGTGAATACGTGAACATGATCATGAGTAGTGCGGTCATGGCTTCTTTGTATTTTGGTGGCTATGATATTCCATTCTTTAATGAAGCCTTGTTGCCACAAAATATTGCGGCATTGGTAGGCGTTGGTGCCTTATTAATTAAGATTGTGATTTTCATTTTCATATTCATGTGGATTCGTTGGACCATTCCACGTTTCCGTTATGACCAATTGATGAACCTTGGTTGGAAAAGTTTGATTCCATTAGCCTTGGTAAATATGTTGATCACAGGCGCTTGGATTTTAGCAAAATTGTAATTATTAGCATGCATTGCATGCAAAACATAGTTTAAATATTATTAGAAACATGGAGGCATTAACCAGTAGATCCGTACAAGTGAGCCGCAAGCCAATGAGCTTAGCAGAACGCTTGTTCCTTCCCGCTATTTTAAAGGGAATGGGCATCACGTTTAGCCATATTTTCAAAAAGCAACCCACTATCCGTTATCCGGAACAACGCCGTGAATTTAGTCCCGTATTCCGCGGACTACACGTGCTCAACCGCGATGAAGAAGGAAGAGAGCGTTGCACCGCCTGCGGTTTGTGTGCCGTAGCTTGTCCTGCAGAAGCTATTACTATGGAAGCTGCAGAAAGACTACCTGGTGAAGAGCATTTGTACAGAGAAGAAAAATATGCAGCCAAATATGAAATTAATATGCTGCGTTGCATTTTCTGTGGTTTGTGTGAAGAAGCCTGCCCTAAAGATGCTATTTATTTAAGTGAAACTTTTGCGCCTGCTAATTACAATCGCAAAGGATTTATTTATGGAAAAGATGATATGGTTATCCCTAACTTAAAAACAGATCCAGAAGGATTTGCAAAAGCAAAGGGAAGCCCAAGAAATAACTGATCAACGAATGAAATGAGATTGGTGGCGGATTACCGCTGTTAATGACTAATTCACAAGCAATGAATACAACTGAAATATTATTCTTTTTCCTAAGCGCTCTGGCCATCTTTAGCGCCATCATGGTACTGATTAGCAAAAATCCTATACATTCTGTATTGTGGTTGGTTGCGGTATTCTTTGCCATTTCCGGACACTATATTTTATTGAACGCACAGTTCTTGGCCATTGTGAACATGATTGTATATGCTGGTGCCATTATGGTATTGTTCTTATTTGTAGTCATGTTGATGAACTTGAATGCAGAAACCGAGCCACAGAAAAATTTGTGGATGAAATTGGCTGGTGTCATTTCTGGCGGTTGTCTTCTAATGGTATTGGTTTCCTTGGTGCGTCAGGCAACTGATTTGAACGCTAAAAAAGCCATGACTACTACCGGAGATATTGGCCTAATTAAAAATCTTGGAAAGCTTTTATTTAGTGAATATGTAGTGCCATTTGAAATTACCAGTGTACTCTTTTTGAGTGCAATGATTGGAGCTATAGTCATTGGAAAAAAAGAATAATAGGAAAATAAAAAATTCATTCACCTGCAGCAATGCAGTAATTTATAGAGACCATGCCAATACAATATTATATCTACTTAAGTCTTGTCCTATTTAGCATTGGGATTATTGGGGTGTTAACACGCCGCAATGCCATCATTGTGTTTATGTGCATTGAACTGATGTTGAATTCAGTGAACCTTTTGTTGGTTGCATTTTCAAAAATGCACTTGGCTTTTGCTACAGCCAATGACAAACTGGCTACAACCGTTGGCACAGACGGTCAATTATTTGTATTCTTTATCATGGTGGTGGCAGCGGCAGAAGTAAGTGTGGGTTTGGCCATTATTGTAATGTTGTATAGAAATACGCATTCAGTTGACATTAACTTTTTGAACAGATTGAAAAACTAAAATCAGGGAATAGCCTACAGTTTATGGAAGGTTGGTCCCGCTAGAAAGATATTATGAGCAAACTAGTTTATTTGATTCCGCTGTTTCCCCTGCTCGGTTTCCTGATCAACGGATTGGGCCGGAAGAATCTGTCTAAATCCATGATTGGCATTGTGGGTTCTGGGGCTGTTTTGGCTTCCTTTGTGGTAAGTGTATTGGTGTTTTTAGACGTTAAAACAAATGGTGCTTCGGTAGTCCCCTTATTTCCTTTTATTGATGTTAAGGGTTTAGTAATTCCTTTTGCTTTTCAGGTAGACCAATTGTCTTCCCTGTTTTTGTTAATCATAACAGGAATAGGTTTTCTGATTCATTTATATTCTACTGCTTATATGCACGAAGAAGAGAACCAACACTATGGTAGGTATTTTGCTTACTTAAATCTGTTTGTGTTCTCTATGTTGTTGTTGATTCTTGGATCCAACTATGTGATCATGTTTATTGGTTGGGAAGGGGTAGGTCTTTGTTCTTATTTGCTTATTGGTTATTGGTTTAAAAACAATGATTACAATTATGCTGCTAAGAAGGCTTTTATCATGAACCGAATTGGTGACCTTGGGTTTTTATTAGCGGTGTTCTGGTTAATTTTCAAATTAGGTACAGCTACTTATACAGATGTTTTTAGCGCTGCTAGTCTGGCTAAATTATCCGCTTTTGATATTACGACTATCACCACTTTATTATTTGTAGGAGCCATGGGTAAGAGTGCACAGATTCCTTTGTACACTTGGTTGCCAGATGCTATGGCCGGTCCAACACCTGTTTCTGCTTTGATCCACGCGGCTACCATGGTTACCGCAGGTATCTATATGATTGCGCGTAGCAATATCCTCTATACCATGGCCCCAGGTACACAAACCTTGGTTGCCATTGTTGGTTTGGCTACGGCTATTTTTGCAGCAACTATTGCTTTAAAGCAAAACGATATTAAAAAAGTATTGGCTTATTCTACCGTTAGTCAATTGGGTTATATGTTTCTTGGTTTAGGAGTTGGTGCTTATACTGGTGCCGTATTTCACGTAATGACCCACGCATTCTTCAAAGCCTTATTGTTCTTAGGAGCAGGTTCTGTAATTCATGCCATGCATCACGAACAAGATATTCGCAAAATGGGTGGGTTAAAAAAACACTTACCCATTACGCATATTACTTTCTTATTGGCTTGTTTGGCTATTGCGGGTATTCCTCCCTTCTCCGGTTTTTTCTCAAAAGATGAAATCTTGATGGCGGCTTATGCAAAAAGTCCTTTGTATTATTATGTTGGATTGGGTGGTGCTTTAATGACCGCTTTTTATATGTTCCGTTTATACACCCTTACTTTCTTAGGCGGATTTAGAGGTACCCATGACCAAGAACATCATTTACACGAGAGTCCTGCAGCTATGACTATTCCTTTAGTGGTATTGGCTATTCTTTCTGTTGTTGGTGGATTGGTTGGAATTCCTGAATTATTTGCCAAAGACGCTCATAGTTTAGAACATTTCTTGGCGCCTATTTTTGCTGGCTCTACTGCCATTGCAGAACATCATCATTTGGAAGCATCACAAGAATGGATTCTTTTAGGCGTATCAACTGCACTCATTATTGCAGTGATTCTCTATGCGGTTAATAGCTTCAAGAAATACCAAGCCAATGGTTCAGAAAATTCAGGTGTTGCTAAATTGTTAGAGAACAAATGGTATGTAGATGAACTCTACAATACAGTTATTGTAAACCCATTGCACCTTCTTGCTGGTTTCTTCAAAAATATTATTGAGAAAAATCTAATAGACGGAGCAGTAAATGGGGTTGGCCGTTTGGTGGGTTATGGTTCTCGTCAATTGCGTTTGATTCAAAGTGGTCAAGTTGGTAATTACTTAATCATCATGGTATTGGCCATTGTTGTGTTTATATTGATTTGGTTCAATGACCTTACCATTGTTTATTATCTGACTCGTTTATTTAAAATGGCCTAGTAGCATTAAAGAAATAATATGATTCCTCTATTACTCATATCCATTCCATTGCTTAGCGGACTAGCAGTATTTCTGCTAAAAGATTCGCCAGCATCCAAGGCATTGGCCCTGGTATCTTCTATTGCAACACTGGCATTGGCCCTAGTAGCAGTTTTTAGTAAGGGTATTCTCCACTACGATGCTGCTTGGCTACCCGTTTTGGGAAGTAGGTTCAGCCTCATGCAAGACGGTATGGCAAAAATGCTTTGCTTATTAACTGCTATTTCTTTTCCAGTTGTTTTTACGGCAACTTATAACAATAGCTACCAAAAATCCGCTGCTTTTTACGGATTGATGTTGTTAACCCAAGCTGGATTAATGGGTGTATTCTTAGCATCAGACGCATTATTATTTTATTTCTTCTGGGAGCTAGCATTAATCCCTGTTTACTTTCTTTGCTCTATCTGGGGTGGTGAACGTAGGATTGCCGTTACCTTCAAATTTTTTGTATACACTTTTGTAGGTTCTTTATTAATGTTGGTTGGTTTGCTCTTTGTTTATTCCAAAACAGCTGACCATAGTTTTGCATTAGAATCTTTCTATCAAGTAAAATTGATGGCTAAGGAACAAGCCTATGTATTTGCGTTGTTCTTTATTGCTTTTGCTATTAAAATGCCCATCTTCCCGCTGCATACTTGGCAGCCTGATGCTTATGAGCAATCGCCAACGGCTACTACTATGATCTTGAGTGGCGTAATGGTGAAAATGGGGATCTACGCGGTGATTCGTTGGTTAGTACCCATGGTACCTGATGCGGTTCATGGTCATGCCAATTTTGTGATTATACTTTCTGTAATAGGAATGATTTATGCTTCTCTAATTGCTATTAGACAGGATGATATCAAACGCTTGATAGCTTACTCTTCTATTGCGCATATTGGTTTAATGTGTGCAGCCATTTTTGTACAAAACAGGATTGGTTTAGAAGGGGTGATGATTCAAATGTTTAACCACGGAGTCAACGTGATTGGTCTTTGGATTGTAGCAGATGTAATTGAGCAACAATTAGGTACTCGCAAGATGAGTGAATTAGGTGGTCTAGCACAGAAAACCCCTGTACTTGCTATTTTGTTGGTGTTAATGGCATTAGCCAATGTGGCCCTGCCTTTAACCAATGCTTTTGTGGGTGAGTTCTTAATGTTTAATGGTTTGTTCCAATTCAATATTTGGATGGCTGCAATTGCAGGAATCAGCATTATTTTGGCGGCGGTGTATACCCTGAATATGATTCAAAAAGTTTTCTATGGTCAGGTTGCTGAGAAAGTAACTAATGCCGTAGACCTTAGTTTCAATACGCAATTGGCTTTGGGCATTTTAGTAATAATGGTATTGGTAATGGGATTGTATCCTCAACCAATGATCAATCTTACCAAGGATACAGTAGACGCTATTTTTGTACAACGATAAATGAATAGGGCTTTTTTAAAGCTTTTAAGATAAATAGTTATGAACGCAATCATTGTTTCGGCTTTAATGGGGGTAGTGATGATGTTAAGTGGCATCATCTTTCAGAACAAATCTCTGATGAAGCACCTGGCTGCTGCCGGTCTTATTTTGTTGTTGGTAGCCAACCTACTGCAGTCTTATGGAAAATATGTGATTCAAGTAGACACGCATAACCTCTTGCATTTTGAGCAGTTTGGAATCTTCTTCAATACCATTGCTATTGTTGCTACACTGATTTATGTATTGCTAAGTGGTAAGGATATTGAAAATACCGGGGTGCATCCTGCAGAATATTTTGCCCTTGTGTTCTTTGTACTTTGCGGTGTAACCATTCTTACTTCTTTCAACGGATTGTTGATGTTGTTCTTGGGCGTAGAAATCATGTCTATTCCTTTGTACATTCTAACTGGTGCAGATAAAAAGAATTTGAAAAGTAATGAAGCATCTCTAAAATATTTGTTGATGGGTTCTTTCTCTACGGGTATTATGCTCATGGGAATTGCCCTGATCTATGGCGGTAGTGGCAGTTTTGGTATTAATCCAGCCACTCCAGAAATGACGATGGGTGGTATTCCTAAAGTATCTTTTCTAACGGTATCTGGATTGATTTTGTTGTTTGTATCCATATGTTTTAAAGTATCAGCTGCTCCCTTCCATTTCTGGACCCCAGATGTTTATGATGGAGCGCCTTCTGTATTTACTTCCTTTATGGCAACAGTGGTAAAAGCCGCAGGATTTTTTGCTTTTATGCGTTTGTTTGAATCGCAGAGCGATCTAATGGGAGCTACCTGGAAAATCTTATTATCCTTTGTCATTATTGCAACTTTATTAATTGGAAATATTACTGCTGTGTTTCAGCAAAGCGTGAAAAGAATGTTAGCTTATTCCAGTATTGCCCAAGCAGGATTCATGTTATTTGCTTTGTATGCAGGTAATGACTTGGCCAAAGAAGGGATTCTCTTATACGCTGCAGCGTATAGCTTAGCTACGATTGGCGTATTTGCGGTCTTGATTAAAATGAAGGATTATACCCTTGACGGATTCAATGGACTTGCCAAAACACAGCCTGTCTTGGCATTGGCCACCACTATTTGCTTATTATCCTTATCCGGAATTCCTTTAACTGCTGGATTCTTTGCCAAATACTATATGTTGGCAGCCGTAGTTAAAGCGGGTGGTGCCCTTTGGATAGTGATTGTTGCCGTTCTTTTTGCCGCAGTAAGTGTCTATTATTATTTCAGAGTAATACAGGCTATGTACTTTAAAGAAGGTGCTGCCGAGACCTCAGAAATTACTGGCGGTTTTAAAATTGGACTGCTCTTTGTAGCCGGTTTAATAGTTTTGATTGGTCTGCTACCCTCTGTATTGCTCAATTATTTCTATTTTTAACCGCTCTTCATATTTATTACGGCAGTTTCCCTGAAACGGGCAATCTCAATTACCTTTAAGGTATTGATAGATTAATTTATACTGCATGACCACATTTGATTCCTTTAGTTTAGCATGGCGCACGGTTAAGAGCAATAAACTCAGAACCAGCATCACGGTAGCCATTATAGCTTTTGGTATTATGGCATTAATTGGCATTATTACCGCCATTGAAGCCATGAACCAGAGCCTGAAAGAGAGTTTCTCTTCCATGGGGGCTAATGCCTTTAGTATTCGCTATAAGGAAACAAACGTTAGAATGGGAGGTGGAGGCCGGAATGGTGATTTTGGAAAGACCAAGAGGGGAAAGAAAGAGAAGAAGTCTAATTTGGGCAAACCTATTCGCAAAGAAGACGCAGAATATTTTAAAGCTGGATTTGCCTATCCAGGCGCCATCACAACTATTTACAGAAGAGGTCCGGGTGCACAGGAAATTCATTACCAAGAAAAGAAAACCAATCCACAAATAGTTTTGTGGGGTGGAGACGAGAATTACTTACAGGTTAATGGGTATACTATTGCTCAAGGTAGAAACCTCAATGGGTTAGATATACAAAGTGGTAGAAATGTTTGCCTAATTGGGGCCAATGTTGCTACCAAATTATTTGGTGACAAGCCCGAAAAATCTATTGAAAAAATCATACGCATTGGTTCAGTACCATATAGGGTTATTGGGTTATTAAAAACCAAGGGTTCAAGCGCTATGTTGCGTCAAGACGATATGATTTTCACTTCCTATACCAACCTTAGAAGGTTTGCTAATAGTACTCCTTCTTATTTGTTAGGTGTCATGGTTGGTAATGTTAAAGAATTGGATGTTGCATCTGGTGAAGCCACTTCTGTATTCCGCTCCGTGAGAAAATTGCATCCTGTGGATGAAGATAATTTTGTCATTGAAAAAAGCGACAAATTTGCCGAGTTATTTATTGGCTTTTTAAGTAGTATTACTGGATCCGCTGGTGCCATTGGTTTGATTACCCTAATTGGTGCCGCCATTGGATTAATGAATATTATGTTGGTGGCCGTTAATGAACGTACCAAAGAGGTAGGATTGATTAAAGCCATTGGTGGCAAGAGCAAGAATGTGCGTCAGCAATTTTTGTTTGAAAGTATGATTATCTCTTTGTTGGGTGCATTATTTGGGATCATCTTAGGTGTGCTAGTGGGGAATCTATTTTCCATTATCCTTAAAACAGGATTTGTAGTGCCTTGGGCCTGGGTGATTATAGGAATAGTCATCTGTTCTGTGGTAGGTTTGGCTGCAGGTATTTATCCTGCTATGAAAGCTGCCAAACTAAATCCAATTGTAGCACTGAGATACGAATAAGTTGGGTTATTCCTTTTTGAATTGTTTCAACTGTGCGTTGATATAGTAGCGAATGTCTTCATCAGATGGATTGCTTCTTAACCATTCATAAGAGGGTCTGCTCTGTTGCATAAACTGTCTTAGGGTATCGTCTTTAAAACCGGTTGATTCAGCTACTAATTGTTGGGAGTATCGGTAATTGATATAAGCCTCTTTTTCGTTGCGATCAAAAAAGTCTAATGCCCTCCTTTTACTTTTCTCGTGTTTGGAAAATCGGTCAATACTAATACCCAATCCTGCGCCACTATTGGATAATGCAAATGTGGGTTTTTTATAAGAAACCATATCGTGCAACAAATCATTTCTTCTTTCCATACTATCCATCTGATAGGCACTCATGCCTTTTGCGGTAACTGTTACATTTCCTAGGTCATGAGATAGGGGAGAAACAAATAAGTCAATACTATCTTTTTCTAAAAAACTACGCGTTAATTGTACGGTGTCAAAATGATAGCCAACTGCTGCAAATGAAATAATATCATTGGGTTTAACATTGAGCTTGAATCTGCCTGTATTGCCTGTCATTACAATCTGTCCACTATTGTTATTGCTGATGCTGGCCAATACTACTGGCGCATGTGTTACACTATCTCTTAAATATCCAATCAGGGGTTTGTTTTTCTGAGCATTCAAATTGTTCAGCAACAAGCAAGACAACAAAAGCAGCAAGGTTCTCATTTGTTCTATTTTCTCAAAGTTATCAATTTAGCTATCCCTAAAGCAACAATAAAAAAGCCGTCCCGGTTGATTGGGACGGCTTTTTTAACTATTTGTTTTGGATTATTTAGGATCCAAACTTCTTTTGATTCTTTCTGATAAATTTTGTAAATGAATCTTACTTAATTTATCACCAAATCCAGCAGCTGAACTATTAATTTGAGTGCGAAGAGCAACCAGTTGTGCCCTTACAATTGCTGGCACATCGCTTTTATTCAAATCAATAGAAGCTCCACCACCTCTTCCACCAAGAGTTATTATTGTTACACCAGCCGTAGTTGGAGGATTGAGAATAGCCACCAATTTATCTACGTAACTCATTTGTAATAATCTACGGTATTGATCAATGGTTTTTTTAGAACTCAATTCGCTGAATAAACCAGTCTGAACATCATTTAATAACTCCATTGCATTGTATGCTTTGTCAGCACCAAAACGGTTGCTAGCTAATTGTAAACGACCCAATTTTGTAGGACTGATTAAACTACCTAATACAGCATCTTGTGTAGACATGATTGGATCATTCGAAACTGGATTATTGAACTTGTTCCAAAGCTCACGATCAATCAACCAATTAGGTGTTTCAAATATTTGTTTATTTAAAAATGCAACTGCTTCTTTCTGACGTGTCTTTGGAGTGATTTCATAAACAGCTTCATTTTGTTCAGCTACTTTAAATGTTTCATAAACACCACCAACATTAGCAGTTACATGTCCCATATATCTTCTGAACTGACCTAATACTTGACCATACATTACACTGATGTTTTTGTATTGATCATTTTCTTCTTTGGTCCATTCGGGTAATCCTTTCAACACTCTTTTTAAATTCATGATACCATATTCAGAAGCTTTTACAGCATTGTCGCTCAAATCTTCGCTTTGGCTTCTTGGATCTGCACTATTGCCCTGCTCATAAGTACCAAACCAATGGCGAGGGTTCTCTTTTAATGCAGCAGTAATCATTTTGCTACTATTGGTTTTTCTTTCTTCTTCACTATTTCCAGGAATATAACCATAACCCCATTTCATAGCCCATTTGTCATAATCGCCAATTCTTGGATACAATCCTTTGCGGCTGATATTGTCTTCTGGTTGAGCTACATAGTTAAAACGAGCATAGTCCATGATAGATGCAGTATGGCCATTGGCTTCTACCCAAGCTTTATCTCTTAATTTCTCAACAGGTGTTTTGCTACTGCTTCCCATGTTATGGTATAAACCCAATGTATGTCCTACTTCATGAGATGATACAAAACGAATTAAATCGCCCATTAAATCATCATCATATTTCATTTTTCTTGCACCGGGATCTACTGCAGCAGTTTGAACCATATACCAATCGTGTACCAACTTCATTACGTTGTGATACCATTGTATATGGCTTTCTAAAATTTCTCCGCTTCTTGGATCATTGTTATTTGGGCCAGATGCATTTTCTATGTCAGAAGCTAGGTACCTAATCACAGAGAAACGGGCATCTTCCATGCTCATGGTAGTATCATTTTCAGGCCATTCTTTTCCCATGATGGCATTTTTGAAACCTGCTTTCTCAAATGCAGCTTGCCAATCATTTACACCAGCAATTAAATGCTTGCGCCATTGTTTTGGAGTGGCAGGATCAACATAGTAAACAATTGGCTTTTTGGGCTCAACTAATTCTCCTTTACGCCATTTTTCCCACTCACCATCTTTTGGTTCTAGTCTCCAACGAACGGCAAATTCTATCCTTTCCACTTCTTGTTGATTGTCACTAAACTTAACATAGTTGCGGGTAAAAAAGCCAACTCTTTTGTCTGCAATCCTTCTCTCCATTGGTACTTTTGGAAGAAGTAATAATGAAGTGTTTAATTCCACTGTAATGGCGCCAGCTTCATTTGCAGCTTGAATTAAAGTAGGAGCTCCAGGAAAAGCGGGTGCCCCAAATCCTCCAAGAGAAGGGGAAGCAGTATAGGTTTTTACTGATTTTATTTCTGTGTTAATTGGGTATGTTGAGATCTTATTTATAAATGATCGGTCTGCGGATAGTATACCAAGGTTTAAACCTCTTTTAGTAGATGGACTGATACTTACTGCTTGATTATCACCTTTAAAAAAATCAGTTACATCAATAACTACACCGCTAGAATCCTTGCTAAATGCAGCTATAGGGAAAGCATTTGCAATGGCGTTTAAATTAGAAAGGTCTACTGCTTTATTAATATCTTGATCTTTATCAGAAGTATTCACAAGAGTAACAGTTCTCAAAAAAATAGTATTACTAGGCCCTTTTTCAAAGCGGATCATTTGACCACGACCATTGGCCATTGAGCCTCCGTAACCTGCACCTGCAGGTACTTTAACAAAACGAACAACTGATAGTATTTCTCGGCCAAGAATGGAATCGGCAATTTCAAAATAATACTTCTCATCAATTTTGTGAACGGTGAAAAGGCCTTTTTTGGTAATTGCTTTACCAGTAATTACGTCATTATAAGGTCTTGGCGCTGTTCTAGGGGCTGCTCCACCAAATCCAGGGATACCTGTTATGGCTGGTGCACCTGTTCCGGGTGTGCCCGGAGCTGGACTTGGTGTTGGATTCTGGGGTCGTTGGGCAAAACTAACAGTTGTTGCAAGCAACGCCAGTGAAAGAAAATACCTTCTCATAAGTAGTTTTAAAAATTTAATGATAGATTAAAGATAGCTTTCCAGCCTGTTCAACATTCAAAAATCATAAACGTTTGGATAAATGGTAAATTAACTAAAATAAATCGGTGAAATGCAGCAGGACCGTTGGTTCCTAGTTTTTTTGGCCAAAATCCAGTCAGAGCTGAAAAAAAACTTAAAAAGATTCGCCCGTTCTTGTTTTCTGTTTCAATAAAATACCTAATTTGTAAGCCCTAATAAAAAATGTCTGAAAGGTTTTGTTTTTTCAAAACATTTTTTATGTAGCATTGCGAAATCAATTTTTAAATCAACTGTAATTTTTAAAACCAAAAATCAATTGAATCATGGCTGACATCAAACCAACTGCACCAGCGGCTGCTAAAACCGCAACTTCCGCTCAACCTAAAAAGAGTGGTAACTTGGTTGCAACTATCGCTCCTATTGCCTGTATCGTTCTCGGTTACGTTCTTTGGCGCTTTGTAATCGGTGCCGACAGTAATTTCACTACCCCTGATGCTAGCGGTGGTTTTTGGCCTAACCACAAAGGACCTAAAGGTGCAATACCAAAAATGTATGAAGGTGGTATTATTGTACCCGTACTTATTGGTTGTTTATTAATTGTGGTTTCTTTTGTTATTGAGCGTCTCTTGACTATCACTAAAGCAAACGGAACTGGAAACATTGCTGAATTTGTACGTTCTGTACAATTCCACCTTGCTAATAAAGACGTTGATAAGGCTCTTGCTGCTTGCGACAAGCAAAAAGGATCTGTAGGTAACGTAATGAAAGCAGGTCTGAAAAAATACAAAGAAATGATTACCAACACGGAACTTGCTACTGAGCAAAAAGTGTTGAATATTCAAAAAGAAGTGGAAGAAGCAACTGCTTTGGAACTTCCTATGTTGGAAAAGAACTTGGTGTTCTTATCTACTATTGCATCAGTAGCAACCCTTTTGGGTCTGTTGGGTACGGTAATGGGTATGATCCGTTCTTTCTCTAAATTAGGTGATGAAGGTGGTGGAGAAGCTGCTCGTGAATTGTCTCAAGGTATCTCTGAAGCCTTGTACAACACCGCTTTGGGTATTGGTACTTCTGCTGTTGCCATCATCATGTACAACGTGTTCACCACTCGTATTGATGGTATCACTTACGGTATTGACGAATCTGGTTTCACCCTGACTCAAAGCTTTGCTGCTAACTATAAATAATCTTTGATTATTTGTGGAATGCATACAGTTTTGAATCTAATTAGTGAAATCTTAAATTAATAACAATGGGTAGAGCCAAATTACCACGGAAAAGTACCAATATCGACATGACCGCGATGTGTGACGTGGCGTTCCTTTTGTTGTCTTTCTTTATCTTGACAACAAAGTTCAAACCCGCGGAAGCCATTGCAGTGACTACACCTAATTCTGTTGCAGCAAAAGTTGCTGAAACCAAGGATGTTGTGTTAATCACTATAGACAAGGACGGTAAAGTATTTATTTCCATGGACGATGAATCCAAAAAGGAAGTCATCGCAAATACGCTGAATACCACCAAAAACCTGAACCTAGACGTTCAAAAGTTCAAGAAAGCAGGTTTCTTTGGTGCACCATTTAGCGGGCTGTCTGCTTTTCTTGCCATTCCCGAGGAAGGACGCAAGGGTAATGCCTTACCAGGTATTCCTTGTAAAGATTCCTCCAACAATGAAGTTTCCACTTGGATGGGTTTAGTGCTTAGCGCTTACGCTGGTCAAAAAGCCAATATTCAATTGAAAGGCGATAACGCTTCTAAATATCCAGCTTTCAAAAATGTAATTGATGCATTTAAAAAGAATGATATTTTGAAATTTCAGATGATCACCAATCCAGAAAGCGTACCTGCTGGTACAGAATTATGGAAAAGTGCTATGAAGGGTGAGAAAAGGGAAGAGTAGAACAGTATAAACAAGATTATTTAATAAAATAAATTCTTCCGACATGGCAGAAATGGATACCTCGAGTGGCGGTGGTCATAAAAAAGGACCCGGTGTCAAGAAAAGTAAAAAGCTATCTACCCGTGTAGATCTTACCCCAATGGTGGATCTAGGGTTCTTGCTAATCACTTTCTTCATCTTCACCACCACCATGAGTCAGCCTACAGCTATGAAACTCTACTTGCCCAAAGATGCGGACAAGCCAGAGGATCAGAACAAGGCCAAAGAATCGGGTGTTATTACCATCCTTTTAGGAAAAGACGATAACGTTTTTTACTATGAAGGTCAATTGGACAATAGCGCATCAAACTTTAAGTCTTCTAATTTCACAGAAATCCGCAATGTGATATTGGATAAGAAAGCTCGTACTCCTGAAAAGGATTTAGTGGTGGTGTTAAAACCATCTGAAGAGTGCACTTATCGCAACGTTGTTGATATTCTGGATGAGATGGCCATCAATGTTTGTAAGCGCTATGCACTGGTAGATATTTCACCAGTGGAAGCCGAACTGGTAAAAGCATCTGAGGCCGCTAATGCAGCTGCTCCTGCAAAATAAACAAGTGGAATATTACCAATAAAGACACTGAATCATGGATGTAAACAAAATTTTATCTGCAGATATCCTCGATATTATTTTCGAGGGCAGAAACAAGGATTACGGAGCTTACGACCTGCGTAAGACCTATAATAAGCGTATCACATTCGCTTTAATAGGTACTGTTGTGGTTTGTCTGTTGCTGATTCTGGGGTCGGTGTTAGCTAATTCTTCTAAGAAAAAAGCTGTTGAAGTGATTGCTCAAGACGTAAATCTTGAGAACATGAAACAGGAAGAGAAGAAGCCTGAACCACCACCACCACCGCCACCACCAAAGCAAGAACCGCCTAAAGTGGAAATCACTAAATTCACCCCTCCCAAAATTGTGAAGGATGAAGAAGTGAAGGAAAAAGATGAAATCAAAGAAGTAGAAAAACTGGAAGATACCAAGATTGGTACCGTAAACCAGGAAGGAACCAAAGACGAAGGTATTGTGGCTCCTCCTGTTGAAACTGGTACTGGTAAAGTGGAAGCTCCTAAGCAAGAAGAAGACTACGATAAAGTATTTACTGTAGTACAAATTCCTGCTGAGTTCCCTGGTGGTTTACCAGCTTGGACCAAGTATTTGGAGCGTAACTTGAACAGGGATTTACCTGTAAACAATGGTGCGCCTCCCGGAAAATACACTGTAGTGGTTTCCTTTATCGTTGACAAGAATGGTGGCATCTCTGAAGTACAAGCCGAGAATGATCCCGGTTATGGTACCAAAGAAGAAGCTGTTCGTGTAATCAAAAAAGGACCATCATGGAAAGCTGCGGTTCAAAACGGTAGAAACGTAATCTATCGTCACAAACAAAGCATCACTTTCATGGTATCTGAAGAATAAATTCTTTCTGATAAATTTTATAGCCCCGCTCTTTTGAGTGGGGCTTTTTTATTTACTGAAACTCAGTCTCAGTAAGAGTTTGATTGTTATTAACTCCATCCTCCACTTAAAATAAAAAACATATTGGCTGCAGAACGATACAATGTGCCTGTAAAACAAGATTATGATGGGGAATTTAAAACAGTTCAAATTCAAGAACGTTTTCCTGATGGTTTAGCTGGTTGGACCAAGTTCTTGGAAAAGAACCTCAATAGAGATCTTCCCGTTAATAATGGAGCTCCTGCGGGCATCTATACAGTAGTAGTTTCTTTTGTTGTGAACAAGGATGGCATTATTAGTGAAGTGCAGGCTGAAAATGATCCAGGCTATGGAACTGGAGCAGAAGCAGTTAGGGCAATTCGTAAAGGACCCAATTGGATACCTGCAGAGCAGAATGGTAGAAAAGTTGTCTATCGCCAAAGGCGGCCATTAGCTTTAGAGTTTCTGAGGATGGATAGTAATTCTAGTAAGATGTGATTTGCCAAGCCTTGAAACGCTATTTTTGCAAAAACTATTCCTTTGTCTTCAAAATTTATTGGTTGGGATGATACTATTGTGGCACTAGCTACACCCCCAGGATTGGGTGCCATTGGCGTGATAAGAATCAGCGGTAAACAAGCTTTTCCTGTGATCAATAGTTTGTTCCCATCAAAGGATTTGGAAACTCAAGCCTCTCACACTTTACACGTTGGTTATTTGAAAGAGGCTGACAATGCTTTGGATGAAGTTGTCTTGTCCTTGTTCAAAGGTCCTAAATCTTATACTGGAGAAGACACTATTGAAATTAGTACACATGGATCGCCTTATATTATTGAAAAAGTAATTCAGGCCATTAATGCCAGAGGTGTGCGAATGGCCAAGCCAGGAGAATTTACGCAGCGTGCTTTTCTAAATGGCAAACTTGATTTGGCTCAAGCTGAATCGGTGGCGGATTTGATTGCCAGTAATACAGAAGCCAGTAGAAGAACCGCGCTGAACAATATGCGAGGTGGATTTTCATCGGCCTTGCACCAATTGCGAGAAGAATTAGTCAAGTTCTCTGCACTCATAGAATTGGAATTGGATTTTTCTCAGGAAGACGTGGCATTTGCCGATAGGGATCAGCTAGTAAGACTTATTCAATTATTGAGTAGTTCTACTAACCAACTCTTGGAATCTTTTCAATTGGGTAATGCCATTAAGAACGGTGTTCAAGTTGCCATTATTGGTAAACCCAATGCGGGTAAATCAACATTGTTAAATACACTACTAAATGAGAATAGAGCCATTGTTAGTGAATTAGCAGGTACTACACGCGATACAATTGAAGAGGTATTAAATATTGAAGGAATTCTCTTTAGATTAATTGATACTGCTGGTATTAGAGAACATAGTACCGATAGTATTGAGACCATAGGAATAGAAAAGAGTTTTGAGAAAATGCGCGCTGCTGATTTGGTCTTATACTTGTTTGATCAAAATGATCTTTCCATTGATGAGCTTAAAGAAATGGTTGCCGTATTTGAAAAAGAACAAATCAAATACTTACTCATTGCCAATAAGTCTGACGCGGCAGAACCCGCTTCTGTAGCAGCTTTTAGCCAAGTGCCCGACATTATTTTTATCTCTGCAAAACAGCGCCAAGGCATTGATGCACTCAAAAAAGCGCTGGTTTCTAAAGCCGTGCACGGCCATTTAAATACAGAAGCAACAGTGGTAACCAACGCACGCCACTACGATGCGCTCAAGCAATTAGCGGCTTCACTACATGATGTAGCTGAAGGGTTGGACATGCATATTACTGGAGATTTGCTAGCCCTAGACATTCGTCAATGTTTGCACTATCTTGGTTTAATCACAGGTGAGATTACCAATGAAGACCAGTTAGATTTTATTTTTTCAAAGTTCTGTATTGGAAAGTAATTTATCTTTCATATTCTTTCAAATGCTTATACAGTAGGACTTTAAAGCAAAACATTTATCTTATTTTTGTTGCCCAAATGTACTTTTTAGCCTATATTTGTTGCCTAGTTGTTGCCCTTCAACATACTATTTGTTGCCCGACAACAGTACAGAGAGAGGATGTCACATCCTGTCTTTAATTGACACAAGTAGTCACTCTTAGTCACAAGCATGCATCCATGAGCAGTAACATTCAAATAAATAAAACCTGTTTCTTTTGCGGCAACTCATTTACCGCCCTTACCCTGCATACCCGGTATTGCTCACATACCTGCAATCAGAAACACTACAAGCAAATAAAGAGAGAGGAAAAACTTAATCAGTACCAGGTTAAGGAAAAAGTGGGATCTGCTAACAGCATAGTTTCATCTGGTTTAGAGCTGAAGGTTTTCCTAAGCATTGATGAAACTGCCACTCTTTTAGGTGCCAGTCGTCGCACTATCCAAAGGCTTATTTCCAAAGGTTCCCTTAAGGTAGGTAAGGTAGGAAGCAGAAGCATTATTCAACGTACTGAAATAGATAAAATGTTTAAATAGCTATTATATGAATGTCAAACTTAGGCAACGATTAAAAGGTGATAAAATCAGTTTGTATCTGGACATATATACCAGCGGAAAAAGAGAATACGAATATCTTAATTTATACCTGGTACCAGAACCGGAAAAGGGTAAACTAACAAAAGAACAGAGAGATGAAAATCGCAAAACATTTGTGTTAGCTGATGGTATACGATCAAAACGTTTTCTTGAAATGATGAATGGTACCTATGGCTTCCGGGACCGTGAAAAAGCAAAAGGTAGCTTTTTAAGGTTTGTTGAATACCTGATACAAAAGCGCAATACAAGTAAAGGCAATTACGATAATTGGGATAGCATGTTTAAGCACCTAAAAAAATATGTGAAGACTGATGTTACTTTTAACCAGATTAATAAGCAGTGGCTTGAAGGATTTAAAGATTACTTACATGTAGCTAAAACTCCTGCAGATAAATTGCTGTCACAAAACTCACAATTGGCATACTATAGTAAACTATGTGCTGCCCTAAAGCAGGCATATAGAGATGGCATTATTCAAAAAAACCCGGCGGAGGTTGTGGCAGGATTAAAGGCAGGAGAAACAGAGAGATCATTTCTTACTTATGATGAATTGCAGGCAATGTTTAAAGCAGATTGTGATTTTCCTATACTTAAACAAGCCTTTATTTTTTCAGCATTATCCGGTTTACGTTGGTCCGATGTAGAAAAGCTCACCTGGGTGGAAGTACAGCATTCAAAAGAGATGGGTTATTATATTCGTTTTAGGCAAAAGAAAACAAAGGACACTGAAACTCTTCCAATATCAGATCAGGCATATCAGTTATTAGGTGAACGTCGTAATTTGGAAGATCAGGTATTTGAGGGATTGAAGTATAGTGCCTGGCACAATTTGAAATTACAACAATGGGCTATGAGAGCAGGCATAACAAAGCATATAACTTTTCATTCAGCCCGACACAGCTTTGCAACCTTGCAACTGACATTAGGAACTGATATTTATACAGTGTCAAAAATGCTTGGTCACAAGAATTTAAAAACTACGCAAGTATATGCAAAGGTGATAGATCAAAAGAAACAGGAGGCTGCTAATAAAATAAAACTTGAATTATGATAAGAGGTTCCATTCGCAGATATTATGACGGGGAAAATGATTTTGAAGATCTAATAAAGCTTATCGAAACGGCTAATGTAACATTTCAACGAGTGCAGAAAAAGGGAACCGAAAAAAGTCCTGAGTACAATGATGAAATTCAATTTAACTACACAAAGGGGTTGGCAGATTATCGCAGTCATTTGTATAAAAGGGTAGATGGCATCAAGTCCGAATTTACTAACGAAGTAATCTCTCAATCATCTCGATTTGAGAAATTGGTTTTTATATCTTCTAAGGTAGCAGAGTTACAAAGAGCAATAAATAACCTGAGCCAATCAGCAACAGGATTTTCACACAGTTCCTTTACCTTTTCAAATCTATCTGCTGAGGAAGGGGTTAGGGTATCATTAACTGAAGCAGACATACAGGAGTATTATGAAGTGATGAAAAAATATTCTGATCAGGCGATGGATCACATCAAAATTCTCGAAGCTTCTGTACAGAATTCTTCTAATGATGACTTTCCGCAATTAAAACCAGTAGCACCGGATCCCAATGAGCCATCTAATTCAAAGCCTTTAGCTTTCTTTGATTACTTCTACGCTTCTCGTGGTTTTACAAGATTTCACAACAACTTTTATCCGAATTCTGATGAAGATTATTACAACGTAGCTTCAATTGATAAAGACAAGGAGGTAGTCACTTACGAAGAATATAATCCAGAAGACGGTGAACCTTACACATACACACGAGAGTTTAAGCAAGAGTTATTGGATAAAGTATATTCTGAGTTTTTAAAGGCTAAAAAGTTTATTGATGCTCAAGTAAATTCGTTAGATAGTGAAGCAAGTATCAACCTCTTTTTAAAATTGTTACTCTATCAATTACGGCATCTTCATAATGCTTTAGAAAAATATCCTGAAGCAACAAAATATGACACCAATCATTATGTGTTAAAGGCATTTGTTCGTTTTATTTTTGATAAATATGAGCCATTTGTTGAAAATCATAAAGAGGTCAATTATTTTAAAAAAATTCTTAACCCCAATGCTGAGCCTCAGCCAAACATCGTTCCATCTCCCGTCACACAAAGAATGCTTCCCCACAAGGAAGTTGTGATGGCATTTAAATGGGTGGCAAATCCAGCAG
>NCHJ01000181.1 GCA_002256765.1 Bacteroidetes bacterium 24-39-8
ATTTTAACCTGGGTTTGTTCAGTGAGCTTTGGGTTATTATTAAAGCTATAGTATACTCTAACCGTATCATAGAATAGAACACCCGTTTGTTCAAAACTTCCATCTTTAGCTACAGGAAGAAAAAGCAATTTAGAACTGCTATCTTTTCCAGAAATAACTAAATTCAATTGTAAATCTTTGGTATTAGCCAATGCCTGGTTGCCATAAACCATACCAGTCAATTTTAAAAAATCTGTTTCTCTAGGATAGGTCCATTTAGGGAAATCCCCATTGATCAACTTGTCCCAATCAAATCGCCTCCAGCCATTGGTCATCATAACTAAATCTAAATGGGCTGCAACACTATCGGCATCAGAAGAAAAATAATAAGCTGGATTATGCACTTTACCCTTAATATCTGAACTTAACAATAAATCAGAATAGATGGATTGTTGTTCTGGCAATACAATGGATGCATCTGTAACTGACAAAGACATATTGGTTGATGCTGTATCAGAAACTAAGATTTCAATAACGTTCTTTCCTCGCTTTTTAAGATCAATCATGGGGATACTTAATTTTGCATTGTACTCATGGAGTCTATTATTGACAAATACAATTCTTTCTGCAATGGGTTTCCAGTCATCTGTAAACAATGAAAACTGAACAATTCCGGTAGGAAGTTCATAAATAGGCAATGCTGCCTTTTGAATCAATTTTTCTTCCCCTTTAAAATCAACTGTATAAATTAATTGTTGGTTTTGGTGTACTAAAAGTTTAAATTTTTTAAAATTAGTAGGCACATCTAGCGTCCTTTCTACTTGAGCATAGGCTTTTTCATAGTCGGCTGTTAATTTCAAAACAACCCCTTGTAATTTGGGTTGTGGAAGAACCGTATTTCCTTTTTGGCCCAATTCGTCTGTCCAATTTAACTGATATTTTTCTCCTGCAATAGGCTTAAGATTGAAAACACCCATTCCATCATGCACCGCTTTAATGGTATCCAATACCTTATTCTTGTCATTGACTAAAAACCCTTTAATCAATACGGGTGTTCCAAATTGATTGGTGGCTTTAAATGCAATGCGATTATTAACCCCTTGTACCAAATTCCCTGACTCAGGAAACAAATCTACCCTTGATTTTAAAACTATTTTTTGAATAGAACTTGTTGGCTTACCAGAATTAATGGGGATATTTTTTTCAAACACAAAGGCGGAATCTTCATTTAACATCCACCTAGTAAATGCTTTTACATGAATAAAGTCTCCCTTATAATTAGCTGGTATATCAAAGCTTCCTTTAGCGGTAGATTGAAACAAGGGTGCGGCTGTTTGTTTAAGCAGATTACCACTGGTATCAAACCAAGCTACATACATATTCTTACTCATTTCACTTGGATATGAGGCCATTTGTAAATAAACCTTATAGAAAATTGTTTCTTCTTTATTATATATGGTTCTGTCAAAATGTATATGCACTTTTTCTTTGGGAAATTGCTCATCATAGACAGCCATTAATGAATCCACCTGCTGTGCATTTACAGTATGGTGGAAAACAAAGCCCATCAGGGCAGCGAAAACAGTTAGAAGAATTTTTTTCATGCTTTGCTAAATTAAAGAATTCCCATACATCATCCTGTTAAACAAAAACAAATCAGAATAGTATCTTTTCAAAAAAAAACAAAATCTGTTCAACAAAATAGGGCAAGATTAAAATAAAAACGCCCCAAAAAGGGGCGTTTCAAATAACTAATAAAGAATTTATTCTGCCGCAGCAGCTAATGGATTCCTTCGGGTAGGAATAACTGTCTGTTCGTCATCACTCAAATACACCCAGAAATCATATAGTGCAAAAATATCACCAGGAATTTTTGGGGTGTTTGGTTCCGCATTGCGTTCATAGGATCCCAACAAATCTCCGGCAACGCGCAATTCTTTCAATTTTTGTTCGTGTGTCAGTTCTTTGAAACTTTCAATAGTCATAAACAGGTTTGCTTTATTCGGGTGCAATCTAATAAGAAAAAAACAATTTATTGTCAGATTCCTCTATTTCTAACCGCATGATCCACCGCCCTTGCCGTTAAAGCCATATAAGTAAGGGATGGATTTTGGGTAGAAGTTGATGTCATACAGGCCCCATCAGTTATATATACATTTTTACAGGCATGGAGTTGGTTGAATTCATTCAAGAGTGAAGTTTTAGGATCTTTTCCCATTCTAACCCCTCCCATTTCATGAATATCCAAACCCGGGGCCTGCTTAGAATCGGAGGTCTTGATATTGGTAAATCCCGCTTTTTCAAACATTTCAGTCATTTGCTCCAAGTAATCTTTGACCATTTTCTCATCATTTTCATCATAACCAATATTGATATTCAATTGAGGCATCCCCCATTGATCCTTCAAACTAGGATGCAAACTTACCTGGTTGCTAGACTTAGGAATGGTTTCACCCATCATATGGGACCCTACTCTCCAGGGGCCTAACTCCTGTTTAGCCAGATTCATTTTCAATGTTTGACCAAGACCATTGCTGTTTTTTACAACGCTTCTATAAGAAGAAAAACCTGCGGCATAACCTCTCAGAAAATCTGTTTCTTGTTGTTCAACATTTCTAAATCTTGGCAAATAAGCACTTGTATGTGACCTTCCATCTGTGGTACTATCCAAATGACCCTCATGAATAGCATTGATCCTTGCCCGATAATTGTGAAATGCCATGAATTTACCTAGCAATCCATTATCATTCCCCAATCCCGCTGGGAACCTAGAAGAAGTAGAGTTTAATAAGATCAAATTAGTGTTCAAAGCACCTGCATTTACAAAAATTACTTTTGCATAATATTCTACCATTTCCTTGGTTTGGCTATCAATTACCCGAACACCTGTTGCTTTCTGTTTTTGATTGTCATAAATAATAGAATGCACAATAGAGAACGGCCTTAAGGTCATTTTCCCTGTTTTAGCGGCCCAAGGCAGGGTGGCAGAATTACTATTAAAATACCCTCCAAAAGGGCATCCTCTTTGACAAAGATTTCTTTTTTGACATTGACCTCTTCCTTGCGCAAGATGAAGGGCAGTTGGTTCCGTTAAATGAGCACACCTGCCATAAATCAAATGTCTATTTTGATAATTTTTCTGAATAACTTCTTTAAAATAATGGTCAACGCAAGTGAGTTCTAATGCTGGTAAAAAATCGCCATCAGGCAAAATACTTAACCCGTCTTTATTGCCAGAAATCCCAACAAATTTTTCAACATGGCTGTACCAAGCTGCCAAATCCTTATACCGAATGGGCCAATCTACCGCAAACCCATCTCTAGCAGGTCCATCAAAATCAAAATCGCTCCAGCGTTGGGTTTGCCTTGCCCACATGATTGATTTACCTCCAACTTGGTATCCTCTAATCCAATCAAAGGGCTGATTCTGTTGATAGGGATGATCCTGATCTTTGACAAAAAAATGTGCTGCATCTTCTTTAAAGGCATAACAACGGCTAATAATTGGATTTGCTTGGGTAATTTCTAAAGGCATTTGTCCTCTATGCTCAAACTCCCATGGCATTTTATTGGTTGTAGGATAGTCTTTTAAATGTTCTACATTTCTCCCTCTTTCAAGTACCAAGGTATTCCACCCCTTCTCTGTAAATTCTTTTGCAGCCCATCCACCACTCATCCCAGAGCCAATGACAATTGCGTCAAAGCTTTTTTTATTCTTTGAATTATTGGTATTATCTGACATTTAAGATTTTTTGATTGGGTTATTAGAAATGGGTACACATCCATGGAACCTAGAGGGAATTTGTTCATATACTTGAATATTGGTCATGAAAAATTCCGACCCAGTATATGCTTGAATCAATTGTTGTTTGGCATTTCTATAAAATAAAACCAACGGTTTTTGGGACTCCTTACTAGTCTCTAATTGTTCAAGAAATAATAGTTTTTCAAATGAACTAGCATTATGAAAAAATTGCTTGTTTTGTAATTGGAATGCTGCAGAAAACGCATTCATTCCCTTCAAAAAAATCTCCTGCTCTTCTTTAGCTGTGCAATCATCTAGCATTTTCCAAACAAAAAGGTCTGCGTGCACTTCCAATGCTCCAGCTGTATCTGTTTTGGGAATAAGGGTATCAGCAAAAGATGCAAAAATCATTTCTTGATCATCACTAACTGAAATATGCTTCAATTTAATTCCCTTTTTGAGAGGCAAAAGCAAACAGGAAGGAATCATAACAGAACCTGCTGAAACAAATAATAATTGTTTCAATACTTGTCTTCTTGTAATAGGCATATATGGCGTATGTCTCTAAAAATACGCCGCAATAAGGTCAGAAAGACTGATCCGTTTATAAAAAACTAGGATTGGGTAAAAAATGTCAAACCAAAATGGGCTCCACACAACGGTCAATAGCGGTAAGTAAGACTTCAACCAAAGATGCAGTAGCTTCTGATTTATCTTTTAAAATAGTTCTACTACTGAATATATGGTTGGGGAAATACTGAACAAAATAACTGGAGTAGGATTCAAATTCCCTGTAAACCACCGTACCCCTTAATTGTCCTGTGATTTTCTTACCCATGTATTCGGTTTGAACAGGAATGGAAAAGAATTGCATCTCTCTGAATTTTAAACAAAATTATGTGCAGGATCTAGCTGTTTTTGTAGTAGAATTACCAAAAACTTACCGTAAAATCACCGATTTTTCATCGTGATTTTAACGGACATAGAAGAAATTGGCAAATATTTACATTTTTTAATCATTAGGAATGAATTACTTGGAATGTCTAACTTTAAGGTTCAATAATAAATCATGAAAAAATATACAGCTTCAAGACTTTCTGAGGGTAATAAGCTTTTTCCTTGTGAAATATTATTAGACGACTTAGCGGTTACCCTAAAACTTCCCGGATTTTTAAATGGAAAAGAAACCACTATTCCAATGAATAGAATTAGTTCAGTGGATATAGAAACACCTTTAGTAGGCTATTCCACAATTATCATTGAGACTACAGGGGAAAGTTCCATAAAAGCACATGGCTTTACAAAGGCAGAAGTATCTGAAATGAAAACGACCCTACTTTCAAAAATTCTTAAAAGCTAAGTCCCTTTATTCTTTCAAAAAATCAAATTGTTGACCTTGAAATCTTTTATCAAGTAATAATTTGGAAAGATTTTTAAAAGAATCAAAAGGTGCTTTAGCAATAAAGAGATTTACCATCCAAGGTGGGATTCCTCCACCGGGATCAATTTTTATCTGATAATCTATACTGATTCTATTATTTGAAAGGGGTTGAACTAGCCAAGTAGCTTTGGAAATTGGCACCCTTTGCTTTCCTTCTTTAAGAGGTAGAATATTGTCAAAAGTGTTTGCGTGAATGGTCAGCAATTTAGAAATAGGGTTTTGCCTCATGTTAAGATCAATTACCATATCTCTATTATTCATTGGCCAAGGTAAAGCGGCTTCTGCATAGTAATAAATTCTAGCATTAGAAATCTGTTTTACCAAATTGGCTTGTTTGGTAGCAACCACCCATTCTGGTTGAAAATTTGGTTGCATTAATATCG
>NCHJ01000182.1 GCA_002256765.1 Bacteroidetes bacterium 24-39-8
GCTAACGGCATTTTTGAAATGGGATTGAGGTTCCGATTTTCTAATCTTTCCAAGGAAAATCGTTAATACTTTATTGATAGATACTGCCCATTTTTTATCTAAAGCTATTTCGTTTTCGTAATTTTTTACTGCCAGTTTAAACGATTTACTAAAACCTTTTAACTAGATTTATTCCGCGTTATAGGAATAACTATACCGTTTTGCCCCAATAAAAATTGCTTAAAAACTGCCATTATGAGAAAAGTCTTTCTTCTGTCAATGCTACTATGCTGTTTAGTAGGTATTGCAACTGCACAAACCCGTAGACTTACGGGAAAAGTGGTCAACAATGAAAATGGGTCGGGATTATCTGGAGCAAGCATCTTAGTAAAAGGTGCATCACAAGCTGCTGTAACCGATCAAGATGGAAAATTTGCCATCACCATTCCTACAGGAAATGTTGTGTTAGTAGTAAGCTCTGTTGGATTTGCCAGCAAAGAAATTACTGTAACCAACCAAACTAGTCTTTCAATTAACCTTACTTCAGAATCCAATGCCTTGGATGAAGTAGTTGTAGTTGGTTATGGTGAAAGAAAGAAAAAAGATGTGACTGGTGCCATGTCATCGCTTCAGTCTAAAGACATTGTAAGGTCAAACCCAACTATGGCGGCTAAAGCCATACAAGGTCAAGTGGCTGGTGCAACTGTTACAAAAGCTAGTAACAGACCCGGTGCCCCTTATAATATTACTATTAGAGGTGAAAATACTATCAACAATAGTACAGCACCATTGATTGTAATTGATGGTCTAATGGGTGGAGATATTAACAACCTTAATCCAAATGACATTCAATCAATGGATGTTTTAAAAGACGCGTCTTCTACCGCCATTTATGGTGCAAGAGGTGCAAACGGTGTTGTAATCATTACTACCAAAAAAGGAGTTTCGGGAAAACCAAAAGTTAGCTATGATGGATATGCTGGTATTAAATATCTTGCACATGTTCCAAAATTGAGAACTACTGCTGAATTCTATAAATTAGCCTACACGGACCGAATTGCTGCAGGTTTACCTGGAACCGTTTTTACCATTGCAGAGCAGGCAAAAATTACTGCAAATGAAACAACTAATTGGGCTGATGTTGCAACAGATCCCGGTATGCAAGCCAGCCATAATATAAGTGTATCAGGTGGAAGTGAAAATACAACCTACCGTTTTTCTGCTGGGTATTTAAATGAAGAAGGTAACGTGCTATATACTGGTTTCAAGCGTTATAACTTAAATGCAGGTTTGGATAGTAAAATTAGTGACAGGATTAAAGCGGGATTCACTTCTTATATTACCTATAGTGATCAGAATTGGGGATCACAAGAATCCCTCCGAGGAGCATTTAGAGCAAGGCCTACCGGAACTATCTACTACAAAGACCTGACTAATCCATCACAAAATGGTGACATTAATGTAAATGGGTTAGCTATTTGGATGGGAATTAATGATAAGCAAGTGCCTAATCCTTTAAGTGATATTGATCCAATAACTTCAAAACTGCAAACCAAGACTATTTCTGCAATTGTGAATGCTTATGTTGATATCAATATTTTAAAAGGATTGAATTTTAGAACATCGCTTTCTGGTTCTCATATTGGACAAGAAATTGGTGACTGGAGAGGAACTTGGTCTAAGTCACAACTTGCTAATAAACCAAGAACACAATTGGACAATAAAAAAACCCAGAGTTATACCATAGATAATATCTTAACTTATAAGACAGATTTTGGTAAGCACAAATTAGATTTTACTGCTTTGCAAAGTGCATTCTATCAACGAGATGAATTAGCAACAATTGCGGTGAAAGATTTACCATTTAATTCTTATTGGTATGCATTACAAACTGGAACCATTACGGCACAGGGTAGTTCTTTGGTAGAACGTACACTGTCTTCTTATATGGGTAGAGTAAACTATGCTTACGATGATAAATACCTTTTGACTATAACTGGACGCTCTGATGGAGCTTCTCAATTAGCTGAAGGTAATAAATGGGCTTTCTTCCCTTCAGTTGCAGCAGGTTGGAAAATCTCTAGTGAAAAATTCATGCAAAACCAAAATCTTATTAGTAATTTAAAATTGCGCGTAAGTTATGGCGAAGTTGGTAATAGTACTGTAAATCCATATAGCACTCAAGCTAGTTTGCTAAATACTGGGTATGATTTTGATGGGGTTGCCGCAACAGGATTTGCACCATTGAATTTGGCTAACAAAGATTTGAGATGGGAAAGAAGTAAAGAATTAAACTTTGGTTTAGACTTTAGTATTCTGAAAAGTAGGTTGTCTGGATCTATTGAAGTATATGATAGAAACACAGTTGACCTGATTCTGAATCAGAAAATCCCTAATCTTACAGGATTTAGCCAAGTAACTGCTAATGTTGGTAAAATTCAAAACAAGGGTATTGAGTTAACTTTGAATAGCGTCAATATTGCAAAGCAAGATTTCAAATGGACCACCACACTTACTTTTACCAAGAACAATAATAAATTATTGGAACTCTATGGCGATGGACAGTTGGTAGATAAAGGAAATAATTTGTTTGTTGGTTTTCCAATTAGAGGCAATTTTGATTATCAGTTTGCTGGAATCTGGCAATTGGCCGATACTACTGCAGCAAAAGTGTATAAACAAGTTCCTGGATCAGTACGTGTGGTTGACCAAAATGGAGATAATTTAATTTCTTCAACAAATGCTATTGATGACAGAACTTATTTGGGTACACAATTGCCTAACTGGATCATGGGTATGACCAACAGATTTAATTACAAAAATTTTGACCTTTCTTTCTTCTTGTATTATCGTAATGGTGTACAATATCGTAACAGTACATTATCCGGAACATTTGGAGAGTTAGGAACCAGATATAATTCTCTTGCATCTTTGAATTATTGGACAAAGGATAATCCTTCTAATACTTATTTCTCTCCATATGTTGCAAATCCATATAGAGGTGCAATCAATTACCAAGATGCTAGTTTCTTAAGGATTTCTGATATTACTTTTGGATATACATTACCACAATCATTGAAGAATAGACTTAAAATGTCTAATGCTAGAGTGTACGCACAAGTATCTAACCCATTTATTTTCACTAAGTATACTGGATTTGATCCTGAATTCAACTCTGCAATTTATCAGGATGATGTGCCTTCTATACTTGTAACTATGGGATTAAATATCAGTTTCTAATTCATTTCTAATACTTATCACAATGACCCCAAAATATAACTTTAGACTAATAGCACTGGCAGTTTCCCTAACAGGAATCATGGCCACTGCTTGTAAAAAATCCTTTTTGGATGAGAATCCAGTGTCTTTATTGACTACAGATTCCTATTATAAAACTGCGGCTGGTTTTGAAGACCTAGTAAAGTCTTGTTATCCATTGTTGCGTAATATTTATCAAACCAGACAATTGGTTTTGAATGGTACAGATATTTTTTATCCTGGTGGATATGGTGACCCAAAATTCCCAACAGCTCCTGCGAATGCAGGATCATTAAATCAGTATGATGTTGGGTTAAATGGAGCTTTACCAGAAATTAGTCAATTATGGACTCTTTTGTATAAAGAAATTGGACGTGCTAATACAGTTGTAAGCCGGGCATCAGCTGTAACTATGGATGAAACTACAAAAGGTATAAGGGTTTCTGAAGCAAAATTTTTAAGGGCGCTTTGCTATTTTTATTTGGTACAACAATGGGGAGATGTTCCTATGCCATTGGTTGAAACACAGACTGCAAGTAAAGATGGCACAAAAGCAGCCTCTGCAGATATATACAAACAGATTTTAGCAGACCTTACAGAAGCTGAAAGCAAATTGCCTGTAACTGCTTCCAACTATGGAAGGGTAACTAAAGGTGCAGCCCAGTTTTTATTGGCTAGGGTATATTTAACACGTGGTTGGAATTTTAGAAATAGCATAGGTGGAAGTCCAGCAGATTTCAATTTGGCGTTACAATTTGCAGATAAAGTAATTGCTACTTATCCACTTGCGGCCAAATACAAAGATTTATTCCCTGTTCGTTCTGAAAATCCATTAACACAATATACCGGAGCTCAGAATGACAAGAATGCAGAGATTGTATTTTCAGTACAATACAATACAGATGTTTTAACCAATAAGACTGATGCCGCATTTACACAAGATGTTGCAGGTGGAAACAATTTGCATTCTGTTTTTGGAGGTGGTGGAGAAGGTTTCCCAGGTTCAAAAGGTAGAACTTCGGACTATAACCGTTCTCTACCTATTTATCCTTTAGGAGCAACCATCTTCCGTTTGTTTGACCCAACTTTAGATACTAGGTATGATCATAATTTCTTAGAAGTAGGATATGCATTATTACCCGTTGCTGGTTTCAAACCTCTGCCATTGACAAATGCAAATTTGAAAATTGATATTAAAGCAGGTGATACAGTGGTGTATTTTCGGCCATGGAATAATCCAGCTACAGCACTTGCTGATAGAGGTATTGATGTTGGAGGTACTAGAAAGTATTCTGTTATCAATGGAAGCGAATGGGGTGGAGGCTACAACATTGTTGGTGGAGTTGCCGCTAGCGGATTCCCTTCAGGAGAACCTAATATGTGGAAATTCTGGCAACCAGGTATTCCTTATGGAGATGCTTTTGGAACACTCAATGAAACCGTATTTCGTTCAGCTGAAGCATATTTAATAGCTGCTGAAGCAATAGTTAAAGGTGCAACAGGCGGAAAATTAGGCGCAGCTGAAGTTTATTACAACAAAGTTTTGGATAGAGCCCTTGGCGCTAATACTGGAAAAGATCCACAAGGTGCTAAATTCCCAGAAGATATTAAATCAACTGTTGGTGCATCTTATCGTGCTACAGCAGCCAATATTAATATTGATATGATCTTGGATGAAAGAGCAAGGGAATTATTGGGTGAATATGACAGGTGGTTCGATTTAAAAAGAACTGGAAAATTGATTGAACGCGTTAAGAAATACAATCCTTGGGCTGCTAAAAGTAACAGCATTAAGGATATACATTATCTGAGGCCAATTCCTCAAAGTGAAATTGATTTGTCTTTCCCTGCAATGACGCAGAACCCCGGTTATTAATATTTAAAATTGAAAAGGATTTGCTCAGTGATTGTTTATCAATTTCTGATCAAATCCTTTTTTAATGCCAATCCCCAAACCTGAAACAAATAATCATGGGATACAGAATTATTTTTGCTATTTGTAGTTTGCTGATTTTATCTACAGCTAAATTGAATGCACAAGTTGGTAAATCCATTAAACCCAAAAAAACAGATTTAGTAGAACCCATGGTGGATGCAGCAAATTCTAGATTTTTCTATTTTAGTTCTGCTTCTAGGCCATTTGGAATGGTAAATCTCAGTCCAGATATGGTGTTAAAAGGAACCTGGAATACTGGGTATAGGTATAATCAAGATACCATTAAATGCTTTAGCCATATCCATTGTTGGGAGCTTTCTGGAATTCCT
>NCHJ01000183.1 GCA_002256765.1 Bacteroidetes bacterium 24-39-8
AAATTATAGTGGTAAATAATAATTCTAAAGACAGAACAAAGGAATTGGTAGAAGCTGCTGGTGTAACTTGTATACTGGAAACAGTTCAAAGAATATCCGCTGCAAGAAACGCGGGTTTGGGTGCGGCAAATGGAAAATATATTCTTACAGCAGATGCTGATACAATTTATCCAGAAAACTGGATAGACCTAATGATTGCTCCAATGGAATCGCAAGAAGGCATTGCCATTTGCTATGGCAGATTTGCCCATATTCCAACAGCAAATACACCAAGGATAGTATATTTTTTCTATGAATACATTGCAGATTTAAGTAGATGGTTTAATAAAACTTTCCGGGAAGAAGCTGTAAATGTTTATGGATTTAATTCTTGTTTTAGAAAAGCTGATGGATTAGCAGTTGATGGATTTAATTTTCCGGCCGGAGCAGGTGAAGACGGTTGGTTTGCGTTAAAATTGAGGGAAAAGGGGTTTGGCAAATTGTATCAAGTTACCAATCCAATGGCCTTGGTTTGGACCACAGATAGAAGAATGCAAAAAGATGGGGGACTTTTTGTTGGAATCATCAAAAGGTTGAAAAAGATGTTAGGATTCTCTCAAGAATTAAGAACAGACCTTTAAATGGATTCCCTAAATTGTAGCTAATACAGTAAAACTGTACGTTAGTCTATGAAAGCGGTAATCTGCGAACAATTTGGTTTACCAGAGTCTCTTTTATTCAAAGAGATTCCATCACCTACTATAACGCCAAATCAAGTATTAATCAAGGTAATTGCTGCTGCAGTAAATTTTCCTGATTCTCTAATTATCCAGAATAAATATCAGTTTAAACCAACTCTACCATTTGCACCTGGAGGAGAAGTGGCCGGTATCATCATTGATCTAGGCAAAGAAGTAAAGCACTTACAAATTGGAGATAGGGTTGTTGCACTATGTGGATGGGGAGGTTTTGCAGAGCAAGTGGCAGTAGATGCAAATAGGGTTTTTAAAATACCTAGTGCTATCAATTGGCAAACGGCTGCAGCCACATTATACAATTATGGCACTTCTTATCATGCATTAAAAGACAGAGGACAGCTTCAACCCGGACAAACCATACTTATTCTTGGCGCTGCTGGCGGAGTTGGTTTAGCTGCTGTAGAACTTGCCAAAAAAATGGGCGGAATAGTTATTGCCGCTGCTTCAAGTCAGGAGAAACTGGAAATTTGCCAAAAAAAAGGAGCTGACTTTACTATTAATTATTCCACAGAAGACCTTAGAGAATCCGTTAAAAAAATAACTGGAGATAAAGGGGTTGACCTTGTGTATGACCCTGTAGGAGGCGCTTTGGCAGAACCTGCACTAAGATCAATGTCCTGGAAAGGAAGATACTTAGTAGTTGGATTTGCCTCAGGAACTATCCCCTCCCTCCCATTCAATTTAGCCTTATTAAAAGGATGCGCAGTAATGGGAGTATTTTGGGGGGCTTTTACAGAGAAAGAACCCGCTTTAAGTATGCAGAATTTAAGTGAATTGGTTCAAATGATTTGGCGTGGCGATATTCAACAAGAGATTTACAAAATATATGCACTTAAAGACGTAGCCCAAGCAATTAGAGACTTGATAGATAGAAAAGTAATTGGAAAAGCCATCATTCAAGTAAGTGAAGAAATTGAAATAGAAAAAATTATCCCAACAGACAAAACAAAAGACAAAGAAATACAGAACCAACAACTATCTGAAAAAGAATTACCTGTTAGGTTTTTAAATAAAACCGCGTTAACACAGGCTATTGGCAGCTCACTTGGTACTAGTAATTGGCTAAATGTAAACCAAGAAATGATTACCAATTTTGCCAATGCAACACTTGATCAACAATGGGTACATATTGATACAGAAAAAGCTGCTATACTGTTACCAGATGGAAAAACCATTGCGCATGGTTATTTAAGTATGTCATTGGTTTCTCAGTTTTTATACCAGATGATTCATATTGAAGGGGTTAATTCATTTTTTAATTATGGCATCAATAAAGCCAGATTTATCAACCCTGTTCAATGCGGAGATCGGATTAGATTACATGCCAATATTTCTCAGGCAGAATTACAAGACAACGGCTCACTAAAATTATTCATCAATTGCAACATGGAAATCAAAGGAAAATCCAAACCCGCTTATGTTGCAGAAATCATCAGTTTGATATTATAATAATAAGACTATGGCAAACTATACCAACATGGAGCTGCTCCGTTTTTTATTGTTTGAAGTACATCCAGTTCAAAGTCTTTTCAAATATGAAAGATATAGCCATTTAGATGCGGAACAAGCTTGGATGATTGTAGAATCAGCCAAATTATTGGCAGACCAAGAAATGTTTCCCTACCTAAAAGAAATGGATGAAAGCCCGGCCCAATATGATGGAAAAGGAGCAGTTTTAACTCACCCTCAAATAAAAAGGATTATTCAACTTGCAGCAGAGCAAAGTTGGATTGGGGGAGCTGCCAAATTTGAACACGGAGGCATGCAATTACCAGAAATGATTTTTAATGCGGGTCAACATATTTTTCAAGCTGCCAACAATAGTGTTCAGGGATATCTAGGTCTATCAACAGGTTCTGCAGACCTAATTACTAGTTTTGGAAGTCCCGAACAAATTGCCACCTATGTACCCAAGATTTACCAGGGTGAATGGCAGGGCACTATGGCATTAACAGAGCCACAGGCTGGCAGTTCACTTTCAGATATTTTGACAAGTGCAAAACCAGTTAACAATGACTATTATCTTGTTAAAGGTCAAAAAATATTTATTTCTGGAGGGCAACATGAGGGGGCAGATAATTTTGTGCACTTAACACTCGCCCGGATTGAAGGGGCTCCAGCAGGTGTGAAAGGAATATCACTATTTATCGTTCCAAAATTCAGACCTGAACCTGATGGCACCCTGGTTTACAATGACGTTTACTGTGCAGGAGATTTTCAAAAAATGGGGCAAAAAGGATATGCTACAACCCATCTCAGTTTTGGTGATAACGATGACTGCAGAGGCTATTTGGTTGGAGAACCGCACCAGGGACTCAAATATATGTTCCAAATGATGAATGGAGCTAGAATCAGCGTGGGGCAGTGTGCGGCATCAGTAGCAATGGCGGCATATCAAGCTTCCTTACAATATTGCAAAGAACGTCCACAAGGACGGGTTCCAAGTGAGAAAGACCCTTTAAAAACTCCAACGCTAATTATTCATCACGCCGATGTTCAAAGGATGTTATTGACTCAGAAAGCCATTACAGAAGGGTCACTTTCACTGGCAATGGAATGCAACCGCTTATATGATTTGGTTCATGCAACACAAGGTGATGAAAAAGCAACCGCACTTTTACTGTTAGAAATTTTAACCCCAATAGTAAAGACCTATGCATCAGAACAAGGAAGCCGTTCTGCAGCACTGGCCATACAAACTTTAGGTGGCTATGGATTTACTACTGATTTTCCAGTACAACAATTATATCGTGATTTAAAAATCATGTCACTTTATGAAGGTACAACGGGTATTCAATCCTTAGATTTATTGGGCAGAAAAGTTACCATTCAAAATGGAAAAGCACTTTCATTATTGCTAATACAAATACAAGAAACAATTACACTATCAAATCAATATGAAGATTTAAAATTGTATGGAATAAAGTTAAATAAAGACATTCAAACATTTGAGAAAGTACTCAACCACTTATTGGGCTATCTGCAAAAATCAGACCCAGATCGTTTTCTTTCAGATGCCACTGTTTTCATGGAGATGGCAGGATTGATAGTCATTGGATGGCAATGGTTGAAAATGGCTTTAAAAGCTAAAGAATTATTGCAATCTGTAAATCCGAATAAAATGACTCAGGACTTTTATGCCGGTAAAATACATACCATGGAATTCTATTTTAAATATGAATTGCCACATATTGATGCATGTGCAAATACATTAATGAATGAAAAGACACTCACCAATTTAAAAGAACTTGACTTTTTTTAGTTTATTAATTATTTAGGAAATTCAAGGCGAAGTTGAACCAATACTTTCTCCATAGTTTCACAAGTAAAAGCAACCATTTTCTTCAATTCGGAACTATGAATAGATTCATTATTACGAGACCTAGTTTCTAATTCTCTAATGATAGTTTTCAAAGAATGTATACCCATTCCTTCTATGGAAGGTTTCATTCTATGTGCCAATTTGGACAAAGATTCCCATTCATCTTTCTGGGAATACTCTTTTAATTTACTAATATCACTGGGCAATTGTTCAAGGAAAAGTGTTACCATCTTACCAATAAAGTCGGGATTACCCTTACCTATTTGTCTTACCATTGTTAAGTCATACAACAACCCTTCTTCAACATAATTATTAGATAAACTAATACCCTCTTCTACTAATATTCTAGTAGAAGGTTTTGCCATTTCTACAACTGGCGCTACTGACAAAGGATTTGCAGGCAAAAACTTACTTAAAACTGAATATAATTTTTCTTCCGTATAAGGTTTGGTAATATAGTCATTCATTCCAGCTTGAAAATACAGATGATTATCCCCTTTTAATGCATTAGCGGTTAAGGCAATAATGGGAATATTTGCTAACCGGGTATCACCTAGTTTTCTAATTAGCTCTGTTGCTTCAATGCCATCCATTTCCGGCATTTGAATATCCATTAAAATCAAATCAAAATGTTGTTCTTGAACCATTTCAAGAGCTATTCTTCCATTAGCAGCAACTGCCACATCCATACCCCAAGACTCTAAAATTTGTCGGGCAATAAACTGATTCAACTCAACATCCTCAGCAATCAAAATTCGCTTCTCACCAATAAGACTATAATTTTCAGGGGCTTGTTCTTCTTGAGCCAACATCTCTGTTGTTCCAATTTTATAAGGCAATTTAAAATGGAACACTGTGCCTTCGCCATATTTACTTTCTACGCTAATTGAACCACCTTGCATTTCAATTAGATTCTTACAAATTGACAAGCCCAAACCTGTTCCTCCAAATTTTCTAGTAGTATCTGAGGAAGCTTGAACAAAAGGCTCAAAAATGGTATCTAGTTTAGAAGCATCAATCCCTATTCCCGTATCTTGTACTGTAAAATCAATTATAATATTTTCCGAATCTCGTAATGATGAAAATATATTAACGGTTACTTTACCCCTTGCCGTAAATTTAATAGCATTGTTTAACAGGTTGTTTAAAATCTGAATCAGTCTATAGGGATCTCCTATTAATACTAAGGGTTCTTCTAATTGAGAAAAATAATTTAACTGAATACCTTTTTCTTCGGCCTTATATTGAAAGGATTGTAAAGAAGAATTTAACTTGTCTGAAAATCTGAATGGAATTTGCTCAAATTCAAATTTGCCGGAAGTTACTTTTCAATGTCTAATACATCATTAACAATGACCAA
>NCHJ01000184.1:0-5329 GCA_002256765.1 Bacteroidetes bacterium 24-39-8
AAGGAAGTGCTCTACCCCTGAGCTACAAAGGCTTGACTATTGCTAGTGTCTGAAAAAAAACATTCACTAGAAACGGTCTTAAAGAGCGGAAGACGAGGGTCGAACTCGCGACCTATAGCTTGGAAGGCTATCGCTCTACCAATTGAGCTACTTCCGCTTTTACCATTCAACCAACATTCCAAGGAATGAAGATTGTTGTATTTAAAGAACTAATGGAAGCTAAAGATTGCGCTTTAGCTTCCTTGTGGGCAGAGTAGGGTTCGAACCTACGTACACGTGAGTGAACAGATTTACAGTCTGTCGCCTTTAACCACTCGGCCATCTGCCCATTTTGAGAAACGCGAAGTTAAGCAGTTGTAGTTGAAGAAAAAACTGGTTTCACATCAAAAACAAACTAAACTTCCTTTCCTGAGCCGAAGATGGGACTCGAACCCGCGACCTGCTGATTACAAATCAGCTGCTCTACCAACTGAGCTACTTCGGCAAAAAATAAAGAACTATCCCTTTTTTTGGGATGGCAAAGGTAATGGAAAACTTTATTCAGCAAAATTTTGAAGCAAAAATTTTAAAACAGTTTTCAACAGGTTTAAAAAGATGGGGGTAAATGGCAAAAAAAAGCCCCGGAATTGCTTCCAGGGCTGATCAATTTTTTAAGCGGCAAGTTTATCTTTTTTCCTTTTTATCTGTGAAATCAGTGAATCCATGGCATTATCAAAAGATTCTTCAAAAGATTTAGAGGAAGCTTTTACAAAGAAATCGTACTTGGGCACATGAACTTTGATTTCAACTACTTTGTCTTTGATGGAATGTACTACGTTGTCTAATTTCAAAAACAGGTCCACTTTTAGGATCTGATCGTGAAACGTGTTCAGTTTTTCAATTTTCTTGGTTACATACTCCACCAATTTGTCATCTGCATCAAAGTGCACGGTCTGAATGTTAACGTTCATAACAACTCACGTTTAAACGGTTAAGAAATAAAATATTTGAAAGAACTTAATCCCGGAATGGAATCCGGTATTTCAACTGATAACAAGTTAATACATAATGCACAAAAAAAACAGGATAAAAGCTGTTTTTTTAAAGTTTTAACAGCCCATTTATTTTAGCCCCCAGATCAAGCCTTGGGATGGGCTTTGTTAAAAGTATCTTTCAATTTTTCAATGCTATTATGCGTATAGACCTGAGTAGCAGCCAAACTGCTATGGCCCAACAATTCTTTTACTGCGTTCAGGTCTGCCCCATGGTTCATCAAGTGGGTTGCAAAACTATGTCTCAAAATATGGGGGCTTTTTTTCTGCACCGTAGTGACCATGGCCAAATATTTTTTTACAAAAGCATAGACCGTTCTGGGTTGCAGGGGTCTCCCCTTTTCCGTAGTAAACACATAGGCTGGACCAGCCACTTGTTTGGGTCTTTCCTGCATATAGGCAGCTAATTGAAGTAGCAAATCACCTTCTACTGGTATAATTCGTTCCTTATTCCCTTTTCCCAAAACCTTTACTTGCTTTGAACCAGGATCTAACTGGCTTTGCTTAAGTTGAATTAACTCACTCAAACGCATACCGGTTTGGTAGAACAGTTGCATCACCAACCGCTGTGTTCTTCCATTCCAATCATCTGGAAATTCCACTGCAGCAAAAAGGGTATCCATATCCTGTTCCGCCACAAATACAGGCAATCTTTTTTTTGCCTTTGGCGATATCACCATAGCCATTGGACTTGTTTGCAACAAACCCAGACGCATCTGGTATTTAAAAAAAGATTTGAGTGCAGATATTTTCCGGTTAATAGACTTAGAAGCCAAATCATCATATTCCTTGATGGTGGCTAACCAACTTTTAACCATACCAGCCGTAATCTGATCCAAAGCAGGTTGGTCAAATTGCTCGGTCAAGAATTTGTAAAATTGTTCCAGGTCTCCCTGATAGGCAATAAGGGTATGCCGCGAATAGCGCTTTTCAAACTGGAGATAGTCCAGAAAAGCATTCAGTTGAGTATAGTCACTTACGGGCATAAAAAAGTAGTCTAAAGATATAACCTTAGACTACTCTATAATATTGTGGTGAGTGGAAATTATCCTTCTATCTTACCGCTAGCAATCTGCTGCTTGTAGATGGCTTTCAAAATCTGGCCACGACGAACTACAGATGGTTTGGTGAAAGCTTGACGCTCTCTAAGTTGCAATAAGGCTTTAGATTTTTCGAATTTCTTCTTGTACTTCTTAAGCGCTTTGTCAATGTTTTCGCAGTCTTTTGAGTCAATGATTAACATAAATATATACCTCCTCAGGCGTTTTTAGGAGCGCAAAGATAGCATTTGTGTTTAAAATTCCAAATCAAATAGCATCAAATAAAAAAAATATCGGCCTTATTGGTAAATTGCAGCATGTTTACAGGCATTATAGAACAAATAGGAAGCATTCAGTCTATAGAGAAAAACGGGACCAATACCAGCTTTTGGGTGGCTTCTCCCCTTTCTCATGAATTAAAAATAGACCAGAGTCTAAGTCATAATGGGGTTTGCTTAACCGTGGAAGCCATAGAAAATGGCAGCCATAAAGTAACAGCCATTGAAGAAACGCTGAAAAAAACCAGTTTGGGTACTTGGCAAAAGGGGCAGATCCTGAACCTAGAACGTTGTATGGTTATGAATGGCCGATTGGACGGGCATATTGTTCAAGGACATGTAGACTGTACGGCCACCTGTACCTCTTTTAAAACCCTAGACGGTAGCTGGGAATACCAGTTTGAATTCCCCAATGGCTTTGGACACCTAGTGATTGAAAAAGGAAGTATTGCCGTGAATGGCACCAGCCTTACCTGTTTTGCGGTTGAAAAAAATCGCTTTAGCGTAGCTATTATACCTTATACCTATGAACATACCAGTATTCAAGCTGTAAAGGAAGACAGTATTGTCAATATAGAATTTGACATCCTAGGCAAATACGTTCAGCGCTGGATGCAACTCAAAGACTAGATAGATTTTCCTTTTAAAGCACCACTCACTGCTTGGTCCATGGCACGCTCAGCGAATGGACGTGAAATTTCATTTAACTCTTCTATCTTACTCTGAATCAAATTTTTATCTTCCATAGTTAAAGCCATCTGAAGCGCTTGCATAGCAGCAGCCGTATCTACTAGTTCCGATTGGGTTAATAGGCTCTGATTCTTGGAAATGAACTTTTCAGTAACAGCTAAGATTTGCTCTCCCTCGGTTCTTGCTTCTACCAAGGCCCTTGTAACCATGTCTTGCTTGGCATTTGTCAAGCTATCTAAAAGCATTTGCTCTACTTCTTCGTCGGTTAGGCCAAATTGAGGCTTGACTTCAATACTCTGCTCTACTCCACTACGTAACTCTTTGGCTTTCACAATTAAAATGCCATCTGCATCAATTAAAAATTGAACTTCAACCTTGGGTAATCCCGCAGGCATACCTGGAATTCCGGTCAAATTAAACTCCGCCAACTTGCGATTATCCTTGACCAAGTCACGCTCACCCTGATAAACTGAAATGCGCATACTTCCCTGCCCGTCTACATGGGTAGTGTACTGCCTACCCACCGAAGTTGGAATCTTGGCATTTCTGGGAACCAACACATCCATCAAACCGCCCATGGTTTCAATCCCCAAACTCAAAGGAGTAATATCTAGTAGCAAAAAGTCTTTGTTATTCCCTGCCAAGATATCGGCCTGAATAGCGGCACCTAGGGCCACTACCTCGTCTGGGTTCACAGAATCATTCACAGGTTTGCCAAAAAAGGCACTTACGGCCTCTTTTACGGCAGGAACTCGGGTACTGCCTCCCACCATGACAATGGTATCAATCTTGTCCGCTGTGAGCTTTGCATCGGCCAATGCGCGGCCGCAACAATCAATGGTCTTGGCTATTAATGGGGCAATCAGGCCCTCAAATTCAGTTTTAGTAATACTTAAAACTTCTCCATTCCAGTCTGTAGAGAACCTATCGTGACTACTCAAATGCTTTTTGGCCTCTTCTGCCTTGAGCCTGAGACCCTGGGCCAAAGCCTGGTGTTGTTTCAGGTCTTCCATGGTTATGCCACCCGCCTGCATCCAAAACTGCATAATGGCCCTATCTAGGTCATCGCCACCCAAATAAGTATCCCCATTGGTGCTTAGCACTTCAAATATGCCATTGCTGATCTGCAAAATTGATACGTCAAAGGTTCCACCACCTAGATCATACACCGCAATGGTAGCTTCTTGATCCGCTTTTAAACCCAATCCGTAAGCCAAACTGGCGGCAGTGGGTTCATTCACTATGCGCATCACGTCTAATCCAGCCAATTTACCCGCGTCGCGGGTGGCCTGGCGCTGAGCATCATTAAAGTAAGCCGGAACCGTAATCACCGCCTTGGTAACCGGGGTTTTTAAAATATGCTCGGCTCTTTGCTTGAGTTCTTTTAGTATAAAAGAAGACAATTCAATGGGTGAAAAAAACTGATCTCCCACTTGTACTTTTACCAAACTCTCGGTATTATCGTCAATGACTTTGTAGGCAAAATAGCCCGCATTGTCTTGAATATCTTTGTAACTCTTCCCCATTAATCGCTTGGCACTGAAGATAGTACGCTGCGGATCCAATTCTAAAAATTGACGCGCCACTTCTCCCACAGTTGGGTTTCCAAATTCGTCAAAATGCACAATACTGGGCACCAAACTACTGGTATTAAATTCCCTTAGTGCCACGGGTTGCTTGGTCTCGGGGTGAATAATGGCCACCAAACTATTGGTAGTTCCAAGGTCTATACCTACAATCATTTCTGCCTGCTGCAGAGATCCGGTTGCTATATTGATACCAATTTTTGCCATAAGAATGTTTAAAAGCTAGAAGAACGCAAATGTAGAACAAGCGCGCAATGGGTTTGTTGCGATTTCAGGAATCTAATCCTAACTTTCTACCACCCTAGTGCGGCTCAGGTAATCATGAAGGGGAACACCAAAGAATGCATTGAATAAAAAATCAATAATCACCAACCGGCTTAAAGACCTGATAAAGATGGCTCCCAAACTTGGCTTACCGCCATTTATAGAAACTACTTTACTGACTGTTAACCACTTACCTGGTGTTTTTTGAAATAATAATTCAAATAGAAAATAAAAAACAAACATCGCGCCAGCAAAAAACCACCAAAAATTAATGGGTTTAAAATGCCAGTATACCACATAGAATTTCCAAAACTGGAAGCCTCCAATGGCCAAGAAAAAGACTAGTATTCCATCTACTAGAAAATTTAAAACCCGGGTTCCATCCCCCACTTTTTGCAAGTTTTCATTCATGCTGCAAAAATATCGGCTTTAGCCCATTA
>NCHJ01000184.1:5472-6482 GCA_002256765.1 Bacteroidetes bacterium 24-39-8
TTTAATAGAAGATTTACAATGGAGGGGAATGATTCAGGATATCATGCCCGGAACAAAGGAATTATTGGAAAAAGAAATGGTGTCTGGCTATATTGGTTTTGACCCTACTTCAGACAGTCTGCATATTGGTAGCCTTGTTCCTATTTTACTCTTGGTGCATCTTCAAAAAGCCGGTCACAAACCATTTGCCCTAGTGGGAGGCGCTACCGGCATGGTTGGTGATCCCAGCGGTAAAAGTGAGGAAAGAAACTTGTTGAGCGAAGAAATTCTGCAGTTTAACCAAGAAGGCGTGCGCAAGCAATTGAGCAAATTCTTAGACTTTAACTCTGATAAGCCCAATGCGGCAGAACTGGTTAATAACTATGACTGGTTCAAAGACTTTAGCTTTTTGCACTTTATTAGAGACGTGGGTAAGCATATTACCGTAAACTATATGATGGCCAAGGATAGCGTGAAAAAGCGTCTGGAAGGCGAAACCGGGATGAGTTTTACCGAGTTCACTTACCAATTGGTACAAGGCTATGACTTTTACTGGTTGTATCAAAACCGCAATTGCAAACTGCAAATGGGTGGCTCGGACCAATGGGGCAATATTGTTACCGGAACCGAGCTTGTAAGAAGAAAGGCCGGAGGCGAAGCTTTTGCCTTTACCTGCCCCCTAATTACCAAGGCCGATGGCGGTAAATTTGGCAAGACCGAGAAGGGCAATGTATGGCTGGACCCCAAAAAGACCAGCCCCTACCAATTCTATCAGTTCTGGTTAAACGCCAGTGACGAAGACGCCAAAAAATGGATCAAGATCTTTACCCTACTGTCAAAAGAGGAAATTGAAGCCCTTTTAATGCAACAAGAAGCCGCACCAAACGAGCGCGCCTTGCAAAAGAAACTAGCCGAAGAATTAACCTGCTTTGTACATAGCAGGGCCGATTATGATTTTGCCGTTAAAGCTTCCGAGATCCTATTTGGTAATGCCACAACTGAGATTCTCCAAAGCCTGAATGAAGAACAAC
>NCHJ01000185.1 GCA_002256765.1 Bacteroidetes bacterium 24-39-8
GGTTTAAACAGTGGTTGGGTTACTTTTTTTGGCTGGGCAGCATTAATGAATATTGATTTGTCTATTATTAAACCTGTGAAACAAGTTCAACCATATCATCGCCTTTTATTGATTCTGTTCTTTGTTACGGCAGTTCAATACACAAAAGCGCAGGAGCAGCCTCTTGGGCATGGACCTTTGGATACGGTTAAAGTATATGCATTTATAACACCTGAAGGGGATACCATTGGTCAAAGTTATTTGCCAAATGTGTTGGTTTATGCAAGGTTAACTGGACAATGGAAAAAGTATTGGGCAGACTGGACAAGGCTTAGAAACGCCGTGTATGTAACGTATCCCTATGCCAAAGCAGCAGGAAGAATCATGAATGATATCAATGCTAGATTGGTTAATGTAACTGATAAAAAGGAGAGAAGGAAAATTATCCATAGCCGAGAAAAAGAACTAAAGAAAGAATTCACAGAAAAATTGACGCAATTATCTATATATCAAGGAAAGGTATTGATGAAATTGATTTATAGAGAAACAGGGAATAACTGTTATGAAATTATTGAAGATTATAAGGGTTTTATTAATGCCGCATTCTGGCAAACCCTAGCCGTATTATTTGGTAGTAATCTGAAACAGAAATACGAGCCAAAAGGTAAAGACGCAGATATGGAAAAAATTGTGATAGACGTAGAAAGAATGTACGGATACCGCAGTTAAATGAGTTGAGACAACTTATTGGCAAAATCTTCTCTACCAATCATTTCAGCCCCCAAACTTTCTAAATGTGCTGTGTACACTTGGCAATCTATCAGTTCCACACCCTGTGATGCTAACAATTTTACAAAATGAATAAAAGCAAATTTGCTGGCGTTTGAATTATGGGCAAACATGCTTTCTCCAAAAAAGACCTTTCCCATTCTAATTCCATACAATCCACCAACCAATTTGTCTCCCAACCAGGTTTCTGCTGAAACGGCAAATCCCAAATCATGTAATTGATTAAAAGAGGTTTCTAATTCTGGGGTAATCCAGGTACCATTTTGTCCCTCTCTTTTTTGATTTTTGCAATTGGCAATGACTTGTTTAAAAGCAGTATTGGTGCTAAAGCGATAGTCCCCTTTTTTAATCACTTGCTCCATACTCTTACTCACTTTAATATTTGTTGGGAATAAGACAAAACGAGGATCAGGACTCCACCAAAGCGGAACAGGCCCGTCAAACCAAGGAAATATCCCGTGTTTATAAGCTATTAATAGCCTGTCAATACTTAAGTCACCACCAATGGCCAATAAGCCTTCCTCATCAGCATCTGAGAGTGGAGGGAACCATAAACTATTATCTAGTGTGAACAAAGGCATGTGGGGATGTTTGTTCTGAGTATGAATATAACCAATTAGGCAATCACTTCAATGGTAGCGCCAATTCCTCTATCAGTAATGGCGTCACACATAGGTTTTAAGGTGTCATAGTCACCATTTTTAACGGCATATTTACCCTTATTATGAATAATCATGGCACATTGTTCAGCTTGTTCTAAATCATGACCACAAACCTCCATTAAGGTTTCAATGACCCAATCAAAACTGTTCACTTCATCATTCCATACAATCAAAGAATAAGAAGGCGTTAGTAGTGTTAAAACTCCAACGTCTGAATCTTCTCTGGGTTGTGCGGCTTCTTGTTGACCAAATAAGTGCATGTTGCAAAGTTAAAATATAAACCTTCAATGGAATAACCAACTAATAGTATTATGGATAAAAAATATAACCTAGCCTAAGTATCCACAAAAAAATAACCTCAAGATAAATCCTGAGGTTAGTTTGTGGGAGCACACGGGTTCGAACCGCGGACCCTCTGCTTGTAAGGCAGATGCTCTAAACCAGCTGAGCTATGCTCCCTTTGTTTGTTTGGGAGTGCAAAAATAAGGGATGGATGTTTATCACCAAATTTATTTTTGATTTTTTTTAAAAAAGATCAATTCAATTGAAGCGCAGGGAATCTATAATGTTGACTATCGTACACAAATAGTTCTTCAATTTCATAAGACCAATATTTATAAAGGGGAGATTTAGCCAAGCATTTATCGGCCTCCGCCTTGTTTTCACAATTCATAGTAATCCAACAAGTTTGACTTTCCATGCTTACTGCATAGCTATCAATCACTGATTTGTTCATTAAATAATTGATATAGGTTCTATGGGGTGGAACCAATTGCATGAACTGTTCATCCATGGTAAATTTGATGATCGCCTGAAACTTTTTCATCTACTGTTGTTTTAACAAGTGAGTGTATACAAGATTCGTGCAGCAATTTTTCTAATGGCAATCTGTCAATAAATCCCCCAAAATCGGAAACTATTGCAGGCGTTCAACCGTCAACTAAATATAACATGAAAACAATTGTCTTGTTAGCAGTTTCCAACATTTTTATGACTTTTCTTACTTGGAATAAAAAAACCAAGGTTGGCCCCAATAAGAATATTTACTTGTTCCAAGTCAATTTTGCCAATTTTCCATTTCCCCCAGCCAAAAAGACAGCATTCCCTTTTTGAGCTTTTTGAACAACATGAAAGCTTTCTTTTGAAATATTTTCCCAATGAAGACCTCCGTCATGAGAAAGGTCTACACCTGAAGTACCACAAGCTATTAGTTCTGTTTTGGACAAATAGATGACGCAAGATTTATATCCATAAGGGTTTGTCTGAGGTACGCGAATATTTTTACCAGCTTTCCCAAATAAAACAGCATTTCCTGTTCTGATACTGTCTTTTGAAAAATCGCCTCCAACCAGTATTCCATTGCCCTTTGTATCTATGGCCAAAGAATTAGCACCAGTTGATTCTCTTCCTTGTAATAAGGGTAGTTCCAAGATCTTTTTTTCAAAAAATAACCTTGATTTTTTACCACCAGTTGCAAAAACAATTTCCTTGTCCAGATGCACCAAATTGGTTCCAGAAGAGGCAAAAAAAGCTTCCCCATCCGTAGCTGTTAAATCATGATTAGAAATTAGAGGATCATTACTAGTCCAGGTTTCTCCCTGATCCTTGGTTATGGCCAAAAAGAATTTACCATTAATGGGGTCTCCAATCACTGCCCCATTTTTATCATCATGAAAATCCATAGCGTCTAAAAACATACCCTTGGTACTATCTGTAAAGACAGTTTGCCAGGTTTTTCCAGCGTCCTTGGTTTTCAAGATGACAGCGGGTTCTGCAATGCCCATAATGATGGCTGTTTGATCATCAAAAGCGGCAATATCTCTAAAGTCTTTTTTTTCAAAACCAGGAACTGTTATCCATTCTACCTGTTTTCCTCCATCAATAGAGCGTCCCACGGTTCCGGCGCTACCGCTTAACCAAACAATTTTATCACTAACAACAGACAATCCCCTAAAACTTTTTCTTGTTCCTGACTGCAAAATCTCAATACTAGGATTTTGTGCCAAGGCATAAGCAGTCATGCATAGGGCAAGCAAACAGGAAAATATTTTATTAAGTGCCATAAGTATATCAGATTTGCAGCTTTGAATAGTTTTTGAAAGATAGTACAAACACCTAAAATAAGAAAGATGATCCCTTATTGGATGAGCCGGACCCAGTTGATGATGGGTGATGAACCCATTTTAAAACTCATGGGTAAGCATGTGTTAGTAGTTGGACTTGGAGGGGTAGGAGGCATCTGTGCAGAAATGATTGCTAGGTCAGGGGTTGGAAAAATGACCATTGTAGACGCTGATACCGTAGACTTGAGCAATACCAATAGACAAATACCCGCGCTTCATTCTACAGTAGGACGTTTAAAAACAGAAGTGCTAGCAGAAAGACTCAAAGACATTAATCCAGCATTACAATTGAGGGTTTTACCCATCTATATCAAAGAACAAGAAACCATTAACCTGATTGAGTCTGAGCATATTGATTTTGCGGTGGATTGTATTGATACCCTTTCTCCAAAAGTCTATTTTATCAAAGCTTGTATAGAAAGAAAGATTCCAATAGTAAGTTCCTTGGGTGCTGGGGGTAAACTAGACCCTTCACAAGTACAGGTAACCGATATTTCTAAAACCTATGAGTGCAATCTAGCCCGTTATGTGCGCAAGAAATTGCATGGATTGGGAATTAGAAAAGGCTTGACCGTGGTATTTAGTCCGGAAAAAGTAGACCAGAGCCGAATCATTGAAACAGAAAAAGCCTTTCCCAAAAAATCTATTATTGGGACCATGAGTTATATGCCAGCCATTTTTGGTTGCACGGTAGCCTCGGTGGTAATCAGGGGCTTATTGGCTCAAGAAAACTAATACAATAAATAAGGCGCTACGGCTTCTTTCCAATCAGCTACAAATGTCAATTTGCTGACTTGAGCAATAAAGGATTGGAGTGGTAAATCAAAGAGTTGTTCCGCATCAGGAATGCCCAGTAATTTATTCAAATGTCTTTGTCCATCTTTATTCACTGAAGTAGGATAGGGACTCCATTGAAATTGCTTTGGATACAATTCCTTGATCATTTTAATCAGCAATAAACCATAACTCATAGATTGGAAAAAAGGAGGTTCTAACACTTGTAATTGAATACCAGCGCAGGGTTGGTTGGCATATTTTGAATGAAAGGGTTCAAATTCTATGGGCAATGCCGATAAGTCTTCCAACACTAATTGATTAAATAGTTTGGCCACTTGTTTTCCATTCATCCAAGGCGCACCGGCCACCTGAAAAGACAAATGGGTACCTCTTCCCTCACTAATATTGGTAGCTTCTAATAAACAAAGACCTGGATACAATAACATGGAAGCAAAATCCTGTATGGCCGGTGAAGTAGCAACAAATGGAATGCCCCATTCAGGTTGGAAATCAGACCTGTCCCAACCTTTACAAGACACAACTTCTAATAGGGTACTCATGCTTCTGGTAGCATTAAAATATTGTGCTAGTTCACCCAAAGTGCATGAATGCCTAACGGGCATATTCCATCGGCCTATAAAAGAAGCTTCAGAAGCGGCTAACATAGGACCCTCTGCTAAAGACAAATTACCAGAAACTGGATTGGGTCTATCCAATACCACCAAGGGAATCTGATGAAAAGCAGCCGCTTCCATCAAATAAGAAAGGGTCCACAAATAGGTATAAAATCGGCAACCAATATCAGGAATATCAAATACCAAGATGTCAATATTGGATAAATCAGAAGCCGTAGGCGATAGTTTTTGACCATATAAACTGATCACGGGAAGACCGGTTAACGCATCCATACCATTGGGCATTGGATGCCCATCTGGGCCATCTACCATTAAACCATGTTCTGGTGA
>NCHJ01000186.1 GCA_002256765.1 Bacteroidetes bacterium 24-39-8
TAAAAATAGTCTATCTATCGATAATGTTTGCGGAATCGTTTTCGATAGGTATTCATCGGCATCAAGTTCTTGGTTAGTCTAATGAAAGTATTTATTTATATACTTTCCTGTTGCGATTGCCAAATCGATACAAACCAAACCAACCAAAAACGATTGCTGTATGAAAAAAAAGAATTCATTTCTTTCGCAAATCATTCTCTTAATTGTCATTTTCTTGGGAATGCAGAATGCGTTCGCTCAAAGTGGTACAATTAAGGGTGTTATTAAATCGGCAGATGGAAAGCCCATTGAATCTGCTTCTATTAAAATTAAAGGGGAAGATGCTGGAGTTGTCTCTGACAAACAAGGTGTATTCTCCATTAAAGTTCCTCCTGGAAAAGCAATTGCCATTTCTGCAATAGGTTATCAATTGGTAGAATTGGTTCCTGTTCCAGGTCAAGAGAATGCTATTACATTGAACCAATTAGTTACTGAATTGGATCAAGTAGTAGTAGTAGGTTATGGTACCCAGAAGAAAGTCAACCTATCTGGTTCTGTAGTCTCTATAAAGGGGGATGATTTAACCAAAAGAAATACTATTCAAACTACCCAAGCACTTCAAGGAATGGCACCTGGGGTAACAGTTACCTCTAATAGCGGTAAACCGGGTAAAGAAAATTCAAGTATTAGAATACGTGGTATTGGAACTGTAAATGACAATAACCCATTAGTCTTGATAGATGGAGTAGCATCCTCTGTTGATGCAGTTGATCCCAATGATATTGAAACTATGTCAATCTTGAAAGATGCAGCGTCTTCTTCTATATATGGTTCACGTGCGGCTAGCGGTGTTATCCTGATTACAACCAAAAGGGGTAAAACTGACAAAGTTAACCTGACCTACAGAAGTTCCGTAGGTTTTACTACTCCCTTGGTTCTTCCTCAAAATGCAACCGCATGGGATTATATGTCTTTATATGATGAGGCAAATGGAAATGATTTGCGCACTGATGCAGGCGTAGCAGGAGGTGCCATTTATGGAGCAACTACCATAAATAATTGGAAAACATCAACTGATAGGGATGCTTTTCCCAATACCGATATGATGCGAGAAGCATATAGAGACAAGGCTTTTCAAACACAACAATATATTGGATTGTCGGTGGGTAGTGAAAAATTCAGGTCTAATACTTCTTTGAACTATTCTTGGCAGGATGCGCTTTTGCCAAATACAGAGTATAAGCGATATGGTTTACGTTCAAATAATAGCTATACAGTAAATAAATTCTTAGAATTTGGATTTGATTTGTCCATGCGTAATACAAAAATTAAAGACGCATCACCAGGTACTCAAATTGAAGGTATGATGCGGCATCCAGCCATTTATCAAACTCTTTATTCAAATGGTATTTGGGGAACTAGCTATGCAGGCGGAACCCATCCAATGCAGCAGATGTACGATGCACTACAAATGCGTTATGAAAATTATCAGGAAATACTGGCTAAGGTATCTGCTAAAATCACTCCTTTTAAAGGAATGCAGATTGACTTTTGGTATACACCAAAATTAAATTGGGCTAGTTTTAAAAATGTAAACAAAACAGCAGATGTCTATGACTACAAAACTGGATTAGTTGCAGTCAAGAATACTGGGCTTGCCACCATGTCAGAACAAAGAGATCAAACAGTAGAAAATGACCTTAACCTTATTTTAAATTATACCAAAACTTTAGGTAAGCATAGCATTTCAGCATTGGGTGGATTCCAATATTTAACCAATGATTTCAATACTATGTCTGCATTTAGACAAGGGAATAATTTTCAACAGTTTGAGCAAATCAGTTCATATGATCCAACTGGCATGACCAATAGTGGCAATGCCAATCAATGGGCATTGATGTCTTATTTTGGTCGTCTTAACTATAATTATGAAGGAAAATACTTTTTAGAGGCTAACGTAAGGAATGATGGGTCCTCTAGATTTGCCAATGGCTATAAATGGGGTTTATTCCCTTCATTTTCAGGAGCTTGGAGATTTTCGGCTGAAAATTTCATGAAAAATATTGACTGGTTGTCAAATGGTAAATTAAGAGCATCTTGGGGACAATTGGGTAATCAATCTGGTTTAGGTAGTAACTATCCATTTGCGTTGAATGTTGCTACCAATCAATTTAGAGTATTCAATGGACAATTAAATCCTGGTTATGCCCCGGTTAATTATGCGTTGTCAAATATTTCTTGGGAATCAAGTAATATGATTGATTATGGTATTGACCTTAGTTTATTCAATGGTAAAGTAGATGTGACGTTTGACTGGTATAAGAAGCAAACCAATAATATTTTATTAAATCTTGCTATTCCGGGAGTAATGGGCTATGCCAATTCTCCAAAACAGAATGCAGGTTCTATGGAAAATATTGGATGGGATGCGGCAGTTTCCTACAAGAACAAAATAGGGGATGTTTCATTTAAGATTACTGGTATACTATCAGATGTTCAAAATAAAATCACAGACTTTGGAGGTTTGGCACCACAGGTAAGTGGCACCCATGTAAGACAGGTTGGTTCTCCTATTGACGCATTTTATGGCTTAGTATCAGATGGCTTCTTTTCTTCTTTTGCTGAAGCTAGAGCATCTAGTGTTGCTCAATTTGGAAAATTACAAGGAGGAGACCTTAGATATGTAGATCAAGATGGAGATAAAAAGCTAACAGGAGCTGATAGAGTAGTATTAGGAAGTCCTATTCCAAGATATACCCATTCACTTGAATTATCTGCTTTCTTCAAAGGGTTTGATTTGACTTTATTTTTCCAAGGTGTAGGCAAACGAGATAGTTATGTATCAGGTTGGACAGCATATCCTTTTCAGAATGCTTCAACAGCTTTAATACAACATCTTGATCGTTGGTCAGAAGCAAATCCAAATCCTAATGCGGCTTATCCTAGATTGTCTATTAATCAACAATCCAATAATTTGCAAGCATCTAACTTCTGGATGGTAAACGCTGCCTATATCCGTTTGAAAAATATTCAGTTGGGTTATACATTGCCAACGAGTTGGTTAAAAGGAACTGGTTTGACTGGTGCAAGTTTCTTTGCTAACGGAAATAATCTAATAACCATTAGCAAAATGCCAATAGGTATGGATCCAGAATCTCCAGAAACAACACAGAATACAGTCCCTCTTTTAGCAACATATACATTTGGAGTAAACCTGAAATTTTAAGCTAACTGTACTGCAAAAAATAAATTTAAAAATTATGAGTAAGAAATATTTATATCTACTATTTGCTTTTACCACAGCAATTTTAAGCTGTAATAAGGCAATTGAACTTTATCCTTTAGATGTTCCTTCTGCAGAAACATTTTATACCAATGAAACAGAAATACAGGGTGGGGTAAATGCTTGTTATACATTTATCACAGCAGGTAATAACGGTTATTTTGCCCCCGAATATAGTATGGATGCATTAACAGAAACGGTGTTTATCCGTGGTGGTGGATTTGCTCAAAATGTAATGCAATCAGTTTTGGATTTTAAAGAAGGACATTTTAGAACCCTTTGGTTAAACATGTATCAAGGAATTGCCCGTTGTAACTTAATGTTGCAGAAAATTGAAGAAAATAAAAGCAAATTGTCTGCAGCAACTATTAAACAGTTCCAAGGAGAGGTTTATTTTCTAAGAGCATTTTACTACCTGCGTTTAACAAATATGTTTGGTGATGTAGTATATTTAGACAAACCAGTTTCTACTGTTGACGAAGGAAAAAATGTGGGCAGGACTGCCAAAGCTGAAGTACTAAAGAAAATTTATGCTGATTTTGATTTGTCCTATCAGTTATTAACAGGGTCAACAGTAAAGCAAATAGGTAGAGTAACAGCAGGTGCTGCTATGGCTTATAAAGCAAGAGCAGCTCTCCAAAATAATGATTGGGCAGTAGCTGCAGCCGCAGCAAAAGTTGTGATTGATTCAAAACAATATAACTTAATGCCTAAGTATTCTACATTATTTACAGAAGCAGTATTGAATAGTGCTGGTAATACAGAACAAATTTTTACACAACAACATTTAGTAACAGCAAATAATGCTACAAACTTCCCACAGTATACCTCGGCACGTTCAGTTTCGGGTGGTTTTACTACTATTGTTCCTACTCAGAATATGATGGATTCATATCAATGTACCGATGGAAAAGACATTAATACATCGGCCGTATACAATAAATTGAAGCCTTATGACAATCGTGACCCAAGGATGCGTTATTGTTTTGTTGTTCCAGGCGATATGTGGAATGGTTTTGTCTATGAAACAAGGCAGGATAAACCCAATACATTAAATGATCAAGGTCAAACGGTAAGAAATTTAGACAGTTACAATTCTACTGTATTTACCTCTTTTACTGGGTATCTAGTTAGAAAATACTACGATTTCAAATATGCAAAAACGCTTTCTCAGTGTGAAACCCCTTTCATGCTTTGTAGATATGCAGAGGTTTTGCTAACTTTTGCAGAGGCTAAAATTGAATTAAACCAAATAGATGCAGATTGTATTAATGCTATTAATTTGGTACGCGGCAGAAGTGATGTTGCAATGCCTCAAGTGACAGCTGGGATAAACCAAACTGACATGAGAAAAATAGTGAGATATGAGCGTAAGGTTGAATTGTGGAATGAAAATTTACGTTGGGATGATTTAAAACGTTGGAAACGTGCAGAAGTTGTATTAACCAGACCAATTATGGGAAGGCCAGTTCTTGGTGAATTTAATGTGTATCCTACTATTCAATTTGATGAGTTTGGTGAGCCTATCTATGACTACACTAAGTACAAACCGCATCCATCAACTGATTATAGGGTGTTGATTCTAACCAATTTTAATAAGAGCCGTGATTATTTATGGCCAATACCAGAAACAGAGTTGAGTCTCAATCCGAATCTGAAACAAAATCCAGGATGGTAATTTCAACTTTATAATGATTAAACTATCTAGTTTGGCATAGCAGTTTGATAAAAAAGGCTGGTTCTTTGTGGCCAGCCTTTATTTTTTTAGGAGAATTAGATTAGTTTTTATCTTGTTAATTCAAAGATCTTAAAGATGTTTAGAAAGAATATTAGTGATATGAAACCTACTTTATTTTTCTTAAGTTTTATTCTCCTTTTGAGTAATATTTCTGCTGCTACCATTTTTAATTGTGACAATATCTACTCCATAAGTGGAAGAATTATACAATCAAAAATTAGAATTGATACTACAGACATATCTAATAATAAAATTGGAAAGCAGTCAGCCGATTG
>NCHJ01000187.1 GCA_002256765.1 Bacteroidetes bacterium 24-39-8
CTGATTCAGCCGGTCATTTTAGTTTTAAATCCTTTGAAAAAGGTATTCAGACCATTGTGGTGAGCAATATTGGCTTCAAAACCGTAGAACAGCAAATTGACCTTGGTAAGGAATTGGGGGCTTTGAATTTTGCACTAAAAGAAGAAATTAGCGAGTTAAAAGCGGTAACGGTAACGGCCGGAAGCTTTGAAGCTGGAGACAAAAAAAGGGCCGCCACCGTATTGAGTTTGTTAGACGTTTTAACTACCGGTGGGGCTAACGCCGATATTTCTGCTGTGCTCAAAACCTTGCCAGGTGCCCAACAAGTAGGAGAACAAGAAGGGCTATTTGTGAGGGGTGGAGCTGGATACGAAGCCAAGCAGTTTATTGATGGTACCATGGTGAATAATCCATTTTATTCTAGTGTACCAGACATAGCCCAGCGGGGCCGATTCTCTCCCAATCTTTTTAAAGGAACGGTCTTTAGTACAGGAGGTTATTCCGCTTTGTATGGACAAGCATTGTCTTCTGCCGTGATTTTAGAATCTATTGACCTGCCTGATCAATCACAAGTAAATGCATCTATTAGTACCGTATTCTTGGGTGCGGGTTTGCAAAAATTAGACAAGGCCAAAAAATCATCTTGGGGATTTAACTATGGCTACACCAATCTCTGGCCCTATTTTCAAATTGTCAAACAAGGCGTAGATTATTTTACCGTTCCAGAATTTCATTCAGGCGATGCCAATTTTAGAATCAAGACCAAGGGCGGTATGATAAAGTATTATACCACATTTGCCACAAGTTCTTTGGGTTTGCGTAGACCTGATATTGATTCGCTTTCACTGAAAGATGCGTTTGGACTAAACAATACCAATTGGTACAACAATTTGAGTTGGAGAGAATTTTTAGGCAGGGGTTGGAAAATGAATTTGGGTCTTAGTTTTAGTACTGACTTAAACAAGATCAACCAGCAATTAGTAGACCAACAAAACAAGCCCGTTGCTGGTTCAACGGGTTGGATGGCACTGAAAACCTACAACCTTGACAATACCTCCAATCTCTCTCAAATTAAATTGGTGTTTGATAAAAGGATTTCTGGCATCAGTGTCCTGCGTTTTGGAAATGAATACCAATACGCCTACAACAAAAGTATTTATAATGGTTTCCCTATCCTGTTAAAAGACCATTACTATGCGGCTTTTACAGAAGCAGATATAAATTTGACCAATGATCTGGCACTCAAGCTAGGAGCACGTTTGGAGCATTCCAGCATTTTGAATAAATGGAATTTGGCACCACGCTTAGCTGTTGCGTATAAAGTGGGTACTGGCGCACAATTCTCTTTTGCCTACGGCGATTTTTATCAGAAACCAGAGAATACCCAACTAATAGCCACTACCCAATTGGGATATACAAAAGCCACGCACTATATTCTCAATTTTATGAAAACTACTACGCTACAAACATTTAGGGTAGAAGCATTTTATAAAAAATATAATGACTTGGTGAAGACTTTTCCAACTATTAATAATGATGGAACAGGATTTGCAAAAGGCATAGAACTCTTTTGGAGAGACCGCAAGACTTTTAAAGGAATGGATTATTGGATCAGCTATTCTTACTTAGATACCAAGCGTGATTATTTAAATTATCCAGGCCAATTGCAGCCCAATTTTGCAGCCAATCATACTGCTTCTTTAGTACTGAAAAAATTTATCAACAAGATTAATACTGGGTTCAACTTTACCTATTCTTATGCAACAGGCAGACCTTATTACAATATTAAATATGAAACAAGCAATGCCAAATATGTGATTGCTGATCAAGGCAAAACCATTGACTATCATAACCTAGGATTTAGTCTGAATTACCTCACTACTATTTTCAAATCATACGCAGTGATTGTTGCTTCAGTAACTAATGTGTTGGGTAGTAATCAAATCTTTGGATACAATTATTCTCAGAATGGTTTGTATAAAGAAGCCATTACGCCAGTTGCGCCAAGGTTCTTTTTTGTGGGATGTTTCTTGAGTTGGGGAGTTGACCGTAGGCAAGACGCAATCAACAATAATTTATAGAAGTGAAGAGGAAGAAAGTGAAGAGTGAAGAGTGAAGAGTGAAGAGAGGAAGAAGAAGATAGATAAGAGATAAGAGTGAAGAGTGAAGAGTGAAGAGGGGAAGAAGATAATGAAGAGTTAAGAGTGAAGAGTGAAGAGAGGAAGAAGAAGATAGATAAGAGATAAGAGTGAAGAGTGAAGAGTGAAGAGTGAAGAGTGAAGAGTGAAGAATGCAGGAAGAAGAAAGTGAAGAGATAAGAGTGAAGAGTGAAGAATGAGAAGAAGAAAATTTCAAAATAAACTGTAATAAAATTTTAATTCAAAATTATTCAAAGACAAATTTTTTAAAATGAAAACTGTAATAACCCTCAACATGAAAAAGATCCTTTTTTTGATCATGGTATTATTTACCACATTGGCAAACGCTCAGAGCAAGTATGAAGCTGGGATGGGTAAAGGTTTTGAAATGCTCAAAGCTGCTAAGAGTGCAGAAGATATGGGAGCGGCTTCTGCCTTTTTTGAAAGAGTGGCCGATGCGGAGAAAGACAAATGGTTGCCTTATTATTATGCTGCTTACGCCAATCATTTAACTGGTTGGATGAACCCCAAAGCTGATAAGGATAAAGTTGCTGCCAAAAGTAAGGACTTGTTAACCAAGGCAGAAGTATTGGAAAAAGACAATGCAGAGATCTGGGTATTGCACCAAATGATTACCGTGCAACAATTAACCGTAGACCCAATGTCAAGATTTCAATCCTATGGTGCAGAAGCGTCAGACTATATTGACAAAGCCAAAAAAGCAGATGCAAACAACCCAAGAATCTATTTGGTAGAAGGCCAATACAAACAAAATGTACCAGAAGCTTTTGGTGGTGGTAAAGAAGTGGGAAAAGTACTTTTTACAAAGTCCATTGAGCTATTTAAAACCTTTAAACCTGCTTCAGAAATGCATCCTTCTTGGGGCAAGGAACAAGCAGATGAAATGTTGGCTGCACTAAACAAATAAATCATTAAGTGGTGTTGCGGTATGCACTGCAACATCACATCACAAACCTTTACTATGCCAAGCTTATTTCAAGTATTGATCACTATACATGTAGCAGGTGGTACTGCAGGATTAATCAGTGGTTCTATTTCAGCGGCTTCTAAAAAAGGATCTTTCCTGCACAAACTATCTGGTAAGATTTTCTTCTGGGGTATGTTTGCTGCTTCTATAGCTGCATTGATTATTTCTAATCTTCCAGGACATAAGAAAGTGTTTTTGTTTGCGGTGGGTGGTTTTACATTGTATATGATCTGTAGTGGTTATAGAATTGTGGCATTGAAAAGACTTGCAAAAAATTCTGATCATCCAGTTAATTGGTTGGATTATGCGCTTTCTTTATTTGGACTTGGATTTGGCGGTTATTTACTCTTTTTAGGAGTAGAGCTTCTTTTGGGTGGACAAAATTTTGGCATTGTTCCCATTGTATTTGGACTTGTCTGTGTGAATTATGCGCGTTTGGATTATCAATTTTTAAAAGGGAATCAATCTATCAAAACTGTGTGGATGGGTAATCATATCATTCGTATGATGGGTGCCATGATTGCTTCTTATACAGCCTTTTTAGTTGTAAATGTGAAAATGGACCCAGAATGGGTTTTGTGGTTACTGCCTACATTAATTGGTTCTGGACTGATTTCCTATTTCACGCGTAAATTTGTTCCCAAAAAAAGTGCAAAGACGGTGTAAAAGAGCGGAGCAATTTTACACCAACAAAAACAGAAAGCAAGCATTTTTGCATCTATCGTAAAACCCATCAAATGCCTGAAGAAAAACAACTAACGGAACAGGAAAGCTTACAGCTAATCACTTCCATGATCCAGAAGGTGAAAGGAGGCTATCATGAAAATGGAACTGGTCCCATTTTGTGGGGAACAGTAGTATCTATTGCCAGCTTTGTCACCTATTTGCAAAGGGAATACCTCTTTGATCTTCCTTTTGATATTTGGTTGATAGTAATGGCGGCTATTATTCCGCAGATCATCATGGTTAGGAAGGAACGAAGAACCAGGCCCCATATTAAGTATGAGGACGAAGCCATTAATGCCGTTTGGATAGTTTATGCCCTCACTATTTTTGGATTGACTGCCTATCAGGCCATTGTTCCAGAAGTATCGGCCAATTTGTTGAAAGAAGAAGGCTGGCAAATGATGAAGCATGTACTAGATAATAGTAAGCCCGATGAGGTTCTCACGCCTTTTACGCCAAGTCTTTATTCCATTTATATTTTGGTCTATGCATTTCCAACCTTGGTTACAGGCATCACTAAGAAATTCACACCCATGTTGGTGGGCTCTGGAATAGCTTATACCTGTTTTATTATTTCTCTTTATACTGCTTCTAAATATGATTTTCTATTGGGTGCAGTTACGGCTATTACTTGTTGGTTTATTCCAGGTTTGATCTTGCGTAAGAGGTATCTGGCTCAAAAGCGTCAGCATGTTTAAAGAACTGGATCCCATATTACATTCCCAGTTGCGTTTGGCGGTGATGAGTTTGCTTATCTCTGTTAAGGAGGCGGATTTTACCTATATCCGAGAAAAGACCAATGCCACCGCGGGTAACCTAAGTGTGCAGGTGCAAAAGCTCAAAGAAGCGGGCTATATAGACGTGCTCAAACAGTTCAAAGACAATTATCCGCAAACCACCTGCAAAATTACCCCCAAGGGTATTGAAGCTTTTGAGTCTTATGTGAAAGCTTTACAGGAATATTTGAAAGTTGAATAAAGTCAAGGCTTATTTTAGTATCAAAACTTAAAAAAAGCATTTTAAACCACTCAATTATAGAATATCGAGGAATGATTTAATATTTAAATTCAAAAAATCATTGTCTTTCTGATTTAGGCCTGCACCTGCAAGATGCCCCCAAACAGATGGAATTGGGAGGAATCTGACCTTTGGAATAAATTTTTTTTCATACTGTGCTTCTGATACAGGAAAATATAGATCAGATTCTGAAGGCATATAAAGGGTATTACACTGAATTGCTGTCAACACCTTCTCAATATCTCCCATATATAAACTATCATTAGAAATATCATGTGATTCCCAAGTTCTAGCTTGAGAGATTCTGTCATTGGCATCAATTACTTTTTCTTTATCTATGCGTGCTTGGATAAATTTCTGAA
>NCHJ01000011.1 GCA_002256765.1 Bacteroidetes bacterium 24-39-8
TTTGCAAGCTTCTTATTGACAGGTAAATACTTTTACAAAAACTAAGTTTTTAGATTGTTTTCTTTAAGATATTGATAGGTATTTTAAATTGTTTCATATAATATTTATCTCTTAACCAAAATGCCACATTAACTAAAATAATCAAGGCGGGTACTTCTACCAATGGGCCAATTACACCAGTAAATGCCTGACCACTATTGATGCCAAATACCCCAATAGATACTGCAATGGCTAATTCAAAATTATTACCTGCAGCAGTAAATGCAATAGAAGTATTGGTTGAATAATCCGCTCCCATTTTTTTCCCAATCAAAAAACTAATAAAAAACATGATAGCAAAATAGATCAACATTGGAATGGCAATCTTAATCACATCAAATGGAATTTGGACTATCAGTTGTCCTTTTAAACTAAACATAACCACAATGGTAAATAGTAGGGCAATTAAAGTAATAGGAGATACAATAGGTATGAATTTTTGTTGAAACCAGTCTTCTCCCTTTAATCTAATCAATGCATATCTGGTTATAAATCCTGCTGCAAATGGAACCCCTAAATAAATGGCTACACTCTCTGCTATTTGCCCAATAGTGATATTAACTTCTGTTCCCTTAATTCCAAAATAGGGTGGTAATACTGTAATAAAAATATAAGCATAGACACTATATAATAAGACCTGAAAAATACTATTTAGGGCTACTAATCCTGCTGCATATTCTCTACTGCCTTCTGCCAACTCATTCCAAACAATCACCATGGCAATACATCTTGCCAATCCAATCAAAATCAGTCCAATCATATATTCTGGCTGATTGTGCAAGAATAAAATGGCTAGCACAAACATTAAAATTGGACCAATCACCCAATTTAATAAAAGTGAGATCCCCAATACCTTGGTATTTTTAAATACTTTACCTAATTGATCATACCTGACTTTGGTAAAGGGAGGATACATCATCAAAATTAATCCAATAGCCAATGGGATATTGGTAGTTCCTTCTGAAAAAGAATTAATGAATGTTGCTGAAGAAGGAATCCAATAACCAATAGAGACCCCAATAGCCATGGCCATAAAAATCCAAAGGGTTAAGTACCTATCTAAGAAACTCAATTTTTTACGCTCATTAGCTGGTGCACAATTATTTGCAGACATGATAGTATTATTTAACAATTAGTCTTACTCACCAAGACAATTTTTATAAAGCAAGTACAAAATTATTCAATAATCACTTGGATTGAGCAGTTATTCATTATCCTACCGTTAATTCACCCTTTTTCCAAGTCAAAAAATGGGTGTTTTTACCCCCTTTAACCCATTGCAAAATATCAATGGCTTTTGTAATTTGAAAAAGCATTGGCGTCCCTGGCTAATGGATCATTAAAGACCCAATATGCCAGTAGCCAAATTGCCAGACCAATTCTTAGAATTTAGCAGAAATCTGCTCTTTGTATGTAGGGGCATCTGGGTATTAATGGTCTTTCACTTTATAGCGATAATAGCATTTCTTTTCTTGCCACAAGGTACCGATGTCTTATTGCTTTTGCTAGAAAACAGTTTTCAGGTGGGAAACCCGTCTGCCTTATTCATTCTACTATTGGGTGTATTGTTCTGGTCAATCTCTTCTGAATTTTGCTGTAGGATGTTGTTATACATGACAGACAATTCAGGTCATTCTCTTTCTATAGCATCTGTACAATCAAGAAAATGGTTACAGGTACAATTGGCAAAGTTTTGTTTGTACGCACCCATATTCATCTTGGGTATTGGTTTGGTCAAAGCTTATTTTCAAAATCAGTCTGATAGTGGTTTTCAACTTGCAGTATTATTGATGCTTATAAGTCTGCTAACTGCAGAATGTTGGTTGCTCTTTCAACTCTATCACGCGAAAAGAAAAATTCCATTGTTTAGAAAATGGATGCGCTTGTCTGCCAAAGAAGCATTTTGGACTGGAAAACTCTATGGCATTTTTAATCTATATAGAATTGATCTTCCTGCTAGCAGCTTACCTATTAAAGAAGACCATGGACCATGCAAGTCAAAGGTTGAAAATGATCTACCTAGAGAAACACCCTTACCCAATGGATCATTTATACCTGAAGGGTTTGTTTTGATAGAACAGGGAATATATCATCAACCCTATCCAACACAAACATGGGTCTTTAGGATTCCCTTGTCTTTTTATAGTTGCTTAATCAAACAACTGCTGATTCTAAGTGCTATTTCAGTTTGCTTGATTATACTGTTCTCATTAATTCCTCTTCATACTTATACTTTAGTTGGTGCTGCTGCTCTTATTTGCTGCGGCTTTGGTTGTTGGCAAATAATCTATGTATTGTTAGATTTTCTGGATCAGGCCCAACCTTTGGGAAAATTCAAATTCCCTTATCGTTTATGCATTATTGGCTGGGTTTTGTTATGTTCTTATATAAATCAAGACCACCCCATTAGGGTTCTCCAAAATGCAAGAACAGAACAGTTTCCATTGGTAGCTACTCATTTTGAAGCATGGGCTAGACAGGTAGAATCAAACAATCTTGCAGATAGTATTCCCATTTACTTGATTGCTGCAGAAGGAGGTGCCCTAAGAACTGGTGCATTTACTGCCTTGCTACTTTCAAAATTAGCCGATGCTGATTCAAGTTTCGCAAAGCGGGTCTATGCGTATAGTACCGTATCTGGCGGTAGCCTTGGCGCAGGATTTTTTCAAAGTATTCAAGGTTTAAAAGATGGCATACCAGAACAGCAACTTAGCCCAGTTTGCAAAGATTTTTTTGAACTAGATTTTCTATCAGCAACTACGGGCAAATTGGTTTTTGCAGAAATTGTACAGTGTTTGATTCCTTGGCATCTTCCTATTTTAGATAGGGCCATTGCCTTGGAACAATCTTGGGAAAATGGTTGGGAGTTAGCAACGTTGGGTAAATATTTGTCTAATCATTTTGAGCAAGCAATTCCAAATTCAAATATCGCGCCAGCCGTTTTATTTCAAACAGTTGAAGCGGAAACGGGTTTGCCCTGTGTTTGGAGTAACCTGAACTTGACAGATGCTATTCCTTTTTCAAATAAAAGAGACCTTGCTGCGCGATATCCTGTTCCAATTGCTTTAAGCTCTGCAATCAATCTGAGTGCCAGATTTCCTTTACTATCTCCTGCTGCCATGTTTTCTACTCATATAGGCGATAGCAAAACAAGAAGACATTACGTAGATGGCGGCTATTTTGAGAATAGTGGTCAAGAGACTTTATTAGCGTTATTACAGAGCCTACCCTTTGAACAACATCCCAGACTGAAACCCAAGATTCTTTGCTTTAATTTTAGTTTCCGAATTATTATATCCGGTTTACCAAACCAGGAATGCCAGAACAACCATTGCCATCAATAGCTTAAATGAGTATTGTTTGCAAAGGTTTGGACCAGCGCATTTGTTACAATTAGAGCTAGAGATTAATACAAAAGATTTACCCATGAACTGGGTGCTTTCCCATACAGCCATGCAAAGAATTGACCTCTATTGCAATGCTATGGTTGAAAAAATCATTCCATTTATTTCATCAACTAAATAAGATTCTATGAAAACCATTGTAATCCTACTCAGTCTTTTTTTCTATTTACTTTTTAGTTCCTGTGCTGGGGTTAAAATTTACAGTGATTCCGAACTCACCAAAACCTCAGCCATTCGTTTTCATTATCCCAAACCATTTTTATTGGTTGAGAAAAATGCCAATGCCAATGGGGGCAAGAAGGCCAGCATTGTTTATTTACCAGATTTATCTGAAGCATTTTATGCCAAGACCAAAACAGGTTTTGGCCAGAGCGATTTAAAAATGGTTTTTGAAAATGGATCTTTAGCTTCTTATGGTATTGGTACCGATACTAAAATTCCAGAGACTATCACTGCTTTAAGTGCTGCATTGAATGCTGGTTTAAAGTTCTTACCCAATATGAACGCAGAAGAGAAACCTTTAAAAACCGGGGAACTGGATTTTGAATTGTACGCCATCATCATCCTTGAGGGCAAGTTGACTTTGCGCAAATTAGAGGTGAAATAAATAACCAGATTATTTAATGAGCAACTTATGAAACTTCTCTATTTCTTTTTTTTCATCTGACAGCAAGAGTTCATTGTTTTTGACTTTAGATTGCAAAAATAACACCCGCTTGTGCTGAGGATATTTTTCTAAAATCTCCTTGATCCTGCTTTCTGTAGCAAGGTCTTTTTCTTCTATGGGCTTAAGGGAAGCAGCAGGTGTTTTATCACGGTTAGGTCTTTTAATAATCTCTGCTTCTAGAGTTGCTAGCCAGTTGGGGGGCAGGTCTGGAACTTTAGCGGCTTTTAGATATAGACCTTCCATTTGTTTTTTGCTCAAGGAGCCACGCTCCTCATATTGGTGCATCAGGCTCATGATAAACAATGCATCTGGATTGTATTTGTAACAAGCGTCCAGAATCTTATCTATAATATCTATTCCAGGTTTTTTCTTAATCATGAAAGTGCAACAGCCAAAAGCTGTTGCACAAAATTAACCATAATTTGCTAGTAACTAGAAAGCAAGTGGCGGGCCAACTACTTGCATATCATGATCAGCAAAAATCTTGGCTCCTTGTTCCGGACTTGGTGCTCCTTTTAAGGAACCAATCACCCTGAAAAAGTCTTCCATTTTTCCTGAAGGTTGAAACTGAAAATACATTTTCCCCTGCTCTGATAACTGGGCCCAGGTATGAGGAACATTTCTAGGTAAGAAAATGGTATCTCCTGTTCTTAGGGTATGTTGATCATCTCCCACTTTGAACAAGAAGTTTCCAGACATAATGAAAAAGACCTCGTCTTGATTAGGATGAATATGTAATGGTGGTCCACCTTTTTCATTACCGGTATATTCAAAAATGGTCAGGTCTCCATTAGTGTCCTTAGAAGAAACCTTAATGTCATTGGGGCTTTTACCGCCAAGTTTGGTTTGCTCACCAAATCGGCTTTGGCCAGATTTGACCACAAAGCCTTTTCCTGTTCTAATAGCTTTTGTGGTAGATGGAACATTTTTGCTGGCAAAAGCCAGTGCTGGCATAGATAATGCTGCAGTGGTTAAAAATTTTCTTCTTTGCATGATGTAGGTTTTAATGCCCTACAAAAATGCCCACTGTCAATAATGCTTTACTGGTAAAAAAACGACATTTTAATAGGTATCGGCTACGCCAAACTGCCTTTCTGGCCCTTCTGAGTCTAATTGGTGAAAGGCTGTTGGTGTTTTTCCAGTGAACGCTAGGTATTCTTTTACCAAGTGCTGGTAATCGTGATAACCACAGTGTATGGCAATGGTTAACCAATCTTTCTGAGGAAATTGATTTTTCATTCTAAAGGCGTTTTCAAACCTAACCAGCCTACTGAAATATTTGGGTGTTACGCCCATTCTATCCAAAAATTTTCTTTCTAATTGTCTATTGCTTAAATAAGATTCCTTGGCCATCCAGTCTACCGAAACCCCATCTTTCATAGAAAGCACCTGGTTATTTACTTGGTCTAATCGGTGTGCTTCTTTTTGTTGTTTGGCCCCAACCTGAATAAGAAAATTTTCTACCACCTGTATCATGGTTTTAAAGTCAGGCGAATGAAATAATTGCTCATTCACCTCTTTGATATAGGAAGGAAAAACGGTTTCTGCGTCTAGGGTCTGGTTGGTGATTTCATGTGAGGGAATGCCCGTAAGTCTATACAAAGCGCCAGGTCTAAACACTATTTGAAAGACTAAGAAATCCTTGCCCACGTATCTATTAGTCACTTCTTGTTGTTGTCCAAATAAGACCGATTTTAAATTGGTATGCCATTTTCCACTTTCTGCATATTGTAGCTTTTCAATATCACGCGGATAAAAACTCAAACAATGTTCTGGCCTTGGGGGATAACATTTAAAGGGTATGTTTTCTGGATGTTCAAACATGAATTGGACAATCCGGTATACACGTACGTATTCGGCTTGTCTGGGGCTTGGTTGGAATTCAGATAGAACCATGTAAGATGTTCTATCACCAAGTTAGTAAAATCAATTGGATTGTTTAGTGCCATTATGAATGGCTAGGAGCATGGCTTTATCCATTTCCTGTGCCAGAATCTGACAATTAGGTTCTTTGAACATGGTATCATGGTTACCAGGAATATTGTGTACTTCTACTCCAGTTAACGCGTATTTACGCCATCCCAGAAAATCAAAATCATCTACAAAATAGACGCGGTCTAGCGCTTTGAATAGCACTACTTTGTCTTCAAATGGGCTTAGATTGTATTGATACAATGCTTGATGATGAACTGCATTAATCTTATCCATCATCAAGTAATAACTATTAACTTCTGGCAATTCTGCTTTTGATCCCAATTTTAAAGTAGACCTTAGCCGATTATTTAAACTAGTGAATTGATATCCCAAGGCCTTAGCAGGATTTTCTATAATGGATTGTACAATCCATTTGAATTTAGGAATTTGACGCAACAACTTTCTATGCAATTGTTTGCTCCATGTCAGGTAGTTTTCTGCATTGATGACATTGGTATCAAACAAACCAATCATCAAAACCTGAAGTCCTTCTGCTTTTAACTGCTTTGCCATTTCTACCGCCACATACCCACCAAAAGAGTATCCTGCAATAGCATAGGGCCCATCTGGAAATTTTGCAATAATGGCCTGGTTATAATAAGCAGCAATGCCTTCAATAGAATCAATGGGATCAGACTTGCCATCCATACCCTTTGGCTGTAACCCATAAACTGGTTGGTCTGGATGAATGTATTTTGTTAAGCCTACAAAACTCAGCACATTCAAGCTATCACCATGAATCAAAAATAGCGGAGGCCTACTACCACTTGCTTTGAGCGCCACCAAGGTATGATAGGCTTCTGGTGTTTGACTACCTTGAATTAGTTTTGCTAACTTTTCAATGGTAGCGTATTCAAATACAGAAACAAGGGGTAACTGCTTGCCTTTTTCTTTTTCAATTCTCACCATCATTTGAATGGCCAGTAAAGAGTTACCACCAAAATCAAAAAAATCGTCTTTGATGCCAATACTATCTAAACGTAATAAGTCTTGCCACAATCCTGTTAGATAGAGTTCCATTTCAGAAGTAGGTGCAACAAATTTATTTACCTGTGTACTTACAAATTCAGGAATGGGTAGGGCATTTCTATCTACTTTGCCACTAACGGTATAAGGAAAGAAATCCATCATCACAAATGCCGATGGAATCATATAATCAGGCAACTGATTTTTGACTGTTTCCTTTATCTTGTCAACTGTTAAATTTTTGTCTGTTGGAATAATATAGGCTACAATTCTTTTCTGGTTAGTATAGTCTTCCCTAACCATTACTTCGGCTTGACGAACACCTTGAATTTTACTAATCACCACTTCTATCTCTCCTAACTCTACGCGGTTGCCTCCTCTAATTTTAACTTGCCCATCCATTCTTCCCAAGAATTGCAAACTGCCATCTGGATTAAGGCTGGCTAAATCGCCCGTGCGATAAACCCTTAATGCTCCTTTGTAAGGATGCACCCACTTGATAAACCTTTCTTCCGTTTCTTTGGGTTTATTTAAATATTCCAAAGCCAAACATTCCCCTTCAATTAAAATTTCTCCGGGCGAGCCTTCAACTACTTCATTTAAATGAGGATCTACAATATATAATTGAATATTGCCAATGGGTTTGCCAATAGAAGGAATAGCTGGCCAATGAAAGGCATCGCCCTTTAATTTTAATTCAGTTACCCAAACACTGGCTTCTGTTGGACCATACACATTCATCAAAGTGGTCTCTTTTAACATCCCAAAAAAATGGGCTATCTGTGGAGTTATCCTTAATAATTCACCGCCAGTAATAATTTCTTTTACAGACTCTGGATAGAGGTCATAGGTAGCTGCAGTTTCTGCCAACATTTGCACCATGGCATAGGGCAGAAATAGTCTATTAATCTGGTGTTCGTTAATATACTTTAGAAGGTTACCTGCATTTAGTCTGTGGGTATCGTCTATAATATGTAAGGTTCCACCTGTTGATAATGGAACAAAGATTTCTTGAAAAGCCGCATCAAAACTCAAATGACAATATTGCAAGGTTCTCACACCAGGTTTGGCAAACCCATTTTTGATTTGCCAATTAACTTGGTTTAATAATCCTTGCTGGGGTAAACAAACCCCCTTGGGCACTCCGGTAGATCCAGAAGTATAGAGTACACAAACAGCTGGATTAATAAATGGCACCAATCTATTTGGTAGGTCATAAGTTATATCTGAAACAAGACTAGTTAACCCAAGATCTTGGAACAAACTTGATTCTGCTTCTTTGCTAATACAAAAGTGGATCCCGGAGTCTTGAATCAGTTGGTCTAATCTTAGTTTGGGATATTTGGTGTCTAAGGGTACATAGGCTTTTCTTGCTTTAAGTATGGCTAGAACACCTACTACCATTTCTAAAGAACGGGTAGCACTAATACCAATATATGCTTCCTGATTAGCTTGGTCTAAAATGGCTTTGGAAAGATTGTCTACCTTTTCCATTAACTGATCATAGCTCAGTGATTGTTCACCATATACCAAGGCACAAGAACTCCCATGCAAAAGAGCGGCAGATTCCACTGATTGGTAAACAAGCATGAGAAAGATTTAATGAAGAAGGACTCTCCCAAATATACTTAAAAATAAATTAAAGAAATAGTGTTTTGTTGAATAAAAAAGCTACTCTTCCTTCAATTGATATAACAGTTTATCTGGAATTTGTTTACTAGCCGCAGCACCCATTTTTTTGAGTTCTTCTACTTTTCCAATTAGGTTACCTCTTCCAGTTCCCAATTGTTTCATGGCAGCTTCATAACCTGTCTGTGCTTCTGCCATTTTTTTGCCCACTACTTCTAGGTTTTCAAGAAATAAGACAAATTTATCATACAGTAATCCCGCTCTTTCTGCAATTTCTACAGCGTTATTGGTTTGTTGGGTCACTTTCCAGATATCGGCTATAATTTTTAATACTGCCAACAAATTAGTGGGGCTGACCAGCATGATTTTTTTATCATAGGCATTCTTCCAGAGCTGAGTATCTTTTTTGACCGCTTCTAAAAAGGCTGGTTCAATGGGTATAAACAAAAGCACATAATCTAATGCTTGGGCATATTTGGGATAATTCTTCCTACTCAGACCATCCATATGCGCTCTAATACTGGCAATATGCCGCTTCAACGCTGCTTCTTGTAAATTAGGATCCGTTTCAGAACTGTATTCATCCCAAGCAAGTAAACTTACTTTTGAATCAATGATGAGCTTTCTTTGATCAGGATAAAATATGGTTACATCGGGCTGCAAGCCCTTTCCGTTTTCATCTTTAATTATATTCCCAGCTTGGTCTTTGATAAATTCTTGCACCAAGTATTCCCTGCCCTTTACAAGCCCACTATGTTCTAGAATAGATTCAAGAATCATCTCACCCCAATTACCCTGTAATTTGTTGCTCCCTTTTAATGCCGTTGTAAGGTTATTGGCTTCTGTACTTACCTGTAAACTCATCTGTACCAATCGGTCAATTTCTCTACCCAAGGTGAATCGCTCCTTGGATTCCTTGTCGTAGGTTTCTTCCACTTTTTTTTTAAAATCGCCGAGTTCTGTTTTTAGTGGCTGGAGAATCTGTCCTATCTGTTCCTGGTTTTGCAGTGTAAATTTTTTGGAATTGGTTTCCATGATTTGTTGCGCCAGTTCACCAAACTCCAACTTAATCTGTTCATTAATATGTTTGGCTGCTTCCTTGGCTTCTGCCAATGCCACATTAGACATAACTAGTTTGGTTTCTGCCTGTGTGGCGCGCATGAGGTATTGTTCCTTTTCTGATTGCGTGTTTTTTAAAACCTGTTGTAAGTCTGCTTCTGTTTGCTGTTTCTGTTGAAGCGTGGCTTCCATTTGCAAAAATCTACGCAAGGCATAGGCACGATACAAAAAGAACGTGATTAAGGATCCGGCAATTGCCGATAATAGGATTATGGCAATGCTCATATTGTCTATCATAAATAAATCATTAGGGGAAATGAAAAAAAACATTGCCGATGCAATGATACCAACAGCATTGCTGCCAGCAAACAGTTTATTGGGAGTTACAAACCGAAGACAAATATAATCTATTGCATGAATTTATTTTAGTTGACATGCATCTTTTCCCGCAAAAACGGCAATGAGTTTGTAAAAGGTAGTTTTAGGTTTGTGAATGGTAAAAAAAAATTAATTCGGTACATTCGTCGTGTACAAAGAACATGATATACGTGTTGGTACATGAACTAAAATGCAATCAATTAGCAAAACTGCCTCAACAAAAATCATCACTCAACCTATTTTCAAATGGTTGTTGCTACTCACCATCTTGGCGGTTCTAGTAGGCAGTTTGGTTGCCTTGTTTCTTTGGCTCTTAGACCAAGTAACTTATTTACGTTGGCAGAATAGCTGGTTATTGTTTTTACTTCCTTTTGCTGGAATCCTAATCTTTGTTTTATACCAATACTGGGGCAAAGGATCAGAAGCGGGCAATGGTCTTCTAATAGATGCCATACATAATACCCAAACCAAGGTTCCTGCAAGAATGGCCCCTCTAGTACTGTTGACCACTTTGATCACACATTTATTTGGCGGATCGGCTGGTAGAGAAGGAACAGCTGTTCAAATGGGTGGAGGCATGGCTGCTTTTGTTGGTAGATGGTTTGTACTAAAAGAAGCAGACCTGAGACTATTATTAATGTGTGGAATGGCGGCAGGTTTTGCTGCTGTTTTTGGCACTCCAATAGCAGGAGCCGTATTTGCTGTAGAAGTCATTGCCATTGGACGTATTCAATACAAGGAATTGTTGCCTTGCTTTTTCACTAGCATCATAGCACATTTGGTTTGCCTAGCTTGGGGTATTGAGCATACTAAATATATTATTCATTTTTCACCCAATGACCTGGGGCAGTTCTTCCATTTTGACGCACTATTACTTGGCAAGACTATTATTGCTGCTATTGGTTTTGGATTAGCAGCCTTTCTTTTTGCTGAAGCGCATTTGCAAGTAAAAACCATTTTCCATAAATGGATTCCCATTAAATGGTTAATCCCTGTTGCTGGCGGATTATTGGTCATTGGTTTAACATACTGGTTAGACACCCGTGATTACCTAGGGCTTGGTGTGGTGGCAGAACAAGCCAATGGCGTTTCAATTCTTTCAGCATTTAAAGAAGATGGTGTAAGCCCCTTCTCCTGGTTTTGGAAATTATTATTTACTGCTATCACCCTAGGTACAGGATTTAAAGGAGGAGAAGTAACCCCCCTTTTTTTTGTAGGTGCAGCTTTGGGCAATACCCTAGGTTGGATTATGGGAGCGCCCATAGATTTATTTGCCGCCCTTGGATTTATTGCCGTTTTTGCTGGGGCTACCAATACCGTACTTGCCTGCACCATTATGGCATGTGAATTGTTTGGAACCGATTTTGTGCTCTATTTTTTTGTAGCCTGTTTATTTGCCAAGTTTGCCAGTGGCTATTCCAGTATCTATCCTACACAGAGAATGGGTCATTCAGGCAAAAAGGTGAGTGAACACCCCACATATAGCTTGCAAAAAATCTGGGAACACCTAAAAGGAAAATAGTTACTATTTTACGGATCAATAAATGTTATGAAAAGAATTATTTTTTCTTTGAGCTGCTGCTTATTTGTTGCAACAGCCATCGCGCAAAGCGCACCAAAGCCTTATGGCGTTTTGCCTACAGAGAGACAACTTCGTTGGCAGGAGATGGAAATGTATGTGATCATGCATTTTACGCCCACTACTTTCCAAAACAAAGAATGGGGTTTTGGAGACGCAGAACCAGCCATATTTAATCCAAGTAATTTTAATGCGGACAAAATTTTTGCAGCCGTTAAAGCTGGCGGTTTCAAAGGTTTGACCTTAGTTGCCAAACACCATGATGGGTTTGCGCTCTGGCCAACTAAGACTACCCCTTATAATATTAGTGCTTCTCCATTTAGGGGTGGCAAAGGAGACTTGGTGAAAGAAATGATGGATGCATCTAAAAAAGCAGGACTGGCTTTTGGTTTGTATTGCTCACCATGGGACAGAAATAATCCCAATTATAGCAAACCCGAATACGTGAACAATGTCTACCATCCACAATTAGAGGAACTCTATACCAATTACGGAAAACTCTATACCGTGTTCTTTGATGGCGCCAATGGGGGCGATGGTTATTATGGCGGGGCCAAAGAAAAAAGGTCTATCAACGCATCAGATTATTATGACTTTGACAAAATTTGGGGCATGGTTAGGAGCAAACAACCCATGGCAGTTGCTTTTAGCGATATTGGACCCGATATTCGTTGGGTAGGCAATGAAAGGGGTGAAGCTGGTTCAACTTCCTGGGCCACATTTACCCCACAAAGTCCGGTACCAGGCAAGAAATCTTCACCCGGTTTTGTCAAAGAAGAGGTGCTCCCTATTGGAACCAGAAATGGAGATTTTTGGATTCCTGCAGAATGTGATGTGCCATTAAGGCCAGGTTGGTTTTACCATCCAGAACAAGACGGCAAAACCAAAACACCCATTCAATTATTAAACCTCTATTATAAAAGTGTGGGCCGTGGTGCTTCACTTGATTTGGGAATTGCACCTATGCCAAGTGGTGAATTGCACTCAGATGATATTGCCAATATGAAAGCCTTCGGCGATATTTTACGTGCAACATTTGCTAACAATTTAGCCCATGGCGCCAGCATTACTGCTAGCAACACCAGGGCAAAAAGTATCTTGTATACGGTGAACCACCTAACCGATAACGATCGTTATAGTTATTGGGCCACGGATGATCAAGTAAACACAGCTAGTTTAGAAATCAATCTTCGTTTACCTAGTAAGTTTAATGTAATTCGCTTGCGCGAGAACATTAAATTAGGTCAACGCATTGAAGCAGTTGCCGTTGATAGTTGGGATGGCAAGGGCTGGAATGAAATTGCCACAGCAACCAGTATTGGCGGAAATAGATTGATTCGTTTACCTAAAATGGTGGAGGCCCAAAAGCTCCGTTTGCGCATTCTTCAATCTCCTGTTAGTATTGCCTTGAGCGACTTTGCCCTATTTGCAGAGCCAGCAGCCGTATTGGTAGAAAATGAAAAAGCCAATTTGGATGCCATGGTCAATGCCAAAAAAACTTGGAAGCTTTTGCCCTCACAGGATTCAGCGGCTATTGACGGCAATCCAGCAACTTGGACCTATGTAGGAGACCCCAAAAGAGAACATTTGCTTATTGACTTTCAAAAAACTCAGACCATTTCTATTATTGATTTTTTGCCTAGGCAAGATGGATTGAAAACAGGGATGGTAGATCAATACCTCTATGAAACCAGTTTGGATGGTGTGAGCTTTAGTATTGCTGCCCAAGGAGAGTTCTCCAATATTGCCAATAATCCTGTTCAACAATCCACCGTATTAAAAAATCCTACACAGGCACGGTTTTTGCGTATAACGTCAAAACATACCATTGACGGCTCTGCACCAACGGTAGCAGAGATTGGAATTAGATAAAGACATACCCCTAATGCGCATGAAAAAATATGTACTCTTAATTACAGGATGCCTAGCATTCCAGGCAATAATTGCCCAACCAAAGCAGTTTCAAAAAGCCGATGGCAAAAAAATAGACACCAAACAGGCCGAGGCCACAATCACAGATCTGATGCAGCAAGCAGAAGTGACTGGCCTTTCCGTTGCAGTGATAAATGATAATAAACCCTACTATGTAAAGGCTTTTGGTTTTAAGAATAAGGGGCAAAATGCCATGAATGATACCAGCACTTGCTTTTATGGAGCTTCCCTATCAAAATCTTTGTTTGCCGTTATGGTGATGCAATTAGTTGAAGCTGGCAAATTAAATTTAGACAAACCCATTTATACTTATTTGCCCAAACCCCTTCCGGACTATCCAGAATACAAAGACCTTAGTAGCGATAGCCGATGGAAATTATTGACCGCGCGTCATTGCTTGAACCATACCACAGGTTTTCCTAATTGGCGCCAATTCAATCCCAAGGAAAATAATAAGTTGGAATTCTTTTTCACACCGGGTGAACGCTATGCTTATAGTGGAGAAGGTATTGCTTTATTGCAATTGGTAGTAGAAACCATAACTGGCAAACCATTGGAAACGTTGGCGCGGGAGAAAATTTTCCGCCCATTGGATATGCATAGAACTTCTTATTTATGGCAACCAAACTTTGAAAATAATTTTGCGGTTGGGCATGATTTTAATGAAGAAACTTTAGAAAAATCTAAAAGAACAAAAGCCAATGCTGCGGGTTCTATGGAAACCACTATTGCAGATTATAGCAAGTTTATGTCTGCACTAATGCGCGGCAAACTCATTTCTGATAAGAGTAGAAAAGAAATGACTAGCAAACAGATTGGCATTTATACCAAACACCAATTTCCTTCTTTGAACACGGATACCACTAGTGCTAATTTTGGCATAGAACTGGGTTATGGTCTGGGATGGGGCGTGATGAAAACGGCTTATGGACCAGCATATTTTAAAGAAGGTCATACAGATGGTTGGGGGCATTATAGTGTTGTTATTCCTGAAAAAAAATGGGCCATCCTGCTCATGAGTAATAGCTCAAATGGAGAAAGTATCTACAAAGAAGTATTGGAAAAAATTGCTGGCTTGAGCATCCCTTGGGAATGGGAAGCTTACACCCCCTTTAGACAAACAGCCAAGCTTTCTGAAGAAGTGTTGGAACAATATGTGGGTGATTATGATGGCAAACTCAAAGCCACCATTATTTTAGAAGACGGCAAATTAAAAGTCTCTTCTAAAACGGTGAACCTGCCCAAGACCAATCTCTATCCTATTAATGACCATCGATTCTTTTTGAAGATTATGGAAACAGAATTGGATTTTATAAAGGGAGCTGATGGAAAAGTATCCAAAGTGTTATTGGATGACGAGGGTGAAAAATATGAATTAAAGAAAGTTGTTCCAAAAGTGGAAATTTTTGTGATTCCCAAATCGGCCTACGCCAATTACTTGGGCAACTATGTATTGTCCACTGACCCTAAAAGAAAAATTATCATTCAAAATTTGAAAGGCGTTTTAGTGGCCAAATTATCAGCCAAAGAAACCTTTCCGTTGGTCTTTATGAATTTTACCCAATGCAGTTTTAAAGGGGTTAAAGATGCACAAGTTGAATTTGTATTAAATGGCAAGGGCAAAGTGACCAAGATGAAAGTGCAGCAGAACGGACTATTTGAATGGATTAAACAATAAAATAAAAAACCTCCAGCGCTGATTGTTCTGGAGGTTTTTTATTTCTATTACAACATGCGGGAGGGGGTTGCCTTATGACTTGTCCTAATTACTGAAACCAATAGACCGGCTTGATACTTGTTTTTTGAATTTTTAAAAATGCCCCATTTTTATACTTGTTCTAGTATAAAAACAGCCCTCCTATTTTATACACGTTCAAGTATAAAAAAACACCCCCTATTTTATACTTGTTCTAGTATAAAAACAGCCTTAAAATAGAAGCTTGAAAAAGTACTACCGGTTGGGATGGGTAACTTGAATCGTAGTAAAAAAGTATAGTTTTTTACTTAATCCTCCCTTCTTCTAAAGCTGATCCCATTTCCCTATCGCGCTTGCTAAACTTGGTTTTTCCAAATTTGTAAGTGACCTGAAAACGAATATTTCTACTCTCCCATTTGCGCAAGTAATTATAATACACGTTTCCAAAATCAACCTCCTCTTTCCAACGCTGGGTATTAAAAATATCTGTTATTGCTATTCTACATGACCAGGGTTTGTATTTCCATGATTTACCAACACCCATGTCTACTGAACCCAACCAAGCAGAGGAAGACATAGCATCCTTAGTTGCAACATTACCCCATGTACTTATTTGAATTTTCCACAGTTTGGGTAATGAAAAACTATTACTACCATACCAGTTCATGGCCCATGCACCTTGATCAATGATTCCTTCTGGTACTTGTCCTTGATAGCGTTTATAATTAGGAGAAAGATTTGTATACAAGTCCCACCATTTATTTACAGGAAGGTTAAGGCTAAAGTTGAAAAAAAATCTTTTTTCAGTACCAATATTAAAGGTAGTTTCTTCCGTAACTTCTCCAATTTGGGTACTAATATCTTGAAAAACATTCTTAGTATGACTATAACCCAATCCAATATTTAATGCCCCACGATAAGAGTAATTGAGTTCAACTTGCGTACTTAATTCTGGCAATAAATAAGGATTCCCCTTTGATCGCGTGTAATTATCAAATACAAATTCAAATGGGTTTAAGTCTTGGTAACTGGGCCTATTAATTCTACGTCCAATACTCATTCCAAAACTGTTTTTATCATTGTGTGCATAGCGTAAAAAGGCTGTTGGAAAAAGATTGAGATAATTGGTATCAGGATAATTGATACTTGTTCCTTTTAAATCAGTACTCTGACCTTTGATTCTAGCATATTCTGCACGTAGACCTATCTGAGTTTCCCATTTACCCATCTTTTTATTGATACTGATATAAGCAGCTGAAATATTTTCTGTATACCTAAACATATTGGTTCTACCTGTATCTTGTTGCATAGTTCCCGCTTTGAGTAAAGCAGCTTGCAAATCATTATCAGTAAGAATATTATTCCATTTGAAACCCGCTTCTAGTTTGGCTTTTCTGGCTTTGAATGATTTTCCATAATCGGCTTTGAAACTATAAATATCAATAGCTGTTGCTACAGATTGTTGGTTAACAGTATTACCATATTTAATTTGTTGTGCATTCAATAGATTGGTTTTGATTAAACTATTGTTGCTATTTCTGTAGTTGGTATAATTCGCGTCAAGATTCCACTCGCTACCCAAACTGTCTTCATAATGATAATTGAGGTTATAATTGGTTCTACTATTTTGTTGATTAATATCATTAAGGGTTTGTAAGGAAGAATCTGTTTTTCCATTGGTTTGAATCAATGTAGTGCCTGGTGTCATTAAACTACTGCGGTATTCATTGTTCTTGAGCATAAAACCAAAACTGCTTTGCTTGTTCAAATAATAATCTGCACCAAGATTCAAATTCACGTTACTTGAAGCATCTATGTCAACGGTACGATTGATAAAATCTTTTATCCCACCATTGCTATTGACTTTTCTGTCAATGGAACCATCTGTGTTCTGGCGGGATTTTCTAGCAGCTGCATTGGCAAAGAAATTCCACTTGCCTTCACGCAAGTTTATATCCGTAGAAAAATTGGCGTTGGGGTGTACTGCTTGAATATAAGCGCCTGTAGCAGATCCATTAAATCCTTTTTGGGTATTCTTTTTGAGTTTGATATTGATGATCCCAGCATTGCCCTGAGCGTCATACTTAGCAGAAGGATTACTGATTAGTTCCACTTTGTCTACTTGGCTAGCAGGCATAGACTTGAGCCAATTGGCAAGATCCTTAGCGCTTAGTTGGGTGGGTCTTCCATCAATTAAGACATTGACCCCTGACTTAGCACTCATATTAATAGTCTCTTCATTGCTAATGGAAATTCCTGGCGCAGCCTGTAGCAATTCAAAAACGGTTCCGCTACTTGCTACCAAATTAGCCTGTACATTTAAAACAGTTTTGTCTGTTTGCATTTCTACAAAGGGCTTACGGCTTTTAACTACCACTTCTTCCAATACTTTCACTTGGGCTATTTTGGCTGTATCCTTGGCCAGCGTTTTTTGAGTACTGTCTTTCTGATTGGCAGGTAATTGGTTTTGTCCCTTGGCAGTATACCCTATTAGTAACAGAACGGCTAAACAGCAGCCAATTGGTAAAGAAAATTGGAAGGACTGGATCTTAAACGGCTTGGAGATTTGTTTCATCTGATTGATTTGATGAAACAAAATTGCAGCTACTCAGACCCTTACTAGATGCAGATCATGTTTTGAGTCATATTCAATTGGTCTCAAATGATAAGGGATTAAAAATTGGGGTATCAAATCTTGCAAGTAATTGATTTACAAAGTATTAAAAACAGATGTTTAGACCAAACCCTCTTGCTCCATCCAAGTTTTGGGGCTTGTTCCTGTGGCTTTTTTAAAAGCCCTATTAAATGTGGCCTTACTATTGAATCCGCAATCATAGGCAATGGATAGCAAGGTTTGACTTTTTTGCTCTCCCATTTTAAGTTTTTCCATGAATGCCTGAACCCTATAATAATTGACAAAATCATTAAAGTTCATGCCAAAACCCTTGTTTATAGCCCTTGACAACAATGAAGGGTTGGTCCTTAGTTTATTGGCTAAGTCTGTTAGCGATAATTCCGGCTCTTCATACATTTTAAAAGCCACCACCATTTCTTGAATCTTGTCTTTCCATTCCTTGATAAATGCATCGTCAGATTCTTTACTTGAGGTTTGATCATCCATCACAATCATTTCAGCTTCTTCCACTAAGGCATCATTCACCGTATGATATTGTAAAAGCAGGGCAGATTTGCTGCTAAACACATCGGCACTAAAGCGCATTTTAGTACGCACAGAATTGGCATATCCTGATACGGCTATATAATACATGGCAATACTGAAACCCAGAAAATACCACCAAGTTCCTATGTATGCAATGGAAAAAAATAAGCTAATAATAAACAAAATGAATTTCAGAATCAGGATACTCAGAATAGCAAATAAGAAATTCCGAACCCATTTAAACTGAATAGCATCGGCGTAGCTAACTACTTGCACCATTAACTGTTTATATAGATAGTAGTAGCGAATGCTTGCGCCAAAATAAATGGCCATACTTATATAACCAAGGGTTTGGTACCAGAAATCAAATTCCCTGTCTGTTCCCTCTTCCAAAAAATAATAGTCTTTGACAATCAGTTTGTCTACAACCACTATCAATACCGTATATAATAGGTACAAACAACCTGGAACCAAGTGCCACCAATGCTTTTTACTAAACCTAAAAGAGGGATTCAATAGGCTTTGAACGTAAAAAAAGATAACTGGACCAATAAAGAAAAGGTGTTGAAAAGTTACATAGAAGATAATATCTCTAAAGGGCTGTGTATCATACCAACCCGCAAAACCCAACATCCATGGGCTAATGTATAAAACACTTAATAGCAGAAATACTGACAACCATTGATCAGAAGCAGTTTCATTGCGAATACCTTTTTGTAACAATAGCAAAGAATAGACTAAGCCATGTACAAAAAAGATGAGCAGGATACTACTATAGAAACCAAATTCAAAATGCATATACTGTAAAATAGAAAAACTTACTGAAAATGAACCCTATTCTTTGGTTTTATGCCATGGGAAATCAACCTTATCCAAAGAAGAAATAATTACTGCCAGCCACCGCCTAGTGCTCTATATAAGTGAATGAGGTGTATAAAAGTTGTTTTCTTATTAGTCACAGATTCTAGTTCTGCCTCTAACACACCTCTTTGGGCTGCAACTACTTCTAAATAAGAAGCATAACCTGTAATGTATAATTCTCTGGCAGTAGCAACTGCTTTTTTCAGACTAACGGTTTCTGCCTGTTTTAGGGTATAGATTTCTTTATAATTTGCAATTCCATTTAATGGTGTTAACACTTCTTGATAGGCATTGATCAAGGTTTTACGATACTGTTGAAAAGCTTCTAATTCAGTGGCTGTAGCCATATCGTAATTTGCTTTTAATTGATTCCTACTCAACAATGGCGCTACCATTCCGCCCAACAGTCCATAAGCCAATGATGCAGGATTAATCCAATAGCTTGGATTAAAACTATTCAAAGCCATATAAGCATTAATGTTTACAGAGGGTAAAAATGCTTTACGTGTTGCTTCTACATCAGCCCCATTTGCTTTGAGTAATAATTCCATTTCTTGAATATCGGGGCGCTGCAATAAAAGACTGGCAGGTATGCCTGCGGCTATGTTTTTTGGTAGGTTTAAATCCTCAACTGTACTACCCCTTTTCAAATCCAACTCAAATTTTCCAGAAAGCGCTTTTAATGCACTCTCCGTTTCTACAATTTGTTGTTTCACTACAAAGCTTTTGCTCTTGGTGCTAAGTAATTGTGCATTGAATTGTTGAACGGCTAATTCGGTAGCTCTTCCCGCTTCTTTTTGGGCTTTTACAATTTCTAATGCATTCTCTTGTAGCTGTATATTTTTAACAATGATCTCTTGCTCTTTATCCAGAGAAAGCAATTCATAATAAAGTCCAGCAACTTCAGCTACCAATTGGGTCATGGCCCATTGCCTTCCTTTTTCAGAGGCCAAATAACGTAAATAAGCTGCTTTTTTCTTTTCAGATAATTTACCCCAGATATCTGCCTCCCAACTAGTTTTCAAACCTAAGTAGAGGTCAGGCATGCGAACTGGTACTTGTTGGTCTTTGTTGATATTGGGAGACAAATTCATGTCATAATTACCCACACCATTCATGGTATAGTCACCAAATTTGTCAAAGCCCGCAGAGAGTATGGCGTCAACAGTTGGCTTGGTACTACCATTGGCCAACAAACGGTTGGCCCTTGCCATAGCCATTTTTTGCAAAGCTATTTGTAGGTCTGGATTATTTCTAATAGCAGTGTCAATAAGTGCTTGTAAATTTTTATCTGGAAAAAATAAGTTCCTAGCAGTTTGACCAATATTATTACTATCGCTCTTGCCTAAATACTGTTTGGGTAATTCTGGCAAGGGCAAAGTACTAGTCTTTTTGGGCATACCACAAGCCACCAATAACATGGCCCCTAGAACAGTTTTCAAAATGAGCGTTGGGTATTTCTTAGTCATGATCTTGGGTATTGGTATTTGATAAGAAATTTTCAGGTTCTTCAATAAACTGCACTGCGGGTTGCTTTTTATTTTTCTGCAAGAATTCAGCTAGACTAGCAAAAATGACATAAAGACCGGGGATGATGATCACGCCAAAGACTGTACCAAATAACATGCCTCCAGCAGAAGCGGTTCCAATAGATCTATTTCCCATGGCGCCGGCGCCAGATGCTATACAAAGTGGAATCAATCCAGCAATAAAGGCAAATGAAGTCATCAGAATGGGGCGTAACCTAGAAACTGCGCCTTCCATGGCCGCTTCTAAAATGGTTAAGCCTTGAGCACGTTTGTGCATGGCAAATTCTACAATTAAAATGGCATTCTTTCCTAATAACCCAATCAACATGACCAATGCAACTTGAGCATAGATATTGTTCTCCAATCCCAATAATTTCAAAGAGAGAAATGCTCCAAAAATTCCGGTTGGTAAAGAAAGGATTACAGAAAAAGGAATGATAAAGCTTTCATATTGTGCTGATAAAATCAAGTACACAAATAATAAACATACCAAGAAAATGATGGCAGCCTGATTGCCAGATGCAATCTGATCTCTAGTAATCCCTGACCATTCATAACCAAATCCCCTTGGCAAACTTGCTTTGGCAATTTTCTCTGCAGAAGCAATGGCTTCTCCGCTACTAAAGCCTGGCGCAGCGTCTCCATTGACCATGGCCGATGTGTACATATTATATCGCGTCAGCTGTTCTGGCCCATAGACCCTTTCTAAACTAATAAAAGTAGAATAAGACACCATTTCTCCCCTATCATTTTTGACATAGAGTTTTAAAATGTCTTCTGGCTTGGCGCGATAGTCTGGATAAGCCTGCACCATTACTTTATACATCTGTCCAAATCGGATAAAATTGGTGGCATAAAAACTACCCAATAGTGTTTGCAAATCATTCATGGCATTGTCTACTGTAACGCCTTTTTTGGCCGCCATATCATAATCAATATGAATCATGTACTGTGGAAAACTAGGATCAAATCCAGTACTGGCTGTTCCAATGACACCTCCTGCTTTAAGGTCTTTGATTAAAGTTTGGGTTACTTCTGCCGTTTTCTGCAAATTGTCTGAACCTGTTTTATCAATTACACGCAATTCAAATCCACTGGTATTACCAAAACCCGGAACGGTAGGCGGTGGCATAAATTCAATGGTGGCGTCATTAATCTGTTTGGTCTTTTCTTTAAAAATGGGAATCAATTCTTTCACCGATTCTTTTCTTTGATCCCAGGGTTTCAAGTTAATCATGATCATACCAAAAGAAGCACCAGCCGCTTCTGTGATTAAACTATAACCAGAAAGGGTTGTAATATTTTCTACTGATGCATTTGACTTAAGTGCTTTTTCAATTTGCATTAATACCTGCTCCGTTCTTTCTACAGTGGCTCCTGCAGGTGTAGTCACATTTACATAAATAATACCCTGGTCCTCTGTAGGAATAAAACCAGAAGGAAGTATCTTATTTAAACCTACTGTACCAATAAAGAAGATGGCCAATAATCCCAGTGTCACAAACTTTCTTCCTGCAACTTTCCCTAGTAAGGAATGGTATTTATTTTCCGTTGCCTTATAACCTTTGTTAAACCAACTAAAAAACCTACCCAAGAAGGTTGTATGATTGGGATGATGGTTTTGTTTAATCATCAATGCACATAACGCTGGTGTTAGGGTTAGTGCATTGACACCTGAGATTACAATGGATACCGCTAGAGTTAATGAAAACTGTCTATAGAAAACACCGGCAGGTCCTGTTAAAAATGCTACAGGAATAAATACGGCAGACATCACCAAGGTTATGGCTATAATGGCAGAACTAATTTCATCTATAGCCGCAAGGGTGGCATCCATGGCAGACAAATGCTGTTCCTCCATTTTTACGTGCACCGCTTCTACTACTACAATGGCATTGTCTACCACAATTCCAATGGCCAATACCAATGCAAATAAAGTAAGCAGATTAATGGAGAATCCCATCACTTGCATAAATGCCAGTGTACCTACCAAGGCAACAGGAACCGCAAGTGCAGGAATTAGGGTTGACCTAAAATCTTGCAAGAAGATAAATACAATCACAAATACCAATAAGAATGCTTCTAATAAAGTTTTAACTACTTCATGAATAGAAGCATCTAAAAATCTAGAAACATCATAAGCAAAATTATATGTCATACCGGGAGGAAAACTTGTTTCCTTTAATTCTGCCATCCTAGCTTTTACTTTTTGAATTACATCTCTAGCATTAGAACCAGGTCTTTGTTTAAGCATGATGGACGCTGAAGGTTTACCATCTGTTTTAGAAACCATGCTATATGTCATGGCACCTAATTCAACATCAGCCAAGTCTTTCAAATAAAGTATAGACCCATTTTTTTCAGCGCGGATTACAATGTTTTTATATTGGGCTGGGTCAAAGAATTTACCGGTATAGCGCAAAATATATTGCAAAGATTGCTCTGCTTTTCCAGAGCTCTCTCCTGTTTTACCGGGGGCAGCTTCAACGTTTTGATTGCGTAATGCATTAACCACTTCTTGTGCAGATACATTGTAAGTAAGCATTCTATCGGGCTTTAACCAAACCCGCATAGAGTATTCTTTCTGACCCATGATTTCAGCAAATCCAACCCCATCAATTCTTTTGAGTTCTTGTAAAATATTGATGTCTGCAAAATTGTAAATGAATTGTTCATCAGCAGCTGAGTCCTTACTCATCACGTTCAAGTATAGCAACATGCTATTAACATCTTTCTCTGTAGTTACCCCAGCTTTAATTACTTCTTCTGGTAATTCATCCAATACAGTAGTAACACGGTTCTGAACATTCACCGCCGCCAAGTCAGGATCCATACCCACTTTAAAAGAAATGGTAATGAGGGTAATTCCATTGTTAGAAGATACACTTGACATATAAGTCATACCCGGCACACCATTGATGGCGCGTTCCAAAGGGGTGGCTACTGCTTTAGCACAAACTTCTGCATTGGCACCAGTGTATTTGGCGGTTACAGTAACAGAGGGAGGAACAATATCTGGAAACTGAGTAATGGGTAGCGTAAACAAAGCAAACACACCCAATAAAGTAATGATAATAGATATGACTAATGAAAGAACCGGTCTTTTGATAAAGTTGGCTAACATGTTTTGAATTTGAAATCAAGAAATGGGTGAAATCAATTTATGTTGGCACTTGCCTTCATGATGCTATCCATGCTCAGGTTCCGAGGGATAATCAAAGAACCTTCTTTGATTGATTGCAAGCCCTCGTAAACAATTTTCTCCCCTGGTTTTAATCCACTTTCAACTATATAAAATTTAGGTACGCGTTTACCCGTAGTGAATACCCTTGTTTTTACCCTATTTGATTCATCTACAACAAATACAAAATTTTTGTCCTGAATTTCAAAACTGGATTTCTGCGGAATGATAATGGCGTTTTCTACTTTGGTATTTAATCTCACTTTGCCAGAAGCACCATGTTTTAATAATTTACTAGGGTTGGGGAAACTGGCCCTAAAAGAAATGGCGCCAGTATTATCATTGAATTCACCATCAATAGTTTCAATTCTACCAGGGTGCGCATAAGAACTTCCGTCGGCCAGTATTAAATGAATGGCTTTGTTTTCTTCCTGACCCTTGCTCAATGCTTTTCTGTATTGGAGGTATTCATTCTCGGAAATATTAAAATAGGCATAGACCTTATGAATATCTGAAATGGTGGTAAGTAAAGCACCCGGATCAATCAAACTTCCAATCTTCAATGGAATCCTGTTCAATATGCCGTCAAAAGGAGCACGTACAAAAGTGTAGGAAAGTTTGGTCTCGGCAGTTTGCTGAAAAGAAAGGGCTTCATCAATCTTGGCTTTGGCAGCTTTAAGTTTGGAAGAAGCAAGATCATACTCAGTTTTAGAAATCACGTTCTTTTCCACCAAGATCCTAGTCCTATCAACCTCCAATTCAGCCGCTTTTGCTTCAGCTTGAGCACTTGAAACATTGGCCTTGGCTCTGGCCAATTCGGTTCTATATTCTAGGTCATTAATTTGAAACAACGGTTGCCCTTTTTTCACTTCTTTACCCTCATCTACAAAGATTTTTTCTAAGAATCCTTGAACCCTTGCTCTGATTTCAACATTTTTAACTGCTTGAATGTCTGACACATAATCTATTTGAAGTACAGTATCCTTTTCTACAACAGATACCACTGGCAATGCAATGGGTTTTTCATCTTCTACGCCGTTCTTTTGAGATGAACAGGCAGTTAGGGCAAGGAAAACTACCAAGATTAGGGGCTTGTAACTAAGTAGATCTTTATTCATGCTTTTCATTTACAATTAGTCAAATGTATTGTTTAAGGTTTTTTTAATCTAATGAATTTTAACCTTTTTTTAATATTTTAACAAATGGCAAACAATTCCCTTTATTAAAGGGCAAACGGCTAACTTAGGGTGGCAAACAAGCAAAAACAGGCAAAAACAACTGAATTTCAAGTAGTTCAAAAATCGGTTGTACCTTTAAGAGGTATTATTTTCTACAGTAAGAATCATGAAATAGGCCTTTTTAAACATTCCCATGTCAAAATATCTGATCATTTTTTTTGTTAGTTTTCTTTTTGCTTGTAAGGAAAAACAAGAGAAAATTAGTCCAACCCTGTCTTCCATTACGGAATCTATCTATGCCTCTGGCCTTATTAAAAGCCAAAACCAATATCAAGCTTTTTCTACCGTAAATGGGATTATTGAAACCGTATTTGTCTCAGAAGGAGATACGGTTAAAAAAGGGGATCCACTTTTTGCTATTTCAAATGAAACGCAACAATTGAATAAAGAGAATGCGGAACTAAGTGCTAGATTCTCTGACTTTAATAATAACCAGGGCAAACTCAATGATGCAAAATTGATGATTGATCAGGCGCGTTATAAAATGCGCAATGATTCCTTGTTATTTAGTAGACAATCTGCTTTATGGAAAGAACAGATTGGTACAAAAAATGAATTGGACCAACGAGAATTGGTATATAAAAGTTCTAGGGATCAATATAGTTCTGCTATTTTAAAATATGAGGACTTAAAAAAACAATTAGACTTTAGCTCTGCCCAATCCAAAAAATTATTACAGATTAATAGTAAGTTAGAAAATGACTTTACCATTAGAAGTGAGATGAGTGGTGTGGTATATAGTTTGAGTAAAGTAAAGGGAGAGATTGCGGGAACACAAAGTCCACTAGCTGTGATTGGAGATGCTAATCATTTTATTTTAGAAATGCAGGTTGACGAGTTTGACATTATTCAAATCAAAAAAGGATTACCCGTATTGGTTAGTCTGGAAAGCTATAAGGGACAAGTGTTTGAAGCCTTTGTAACCAAGATTAATCCCATTATGAATGAGCGGAGTAAAAGTTTTATGGTAGAAGCTGAATTCTCTCAGAAGCCACCACAACTCTATCCTAATATTAGTTTTGAAGCAAGCATTGTACTACGCAAAAAAGACAATGTAATATTGATTCCCCGCAATTATTTGGTCAATGATAGCACGGTAATAAAAGCAAATGGCGAAAAACAAATCATCAAAACCGGTCTCAAGGATTATAATAGCATAGAAGTATTATCTGGTATTAGTGCTAAAGACGAATTGCTAAAACCTGCTCAATGAATCTAAAACTCATAGCAGATGTGTCAAAGTCGCTTTTGCTTGCCAGGTGGAAACAGACCTTAGTGGCTGCCATTGGCGTTACGTTTGGGATTACCATGTTTATCACTTTGCTGAGTTTTATGTCTGGCTTAAACGATATGTTAGATGGACTCATTTTAAATAGAACCCCGCATATTCGATTGTACAATGAGATTCAGGCAAGTGAACAACAACCCGTTGACCTTTATCCTGCTTATAAAAACCACCACAATTTTGTTCGTTCTCTAAAACCCAAAGACGAGCTATTACAAATTCACAATAGTGCTCCTATTATTGAGGCTTTAAAAAAAGACAGCAGGGTATTGGGTGTAGCACCAAAGATTACAGCGCAGGTTTTCTACAATGTGGGTTCTATAGACCTCACCGGTGTGATTAATGGAATTGATGTAGAAGAAGAGAACCGTTTGTATTTTTTTAGCACTTATGTTACATCTGGCAATTATATAGACTTGAAGAATACACCCAATAGCATTGTTTTGGGCAAGGGTGCGGCAGAAAAAATGATGGCCGCCATTGGCGATGTAATACAAGTAACTACTAGTAAAGGAGAAAGATTTCAATTAAAAGTGGTGGGTTATTTTCAATCTGGTATCAGTGATATTGATAAGGTACAGAGCTATGCCAATCTAAATACTACCCAAAAACTATTGGGCGAGTCAACGGGTTATATCACAGATATTCAAGTTAAACTCTATGATATACTGCAAGCACCTAAGATGGCTAAGGAGCTTCATAACAAATTCAATATTGAAGCCATAGATATTCAAACAGCCAATTCTCAATTTGAAACGGGTAGTTCAGTTAGAACCCTCATCTCTTATGCAGTAGGAGTAACGCTTTTAATTGTAGCTGGCTTTGGCATTTACAATATATTGAACATGATGATCTATGAAAAAATGGACTCTATTGCCATACTCAAGGCTACCGGTTTTTCAGGCAATGACGTAAATAAGATTTTTATTACCATCGCTTTAAGCATTGGTATTTTTGGAGGGGCATTGGGGCTTTTATTTGGCTTTGGACTATCTGCATTAATAGACCAGATTCCCTTTAATACTGCATCCTTACCAACGGTCAAAACCTATCCCATTAATTACAATCCAAGGTTTTACATGATTGGGGGTGTGTTCTCCTTAGTAACCACTTATATGGCAGGCTATTTTCCATCGCGTAAGGCAAGCAAGATTGATCCTGTTGTTATCATTAGAGGAAAATAATATGAGCAATATAATACTAGAAGCCAAAAAAATTACCAAATTCTTTCATGACCCACTCACGGTGCAGGTTTTGAAGGAGATTAGCTTTAGTATCAACAGGTCTGAATTTGTTTCTGTGATTGGTAAGTCAGGTTGTGGCAAGTCTACCCTCCTTTATATCTTAAGCACCATGGACACGGATTATGAAGGAGAATTATATATTGATGGGGTTGCCATGCGCAATAGAAAAGAAGCAGAACTAGCCAAGGTTCGTAATGAGAAAATTGGATTTGTATTTCAATTCCATTACCTACTCAATGAATTTTCTGTACTGAAAAATGTAATGCTTCCAGGTCTTAAATTGGGCAAGTATTCAGACAAAGAAGTAGAACATAGGGCTATGGAAAAGCTAAAGATTCTGGGCATTGACAATGAAGCCCTCAAGAATCCCAATCAACTATCAGGGGGCCAAAAACAAAGGGTTGCCATTGCACGTGCTTTAATCAATGACCCACTAATTATCATGGGTGATGAGCCCACCGGTAATTTAGACAAAAAGAATTCAGAGATTGTGTTCAACATTTTCCAAGAATTGGCGTCAGCGTATCATCAATCCCTTTTGATTGTAACACATGACAATGAATTTGCGGCTAAGACCAAGCGAATCATTGAAATGGAAGATGGGAACATCATTCGTATGTAGTATCTTAATCCCTCAATTTTTTATATGAAACAGTTTTTCCTTGCAGGATGTATAGGTCTGTCATTGACCCTTGCTGCACAAAAGAAAAAAGAGGCAGCACCCGCTCCTGTAGTTACCACTAGTCCAGACAGCATGTACGGTGGACTCAAATGGCGCAATATTGGACCCTTCCGTGGCGGAAGAGCCAATGCCGTTTCCGGTGTAGTCAAAAATGACCAACGCTTTTATGCAGGTTATACTGGCGGTGGAGTTTGGATGACCAATGATGGGGGTGGGTCATGGCAAAATATTTCTGACGGATTCTTTAAAGTTGGTTCTATTGGAGACATTGCTGTTTCCGAATCAGATCCCAATGTGGTCTATGTAGGAACTGGCGAACACGCAGTGAGAGGTGTCATGACCAGTTATGGAGACGGTGTTTATAAATCTACCGATGCGGGCAAGACTTGGAAAAATATTGGCCTAGAAAAAACCAGACATATTTCAGATGTAGTCATACATCCCAACAATCCCGAAATAGTTTTTGTAGCTGCGCAAGGAACCGTTCATGGGAATAACAATGAACGTGGGGTTTATAAATCAACCGATGGCGGGCTCAATTGGAAACGTACTTTGTATATCAATGATAGCACTGGTATTGCTTCTTTGAGTATGGACATGAATAACCCTCGCGTACTCTATGCTGCATCTTGGGAACATAGACGTTTTCCTTGGACTGTATCAAGTGGAGGGCCGGGTTCTGCCATTTATAAATCAACCGATGAAGGAAATACATGGACCAAATTAACCGGTGGTCTTCCAGCATCCATGGGTAAAGTAGGTATTAGTGTTTCAAGAGCCAATAGTAATCGCGTATTTGCTATTGTTGAAACGGAGAAAGCCAAATCAGGATTATATAGAAGTGATGACGCGGGTAAAACATGGGCATTGCTTTCCAATAACCAAGACATTTGTTCAAGGTCTTGGTATTATATGAAAGTGTTTGCTGACCCAATTAATGAAAACTTGGTCTATGTGCTCAATGCACCACTAATGCGTTCTATTGATGGTGGCAAAAATTTTGCACCTGTAAGGGTGGCGCATGGAGATACACATGATTTTTGGATTCATCCAACGGCTAACAATATTATTGGCTTGGCCGATGATGGTGGAGCAGAAATTAGTTTTGACAGAACCAAGTCTTGGTCAAGTATCATGAACCAACCAACGGCACAATTCTATAGGGTAAACACAGACAATGTTTTCCCTTATAAAGTATATGGAGGACAACAAGACAATTCATCCATGATCATTGCAAGCCGTAATAATTTGGGCGCTATCACTGAAAGAGACTGGACATTTGGACCAGGTTGTGAATCAGCTTTTTTGGCTTTTGATCCAAATAATCCTATCAATATCTATGGAGGTTGCTATCAGGGTTATTTAGAAATATTGGATAGAAAGAATGGAGAGATTAAAAACATACAAGCCTATCCTACCATGAACTTGGCTATTGATCCCAAGAACATGAAATATAGGTTTAACTGGAGTGCACCCATTGTGGTTTCTGCACATGACCCCAACACAGTATATCATGCTGGTAATGTATTATTCAAAACAAGTAATGCAGGAATTAACTGGGAACTTGTAAGTGGAGACTTAACAAGAAATGATAAATCCAAACAAGGACCAGGCGGTCTTCCTTTTACCAATGAAGGTGCTGGTGGAGAAAATTATAATACCATTTTTTATGTGGCTGAATCACCCATATCAAAAGGAGAACTCTGGACTGGAAGTGATTGCGGATTTGTACAATTAACGCGTGACGAGGGAAAGACTTGGTCCAATGTAACTCCTGCTGGATTACCGGAATCTCAAATCAATAGCATTGAAGTATCGGCTTTTGATAAGGGCACTGCCTATATATCTGCTACCAGGTATAAATTAAATGATTACGCTTCTTACACTTACAAAACAACAGACTATGGTAAGAGCTGGACCCGCATTAACAAAGGCGTTCAGGCTGATGATTTTATTAAAGTAATCAGAGAAGACAAGCAAAATAAAAACATTTTGTATGCAGGTGCAGAGAGAGCTTTCTATTTATCAAATGATGCGGGTAATAGCTGGCAGCAGTTTCAGTTAAACCTTCCTATTGTTCCTGTAACAGATTTAATGATTCGTGATAATGATTTAGTGGCCGCCACTGCAGGGAGAGCTTTTTGGATCTTAGATGACCTGTCTGCTATTCAACAAAGTGCCGCTAATTTAAAAGAATCAACCCTACAAATCTTTCAACCCAAAGCCAGTTACAAATATGGCGGTGGCAATGGTTTGCCAGAAGCCAACTATAGTGCAGGTCAGAATGCTCCCGAAGGAGTCATCTTGGATTATGTTCTACCTACCATTGATGAAAAAGATACGGTGAGTTTGAGTATTGTTAACGCAAGTGGTAAGACCATCAGAACCTATATTAATCATGAAGATGAAACATATAGTAAATATCCTGGCGGGCCTGCACCCAAAGAACAATTGGCTGCTGAAAAGGGACATAATCGTATGCTATGGGATTTCAGAACAGAAACAGTAGAGCCCAATGTAAAGGGAGTATATATTTTTGGCGACTATCGCGGTTACGCAGTGCCTCCTGGCAATTATACGGCTAGACTTACCCATAATAAGACTGTAAAAGAAGTAACATTTAAAGTATTGCCCAACCCTGGCATTACAGCTACTGATGCAGATTGGAAAGAACAGCAAGCTATCTTAGAAAATATTACAGCCACTATTAGTGAGATCCACCAATCTGTGATTGATTTAAGAAAAGTAAAACAACAATTAGAACATCATGCCAATATTTATAAAGACAATAAACAAGCAGATAGTTTGGTGAGTACGGCCAATAGCTTGGTTAAAACCATGGTAGATTGGGAAGCCAATATTGTAGAAAGCAGGATCAAGAACGGTCAGGACGTAATCAACTGGCCAAGTAAAATCAATGCAGAATTTTTCAATATCAAAGGCGTAGCCGATGCCCCCAATCCAAAAATCACCAGCGGTTTAAAAGCAAGAATGGCTGACCTACAAAAAGAATGGGCTGGAGAAAAAGAGAAATTGCAAGGCATTAAACAATCTATCAAAACATACAATCAATTGTATCAATCTAAGCAATTAGACGCTATTCAACTCTAATTGAGTTCCCATAAAAAAATAACCCCAACCATTCAGTTGGGGTTATTTTTTTAATCAATCTTAGTATTACCATCCGGGGTTCTGACCCAATGCTGGGTTCAAGGTTTTTTCTTTCTGCGGCACAGGCCATAGATAGTGCTTTGAAGCGCTAAATGCCCTATTAACACTTGGCACTTCCACAACTACAGGAGCCCCAGCAGTTGTATAATAGGTAAGACCGAACACCTTACCTGGCATTACTGTTTCAGCAGTTTTCCATCTGCGAATATCAAACAGATGCCATCCTTCAAATGCTAACTCAATAGTTCTTTCTAAACGTACAGCTGCCCTTAATTCAGTTTGAGTTAAAGTACTAGCCAAGGCAGGTAATCCAACATCAGTTCTAGTTCTAACTTTGTTAATGGCATCAAAAACAGTTGCATCAATCTGATTGAGCTCAATTTTAGCTTCCGCATAGGTAAGCAATACTTCTGCATAACGGAGTAAGATGAAATTTAAACCTGAAGCACCAGGTGCTGCAAAGTCTTCTGCACTACAATACTTTTTTAAAGAAAAACCTGTGGTAGTATTATACTGTGTTTTTCCAATTTCATCTCCTCCACCACCACCAGGAATTGGTCTAAATAGAATCCCACTTGGCAATGGATCTCCATCTAAATAACTGGTAAAGCGTAAGCGGGGATCTCTATTTAAATAAGGATTTTTGGGATCAAAACCAGAAGTTGGATCCGTGATAGATTTTCCGTTTTTCATAGGAAATAAATCCACTAATGTTTTTGTTGGTACATAGTTACTTCCTGAGCTTCTTTGGCTATAAGGCCCCATAAATGAAAAAGCATTTTGGGTAATGGTACCCGTTAAAAATTGCTTGTCTAAAACCACTTCTGCGCTATTTTCACTAGCTATACTAAAAAGCTTGCCATATTCTGGCAATAAAGAATAAACACCTAAGTCTATGACTTGTTTGGCAGCAGCGGCGGCAACAGTATAGTTTCCAGACCATAAATTAGCCCTTGCCTTTAAAGCTAAAGCGGCACCTTTTGTAACTCTGCCTTTGTCAACTGCAGCATAAGTATTGGGCAATAAGGCGGCAGCTTCAGTTAACTCCTTATCTATAAATTCCCAAACCGTTTTAGTGGCTGTTCTTGTTATTACTTTACCATCAGCTGCACTAATATTGGTAGTAACTAATGGAACGTCTCCATAGAGACCAACTAATTTCATGTAAAAATAAGCTCTTAGGGTTCTGGCTTCACCTTTAAACTGACCTATCAGTGCTGTATTGGTTGTAACTATTTTGTCAATATTGTCTAGCAAATAATTGGCCAAATAAATACCTCTGTAACCAGCAGTCCATTCGGTTTGGATTCTGGAATGTGAAGCATCATAAGTACCATTTTCAATATTGTATTCCGCCGTGAATGTGGTATTAGTATGACCAATTTCTGTTACTCCCTCTAAATTAAAGAGGTTAACTGCATCCAAACTTGGATAAATGGCGTTGACTGCTGATCTAGCATCTGCTTCAGTTTTCCAATAAATTTCGGAAGAAATTCTATCGTTGGGCAATGTTTCTAACACGGCCTTTTTGCATCCAATCAAACTAGTCAGTGTTGAGAATGCTAAGATGGCTATATAGGATTGATATTGTTTCATGTTCAATAATTTAGAGATTAGAAATTGATATTAGCACCAATGGTTACCAATCGGGTTTGTGGAAAATAAGTTACCCTTCCTGATTCTGCTTCCGGATCTAAGCTCCATTCATTTAACTTGGAAAAAGTAACCAAGTTGGTAGCAGAAGTATACACATTGGCTCCTTTAATACCTAATTTCTTGCTTACTTCAGGAGAAAGAGTATAGGTTAATTGAATGTTTTTCAATCTCAAATAGGACCCGTCAATAATCTGTCTGTCAGATGTATTAACGTTACGTTGATCACTTTTTCTAGGCAATGGAAATTTGGCATTGGTATTAGTTGGTGTCCAATAATTTCCTGCAAAGATTTGATGCGTAAATCCTTCAAAAATCCCCATCTCTGCTAATGCACCAGAAATACGGGTATCTACTTTAGCCGCACCTTGGAAGAAGATGTTCAAACTAAAATTACGATAGCTCACTTCACTATTCAAACCAAAAGTGAATTTTGGAAATGGATTACCAATCACGGTCATATCATCCGCATTAATCTTTCCATCATTGTTTAAATCAACATATTTAACGTCTCCTGGTTTTGTGTTTGTTGCAATGGTGGGATAGGAGGCAATCTCAGACGTTGTTTGAAAATAACCGTTTGTTTTATATCCCCAATGGGAGTTAAATGGAATACCTTGTGCTACAATATATCTTGGATCAAGATCTGAACCAGAAATAAATGGTCCAGAGCCTTTTAAGTCAACCACATTGTTGGTACTGATGGCAAAATTTCCAAGAAAACTATATTGCACTTTGTGGTTGTTGTTTTTGTATCCAAGTGTAAATTCCCATCCTTTATTATCAATGATTCCAGCATTTTGGTTAGAAGAAGTAAAACCAATAACTGCTGGAAGAGGAAGGGCTAACAAAATACCTTCGGTTCTTTTCTTATAGTAGTCAATGCTAAAATTCCAATGGTTATTAAACATAGTACCATCAATACCCAAATCTGTTTGAGTATTGGTTTCCCAAGTAATGGTTCTGTCAGCCAAAGAAGTAGCAGAGAAAGAGGTAACTGCAGCTCCTCCAAAAGTATAAGAACCTGAAGAGAGTGAAGAATAATAACTATACAATGGAACGGTTTGGTTTCCTGTTTGTCCCCATGATCCACGTAGTTTTAGTTCATTGAAAGGCAGGTTTAATTTTTGAAAGAATGACTCTTTAGACAATCGCCAAGCGGCAGAAAAAGACGGGAAAAAGCTATATTGGTTTTCAGCAGCAAACCTTGACGATCCGTCATATCTACCATTTACTTCTAGTAAGTATTTGCTATCATAAGCATAGTTGAATCTTGCAAAGAATGAACGCAATCCAAATTCGTAATCAGATCCGCCATTATTTTTAGTTGCATCATTGGTACCCTGACCCAAAGACTGAATATCATTATTATAAAAACGTTCCCGATAAGCTGAAATACTATTCCCGTTATTATAGATTTCAGAAAAGCCTAATAAGCCTTTGAACTCGTGTTTGTTGATGGTTTTTTGATAATTGGCTAGGAAATTGGTAGTCAATTCAGTGAACCTAGAGCGACTTTCTGTTAATAGATTATTAGCAATATTAACTGAACCGCCGGTATTGGGGTCCCTGTTGCTATAGGCATTTTGATATGCTTTTTGTTCTTGATAATTAACTACACCAGATAATTGGCCAGTTAGAGTTAGGTTTTTTACCACTTCATAATCCAGTTTTGCAGTTCCATATAAATAGTGGGTACTAATTTTATTATAACCCGTTTTTTCTAAAAACATCAATGGGTTATTGTTTTGCGGACTTAGACCGTATATTCCATTATCATATTTTGGCACTGTCCATTGTGAACCGTGTAAAAAATAGTTGAAAGCATCACCTCTATAAGGACTATTGCTATAATTAAAACGATAGTTCAAATCAGTACTCAATTTCAACTTATCAGAAATTTTCAAGTCATTGTTGATTCTCATTTCGCGGATAGATGCGTCATAACCTGGGGCAATTCCGTCTTGACCAGAGGAACGCAAACTCACCCTAGTTCTACTATTTTCTCCACCACCACTAATAGAAATATTGTGGCTGTATTGCGGAGCAGATCTGAGTACATTTTGAAACCAAATATTGGGCAATGGGTATTTGTTCCTGTCTGTTGCATTAACCCAAGCTTGGATACTAGATTCTTGATAACGTGCAGGAACTGCTAATCCAGAATTGGTATAAGCCAATACTTGATAACGCATATAAGTCTCTAATTCCATTTGAACTGGGTCATTAGTACTATTCTGTAATGCAAAATATCCATTATAGCTTACCGTAGTTTTTCCCGCTTTACCTCTTTTAGTAGTAACCAAGATTACACCATTAGCGGCTCTGGAACCATAGATAGCGGTTGAAGACGCATCTTTTAATACAGAGATTGTTTCAACGTCTTCGGGGTTTAGGTTAAAAAAAGTTTGCTCAACTCCATCCACTATGATTAAGGGAGAACTATTACCAGAACTATTACCACTAAAAGTAGTGGTACCCCTGATACGCATAGTTGCAGAAGTTCTGCCTGGTTCTCCACCCCTATCTAGCACTGTTAATCCGGCAGCTTGACCCTGTAAGGCTTGCTGCATGTTAGAAACTGGTCTTCTGGTTAGTTCAGCCCCCTTAATTTGGGTTACGGAACTGGTCATGGTAATTTTTTTCTGAGCTCCATAACCTACTACTACCACGTCTTCTAGTTCAGATTTACTAGGAACTAGTTGTAGGTCTAATGCACCCGAAATCTCAGACACATTAACGGTACGGCTGGCAAAACCAACAGAACTAATCACTAGTTGGTCAGTAGGTTTAGCGTTTAAGCTAAATTGGCCGGCTGCATTGGTTTGGGTACCATTTTTGGACCCTTTGACCACAATTGACACCCCTTCTAAGGGTGATTGGTCAACAGAGGAACGCAGTGTTCCTTTTACAATTGTTTGTGCCATGGACTGACTGGCAAAAAGCAAGACAGCTGCAAGGGCAATAAGCAGTTTTTGGTAGGTTTTTTCAAACATGGTTTGGCGTTTAATGGTATTTAAATTATCATTTGAATTCCAGATTTATTAGCGCAACCGTTTGCACAAAAAATGATTTGCAATTTGCAAAAGCAAAGACTATATTGATAGTGATACTGATTTTTTTAGTCCACTTTTTAGTAGACAAACAGAAAGTCAATATTTTCGGACTTTTCAAAAATCATATAAGTGAAAAAAATATTACTCAATTTTATAGCTCTAACGCTTGTTCTTACAGCATTTGCAGGTTCAGAAAAAGGCAAATCTTCCAAACCCAATATCATTATTGTCAATTTTGATGATATGGGGTATGGCGATTTAGGTATTACAGGAGCAACTGGTTATCAAACCCCACAAATGGATCAGTTGGCAAAAGAGGGAACATTCTTTAGTCAATTCTATTCTGCACAAGCCGTTTGTTCGGCATCAAGAGCCGGTTTGTTAACAGGCTGCTATCCCAACCGAATTGGCTTTAGTGGCGCTTTGGATCATACTAGCAAAACAGGTATTAATCCTGATGAAACAACAATGGCAGAAATGCTTAAAGCAAATGGTTATACCACTGCGGCATTTGGCAAATGGCATTTGGGTCATCTAACTCCATTCTTACCCACTCACCAAGGTTTTGATTATTTCTTTGGGATTCCTTATTCACATGATATGGTACCCAATCACCCCAATGTGAAAAATTACTACCCCCCATTACCCCTAATAGAAGGTGACAAAACCATTTTAACCAATCCCGATAGTACCAAATTCACAACTGATTTTACAGAAAGTACTGTAGCATTTATCAAAGAACACAAAAACAAACCCTTTTTTGTTTACCTAGCGCACCCCTTACCACATGTACCTATGGCGGTTTCTAGTAAATTCAAAGGCAAATCAAAACAGGGAATATATGGAGACGTTTTGATGGAATTGGATTGGAGTATTGGACAAATTAGGCAAACACTTAAAGCCTTGAAACTGGAGGAAAGCACATTACTTATTGTTACTTCAGATAATGGTCCATGGCTAAATTATGGTAATCATGCTGGAAGTGCGGGTGGCTTGCGTGAGGGCAAAGGCACTTCTTGGGAAGGTGGTCAAAGAGTTCCTTGTTTGATGGCGTGGAAGGGTGTAGTGCCTGCTGGATTGGTAATGAACCAATTGGCAGCTGAGATAGATTTGCTACCCACCATTGCTGCCATCACCAATTCTGAACTACCCAAAAACAAAATTGATGGGGTGAATATTCTTCCTCTATTGAAAGGTGATGCAAGCGCTCAACCTAGAAAGCAATTTCTGTATTACTATCGTGCCAACAATTTAGAAGCTGTTCGCAATGAGCAATACAAACTAGTATTCCCTCACCCAGGCAGGACCTATGAAGGATTTACACCTGGAAAAGATGGTATTCCTGGAAAAGCCACTGAGAGTTTTGCATTTGCAGGAGGTCTTTATGATTTGCGTAGAGACCCAGGTGAGCGATATGATTTGAGTAAAAGTCTACCAGATGTTATGGCTATACTGAATCAATTAGCTGAGGAAGCACGGGAAGACTTGGGCGATGAACTCACTAAAAAACCAGGAAAAAACAGAAGGGCACCTGGTAAAGTTCAATAGTCTTTATTGCAAATAAGCCACTAAACTAGGTCTAATTTCCTCTGTTAAAAATGCGGGAGCTGTTGAATCATCTGTTTTTTGATTCAATAATTGAATCATCATTTCCATGGCTTTTAAACCTTGGCTATACGGATACTGTTCTACTGAAACCATTGGTGGATAAGCCGTATAGCTGGTAATGGGCAGGTTAGCATAACTCACAAAAGCTATTTCTTTATTTACTTCAATCTGTTGTTTATTGGCATATTGAACCGCATCCATATGTACATAATCATTAAATGTAATGATGGCGGAAGGTGGATTTTTCAGAGACAATAATTTTTTCATGGCCCGCTGAGTACTATCTTTTGAAAAATCGGTGGTCTCTACTAATTGCATGTCTACCTTCAATTTCTGTTTAGACACTCCTTCTATATATCCATTCAAACGCTCTTTGCTAGCAGCCAATTTATCTGGACCATTAATCAATGCAATTCTTCTATATCCTTTGTTGAATAACCAGCCCACCATATCAACAGTCCCTTTGTATAAGTTGCAAAAGACTTTATGCGCCTGTTCAATGCTAGGCACTCTATCAAAATAGACAACTGGTATATTGTATTTCTCTAATGCTAATAAGTGGTCATACTTATTGGTTTCCTTTGCCAGTGAGATAATTAAACCATCTACCCTTTGCTGCTTCATGGTTTCCACCACTTTTTTCTCTCTTTCTAAATCATCAAAACTCTGACCAAATAGAATGGTATAATGCTGTTCCATAGCAGCGGTTTCCATACCACTAATGGCTTGAGAGAAAAATTCTTCTCTAATGGAGGGCATGATCACCCCAATGACAAAGCTTTTCTGTTGTTTAAAGAAAATGGCTTTGGGATTGGGTTCATATCCTAATTCTTTTGCAGTCTTCTGCACCAGTTCTTTTGTACGTATCCCAATCCTAGGATGATTACTCAACGCTCGAGATACCGTTGAAACGGAAAACTTCAACTTGTCTGCTATGGCTTTGAGTGTAGGTATCTGGTCAGGCATAAATCAGGATTGCAAAAAAACAATATGAGTATATCAAAAATACTCCTTTAGAGGTATATTTAACCAACAAGAATGGGGTATCTAGCAGAATAGATATTGGCATAAAATATCTTGAACTCAACTATGAAAAGAACCATCCTTTTTATTGCTATTGTATTGTTCTGCAATCAGCACTCCATTGCCCAGAATAAATATGTTAAAGGGATGGATTTTGACGATGATGCCTATGCCATTGTTCCTAAAAAAGCCAAATTAACCAGAAGTTTAGAATCTGTTCCAAGTACCGTTAGTTTAAAACAGTTTACCCCCTTTCCAAAAACGCAGGGTCAATATGGCACTTGCGCTGCTTGGGCCAGTGCTTATTGTGGAAGAACCATGGTGGAAGCCATTAAAAACAATTGGACAGATAGGGCACTCATCACATCAAAAGCTTTTTCTCCTGCTTTTCTATTTAGAATGCTCAAGCCTACTGATGCAGAATGCAAGGGTGGGGCAACCATTAACAGTGCTTTTGAAATTATGAAAGAAAAGGGATTGATTTCTTTTAGTAGTTTGGGAGTGGCTTGTACATCAGCATTAATGGAATCACAGATTAGTGATGCTGGTAACAACAAAATAAAGGATTACATGAGATTGTTTGACCAAGAATCAAGCACATCCATTAAGATACAATCAGTAAAAAAATCAATCTCCGAGAGTAAACCCGTAGTGTTTGGAATGATCTGCCCTCCCTCTTTTGGAACTGCCAAGGGAGTTTGGATGCCAACTGAAGCGGCAGACCGTTCTTTTGGTGGACACGCCATGTGTGTTGTAGGTTATGACGATAACAAAGAAGGCGGTGCATTTGAAATTCAAAACAGTTGGGGCAATTATTGGGGAAATGAAGGATATATCTGGATTAAATACGCAGATTTTGCCAAATACACCATGTACGCTTATGAATTTATAGACCTACCCGCACCAAGACCAGAAACACCTGACTTATCCGGATCCTTAAAATTGGCGCTTGCCGATGGTACGGCTATGCCCACCAATTTGTTGGTTTCTACTAGGGGTTTAACCGTGGTACCAGCAAAAACAGCACCAGGTCCTCTAAGTTTATATCGCACAGCGCAACCCTATACCTCTGGAACTAGATTTAGAATCTATATTTCCAATAATGAACCAGCCTATGTGTATGCCATTAGCACAGATTTAAGCAATGAAATCACCAAGATTTTTCCTTACGAAGAAGGTATCAGCGCCGCACTAACAGATAAAAAGAATGATGTGGCTATTCCAGATGAAGACCATTTTATTGAATTTGATGGCAAACCAGGTAAGGATTTTCTTTGTGTACTCTATTCAAAGAATGTTTTAAACATTAACGAGATTATTACAAAAGTAGCTGCCCAGCAGGGCGATAGTTTTAGTAAGAAAGTATTTGCCGTGATTGGTTCACAAATGGTAGAACCCAAGAATATTCAGTTTTCAACCAATAATATATCATTCACCGGATTCTCCCGTGGCAAGAGCGTTGTTGCCATGATGGTAGAATTAGAACACAAATGATTATGAGAAATAAACTACTGCTTCTTTTGTCACTATTAGTGGCCAATAGTGTCTTTGCCCAAAAGGAAGATATCTTTTTTTATGATGGATTTTTAAATAATAAACAAAATTGGAACCTTGCTAGCGATGCAAATTCGGGAGGGGAAATAAAAAATGGTTTTTATTATTACGAAACAAAAAAAAAGAATGCCACTTGGTATCGATATAATCCTTCCATTCCCTCTTTTGACGGTAATAAAGATTTTGTAGTTGAATGGTCCTTTCAGCAAATTGCAGGCTCAGAAGATTGGGGCACAGGTTTGATTTGTTTTCTGGACGAAAATGGCACTAATGCATTTGGCATCTGGTTGTTATCAAATGGTCAATGGACATTTACCAAAACTGGAACTCCTGCATTCGGATGGAAAACACACAAAGCTGTGGTAGCTGGCAATAATGTTACCAATACAGCTACTATTAAAAAAGTGGGAAATATTATATCATTTATTATCAATAATCAACAAGTACATCAAATAGAATTCAATCCTGGTTTAGTAAAGCACATTGCATTTCAGATGGGAAGCGAGAAAAAAATAGCTATTGACTATTTGAAAATGGCCTATTTAAAATCAGATAATAGTCAAAGTCTAATCTCAGCAGATTATACATTTGAGAAGTTTTATGATCAAGGCATCATGTTGTACCAAAAAAGGGATTACGAACAAGCAATCATTACATTAACAGAAGCCATCAATACAAAACCAAATGAGCCAGGTCCTTATAATTTCCGGGGATCTGCATATCGTAATAAAAATGAAATTGATATTGCAATTAGTGATTTTTTAGACGCTACTCGTCTGTCACCTACCTATACTAATGCATATTCTAACCTAGGTTATGCTTATTTAAATAAAAACGAATACGATAAATCCTTAACTGCTTTCAATAAAGCAATTAGCTTAAATCCAAAAGAAATTAATTACTATTCTGCAAAAGGATCTGTTTTTCAGCGCAAAAAAGAATATGATTCTGCCATCATTTGTTATAATCAAATAATACGTTTGGATCCAAGAAATATTCTCGGTTATAGGAATAGAGCCAATGTCTATGTAGCTAAAAAAGATTATGAAAGAGCTATCTCAGAATATAATCAATTTCTTAGAATTGATTCCTTGAATCACAGTGCATACGCAAGTAGGGGATTTATTAATCGTACATTAAAGTTATATGACGCTTCATTAATGGACTATAACAATGCTATTAGACTTAGTCCAAAAACAATGGCTTACTATTCTGGCAGGGCCAATGTTTACAAATTAATGGGCGATACAAAAAATGCAATTACTGATTTTGATGAATACGTCAAACTGTATAATAAAGCTGATGCCTACCCTGTAAGGGCAAATTTTTATAGAGAAATTAAAAAGTATGACCTTGCTTTGGCCGACTACAACAAAGCCATTGAAATTGATCCTAAATATGTTTATGCCTATTTTGCAAGGGGTTTTTTTTATAGTATTTCAAAACAATATGATTTAGCACTGATTGACTATAATAAAGTAATAACGTTGGATCCTAAAAACAGTCTGGGCTACTATGGCAGGGCTGAGTTACAAAAAGAAAAAGGTTTATACCAAGCAGCAATTAGTGATTTTGAAAAAGTGTTTGAAATTAATCCCAATGAAATTTATTCCTATGCAAGTATTCTATCTCCATTGATTAGATCAGGTAATTTTGAAAAGGCACAGGCATACGCAATTAAAGCCAAGGCAAAATGGTCTGGATTGGACGAAAAATATTTATACTATAGTTATTATATCAATGTTGTAGCCAACTTTCTAAACACAAAGCAATACGAACAAGCATTAGATGGGCTTGATAAGGCAATTCAGGAATATACAAGCTCAACTGTAGATAAAGAGGAAACTACTTCGGAGTATATTGATCTATTAAGTTTAAAAGGTTTTGTTTTAGAAAAAATGGATAGGAATAAGGAGGCAAAAGCTATTTATGAGCAGTGCCTAGTGATTAATGATATCCAACCTGATATACGAGATGCATTAGTTCTCATCCAGAAAAAAACAACCGTCATAGCAGGAATTGATAAAACAGCTCCTGAAATTCAATTGATTAGTCCACAACCAAGTAGAGGTCTTCAAATTGTTAGTGGAATTCAAAACACAGAAGTCATTGGAAAAGCAAAAGACCCATCAGGTATTGCAAGTGTTACTATTAATGGAAAACCAGTAACTAAAATTGAAGAAGATGGTTTATTTGTTAGTTCCTTGAATTTAAAATCTGGCTTAAATACAATCAGTATTACAGCTAAAGATAAAAAGGGGAATATTAGTACTAAATCTTTTCAACTGACAGGTAGCACTGTTGCCAAAAAAGAAGAAACAGATATTATTATTCCAGTTGTCAGTGCTGAAACAGCTCCTCAATTTCATGCACTACTGATAGCCGCCAATGACTATGTAGATCCAAAAATTGCCGATTTGGAAAACCCAGTAAAAGACGCCACAGAATTAAAAAACATTCTTCAGGCCAATTACACATTTGCGCCCAAAAACATTGAAACACTCTACAACAAAAGCCGTGAAGAAATCATGCAGGCGCTTGTAGTAAAAAGTAATGCCATGGGCGAGAATGACAACCTATTGATTTTTTATGCAGGTCACGGAATTGCCGAAAAAGACAAATTTGGAGACGTAGATGGTTATTGGGTACCTTCCTCAGCTAAAAAAGGACTAAACGCTAGTTATATCTCTGCAGACGATATTAATAAAGCACTGAAGCGTAGCAATGCCAAACATATATTAGTTGTTGCCGATGCTTGCTTTAGTGGCGCATTTACCAGAAGCCTTTCAAGCGATGCTAGTATTGGTGTTCAAAAACAGTATTCAGTTCCCAGCCGTAAGATTATGGCAAGTGGTAATCTAGAACCCGTACCAGATAATAGCAAGTTTGTGTACTACTTGAAAAAGAACTTAAAAGAGAACAAGGAAAAATATCTAACAGCTAAAAAGTTGTTTGATAGTTTTTATGAAGCCATTCTAAATAATTCTGAAACCTCACCTCAATACGCAGCCATTAAAAATGTGGGGGATGAGGGTGGGGAGTTTGTGTTTATCAAAAAATAATTACGCCATGCGTCTATTTTCAACGATTACTGTTTTGTTCTGTCTATTGGTTTCTAGCATTTCTGCTCAGGAAGAAGTCATTTATAACAACGAGTTTGATACATATGGAACATTTG
>NCHJ01000188.1 GCA_002256765.1 Bacteroidetes bacterium 24-39-8
GGATATATTTACATTTCCATTGATAATAGAGGCACCCCTGTTCCAAAAGGGAGGGAGTGGCGCAAATCTATTTATCAGAAAATTGGTCAAGTGAATATTCGTGATCAAGCCATGGCCGCAAAAGAAATTATGAAATGGAATTTTGTTGATTCCAATAGGATTGCGGTTTGGGGTTGGAGTGGCGGAGGTACGGCTACCCAAAATCTATTATTCCAATATCCGGAGATTTATAAAACTGGTATAGCGGTTGCTGGAGTAGCCAACCAGTTTTCTTATGATAATTTATATCAAGAGCGTTATATGGGATTACCCCAAGAAGACAAGAGTGGATTTATCAAGGGAAGCCCCATCACCCATGCTAAAAACTTAAAAGGCAATTTGCTTTTAATTCATGGTACTGGTGATGATAACGTACACTATTCAAATATGGAAATGTTGGTGAATGAACTTATTCGCAATGGTAAACAATTCCAAATGATGAGCTATCCCAATAGGTCACACAGTATCTCAGAAGGACCAGGAACTTTTAGTCATTTGTCTCAATTATACACAGATTATTTAAAAAGAAACTGCCCAGGAGGTGCTAAATAAGATGCATCAAAATAAATTACTGGTTTATAGTTATATAGGTTCAACCCTAACTTCTATTGTTGGGGCCTATATTAAAATCATGCGTTTGCCAGGTGCTGAATTTCTTTTAGCAATTTCGTTTTTGTTTTTGGTCATTTTTATTGTGACTGGATTCAAAGAAGTTTGGTATTCAAATAGAATTCCTGAATCGGAAAAAACCATGTGGTTAATTGGTTTCTTTTTCCTGTCTTGGATTACCGGACTAATCTATTTCTGGTTAGGAAGGAAAAGGGTTGTAGGATAATCAAGCTAATTGTCTAAGGCTGTTTAGTTTGTTAGATCAGTTTCCTTTTTTTCAGTTAATTGGTGGTACTTCTTTTGCAACTCACTAATTTCAAAAGCTTCTTGCAGCTTAGCGTGTTCATCATAAGTACCTGATGGTAATAATGTTTTGGCAATTACTGGCATTAGTTCAATGAGCATTAATATGGCTACCAATAAATAATATCTAAAAGCAACAGACCTATTCTTGTCTATCAAGTTATTCAATGCTTCAATTCTAGTAATAAATCCATCATTGAGTAATGTTTCAAATGCTGCTTGCTCTTTTAGAATAGCCGCGTCTATTTGTTTTAAACTGCTATCTGCTTCATTCAATTTTGGTCTGAGTCCTGATTCTAATAATGTATAATCAGCTTGTAATCTCAAATAGGCTTGTTGCTTTGCTTGGGCAATGTCTTTTAAGCCTATTTTTTTACTGCCACCAGTTCCATCTGTCTCGGCAATAAAACTTAGTCTTGCAGCAGATACTTCTTTGTCTTTTTCAATCAACTGTTGTTGCAAGCGATTCCTTTGTTCTACAATGGGTGCTTTAATGGACTGATATACACTATCCTGTGATTGGAGTTTGTTTCTTTTTCTTTGTTCATTGTCTAACGAGATTTGAACATGAATTTCTTTATTGAATAAATAAAGCAAAGCTGGTTGAGCCATAAACAAACCAATGGTCATAGCAAGTAGTACCCTAAAACTAATGGGAATGAGTTTCAACTTGTTAGATCTGTTAATTCCTTTGATCAGTGCGCGATCAATACCCAAAATTATTCCTCCCATAAAAATCCCTAAAAGAATAGCAGCCAAAATACTATCTACTACTGTAGAAAAAAAATAGGTCCAAGCCAAGGTGGCAAATAACCAAGTACCCATTACTGTAAACCCTGTAATGGCATAGCGGTTCCTGTCTACCACTGCATTTTCTAATAATTCTTTTTCCGCAGTAGAAAGCCACCACAAAAATTGGTTGAATTTGCTACTTCTCTGAATTTGTTCCATAGAATGCCCACTTGCATTTTCTTGCATAATCAAAATTGAGTATATGAAAGTGGAAGTTGGGAATACCCTTTGTGTAGTGCTTGGTTGAAGCGGTAAAGGGTAAAGAAACGATGATTTTCCCATACAAAGGCAGTAAATGCCTGTTTTAAAGCTATTTTAACGCTTGGATAATTTTAAAATTCCCAATTCCCAATCTAAACTGCAAATACTACCTTTGCCGCTCAATAAAATTTGATATGAAGACGGACAAGAATTCGGTAATTGGGTTTGTGCTGCTGGGTATTCTGTTTTTCCTTTATTTCTGGTACACCAATAAGCAACAAACTGCTTTGGTAGAAATGAAGCAAAAGCAGGAAGATTCATTGGCCAAAGTGGCTGCTAGCAGGGTAAAAATACAAGATACAGTTACAGCCAAAATAGACAGTATTAAAAGGGATTCCGCTTACCGTGTTACGGCTGCCGGAAACTTTACTACTGCTGCAACAGGTACAGAAATTGTAACTGTTGTTGAAAACAGTTTGATGAAGGTTACTTTCACCAACAAAGGTGGTAGGGTTCAGTCTGTGTTGCTCAAAAAATATTTATCACAGGATAGTATGCCTGTAGTTCTTTCTGGAACTAAGGATCAATTGAGTTACGCTGTTAACACGGGTGCCAATAAAGCATCTCAAACTGGTGATTTGTTTTTTACTACAGGAGCTATTAACAAACTAGCCGACGGTAGTCAACAAATTAACTTTACCATGCAATCACAAACAGGTGAAAGCATTGTTCATAGCTATACCATTAAGCCTGATGCTTATATGATTGATTGGAACCTTGGATTAACTGGTGCTGATAAATTGTTGAGTCAAGGACAATTAAATATGCAGTGGCATTCTGTTACGGAACAATTAGAGCGTACAGCTGCTTACGAGCGTCAAATGTCTAATATCTGTTTCTCAGAAGGAAACGATTTTGATTATATTTCTAGCAAAACAGAACACCAATTTGAAAAGCCTGTACAATGGTTGAGCGTTGTACAACAATTCTTTAATACCACATTGATTGCTAAAAATGGTTTCAGTGGTGGGTCTGTTAATTGGGCAAGGAAAACAGATTCTTCTACCGAATTGGCTACTATTGACGCTAGTCTTCAAATGAAATTACCCGTTGCATCTACTGTATCAGTTCCCATGCAATTATATTATGGTCCAAGCGATTTCAATATCTTGAAAAAGCAGGCTCCAGATATGGATAAGATTGTCAACTTAGGAAGGGACATGTATTCCTTTGTTAGGCCAATTAACAAATACATTATCATGAATGTGTTTGACTTTTTTGCAGGCTTTGTGATGAATTATGGATGGGTGGTATTGTTACTGACTTTATTCATTCGTTTGGTAACTGCACCATTAACTTATAGCAGTTATTTGAGCGGAGCCAAGATGAAAGTCTTAAAGCCAGAATTAGATACACTAAAAAAGAAATTTGGCGATGATCAACAAGGCTTTGCCATGGAACAGATGAAACTCTTCCGTGAAGCAGGTGTGAATCCATTGGGCGGTTGTATTCCTGCTCTCTTACAGATTCCTATCTTCTTTGCCTTGTACAGTTTCTTTAATAGTAATATAGCGCTACGCGGACAGGCATTTCTTTGGAGCAAGGATTTATCATCTTATGATGTGATTGCTCGTTTGCCATTTGAAATTCCTTTGGGATTTGGAGACCATATTAGCTTGTTCACCATTACTGCGGTAATTACTAGCTTTTTGATTTCTATTTACAATATGAGTATGACGCCAACTCAGGATAATCCTGCATTGAAGTACATGCCTTATATTTTCCCTTTCATGCTCTTGTTTATTTTTAACAAACTACCATCGGCCTTAACTTGGTACTATACCGTATCCAACTTAATCACCTTGGCTTTGCAGTTTGTGATTCAAAACTATATCATTGATCATGATAAGATTTTGGCTAAGATTGAGATTAAGCGTAAAGCTCCCAAAACCAAGAGTAAATGGCAGGAGAAATACGAACAAATGATGGAGAGTCAGAAAAAAGTGCAAGACCTTAAAGAAAGAACTCAAAAGAAAAAATAAATAAGCAACGGGCCCCGATTTTTAGTCGGGGCCCTTTTTTTGAATTAGTTTAAATGATTAGAAGCTTTAACGTTTGCATGTCTAGTTATTTTGTAACATTGAACTGTTTAAATAAGGCTCAAATATGAAACGAATATTAGCCATAATGGTATTGATACTTGGGTTACTACATCCAAGTATTGCACAACAAAGGGTAGTAGCAGAATGCACGGTGGTTTTTAAAATTACCCTTGACGATGGCTCAGTTGACAAAGACGTCTCCAATAGTATCAGTAAGAGTACTAAAACAGTTTATATTAAAGGGAATGATAGTAGGGTAGACTTAATTAGTCCTGCCATTCAACAATCAGTGATCTATGATAAGACGGAAACTAAAGCCGTTGTATTAAGAGAATTTGGCACCAATAAGTTCATGAATAGATTGAGTAAAGAACAATGGTTAGCTGCTAATAAGCAATACCAAGGGATGAACATTAGTTTGATCAATGAGACCAAGACCATTTTAGGCTATGAATGCAAAAAAGCAATCTTATCCTTAAAAGATGGAAGTGTTTTTAGCCTATATTATGCAACAAATATTATACCCTCTGTTAGAGAATTTGAATATCAATTCAAAGACGTACCTGGTTTTGTATTAGAATATCAAATTAAAGAATCAGGAGATAATACCCTTGTTAACTATCGCGCAGAAAAAATTAGTTTGAGCCCAGTATTGGCATCAAGATTTGACATTCCAACCAGTGGTTATAGATTGATGAATTAGTGGTGAGGAGCTACCGGAGTTTTGAATTTGGTAGGCACTTTCAATTTGAATTTGTAAGGATACACATATGTAGTGTTTCCATTATCAAATCTTAGCATAGAATTTACTTCAGTACCATTTAAAGGATCTTTAGAACCCAATAATTGCATACCCTTGAATTGCAAATTGCTTTTCAAAGAAGCGTAATTCAAACTTTTGTGAGAAAGACTGCTCAGGTTTTTCAAAGAATATTTGCTGTTTTTAGCCCTTTCTTCTGTGATACCTGTGAATGAGAAAGCAGCAAAAGCCACCTGTATCGCCATGATAAATAAGGCAGATGCGGTGATTTTTAATATGGCTTGCTTTTTGTTCATTTTTACAAAGTTAAAGCTTTTTCCCAATATTTTAACAATTAGTACTGTTAACCCAATATTA
>NCHJ01000189.1:0-1125 GCA_002256765.1 Bacteroidetes bacterium 24-39-8
CAACGTATTCATCAAAAGTGAGGGTGATATTTTGAGAAATCACATTTTTAGAAGAGTCTTTGGGATTGGCCATGATCAGCCTTGGGGCGATGGTATCTCTTGGTCCACCACCTGGCGGAATAATATTGGCACAGGAAAAAAGCAGCATTTGACCAACTACAATAAGCAGGGCGATTCCAGTATTTTTCAGGTTCCAATGTATCATAGCTGCAAATATAACAACCATCAGGTCTTTTCAGGCCTACGGCGATGCTCTAAAAAGTTAATTATTCTACTGTTTCATCATCTGGATCCGTTAATTCATGCAGGGCAACGGCCATATCATTCTCCTTTACAAAATTGCACCAATGACAATCTGATTTACCACAACCGGTGTATAATTCTCGATCCTGAATTTTTTTCCAAACCGTTTTTATCTGTTGGGTAACGGTAGTGATATCTGCAGGACTAATGACAATCTTCTCTTTTTTAAATTGTTTTTTCTTGTCAGGTTCTACAAAGTCAAACTCGGTACTAACCACTTTCCAGTTCTTTTGGTCATAATGGTCTACCAAGATTTTATAAAACACCGCTTGACGCCAGTAGTCACCACCATTGGGTTCTTTGTCATCTGGGGGCAACAATTTTTTGCGCGCTTTTTCTATATCACCCGTTTTGTAATCTACTACATTAACATTAGTACCGTCAAATTCTAATTTGTCCAATTTTCCTTTCAAGGGTACACCCTCCACCACCACATTTCTAATGGTTCTTTCAACAGCCACTACTTTATTCCAACTATTCAAATAATATTGATAGTATTCTGTCAATACAATTTGTCCTTGCTCCATTCTTCTGTTAAATTCTTCCTTGGTAAAATTTTCTCTATGTCTGTGCAAGTACCATTCAAAATCATCCATAAACTCTTTCAGTTCAGGGAATTTTTCCCGTTCCTGCATTTTGCTAAAGAGTTTTTCTAAAGCATAGTGTACTGCGGAACCAAATTCGGTTGCTTCTGATTTTCCAGAGGGAACACGAACCAAGTTCTGATAATAAAATTGCAAGGGACATTTCAAATAATTGTTTAACGCAGTTACGTTCATCACAAATTTCTCCAGCATTCTGCTGACAAAATCGGCTTCCATC
>NCHJ01000189.1:1209-6330 GCA_002256765.1 Bacteroidetes bacterium 24-39-8
TTCCATCTTTGCAATCTCAGGGGCCAATTCTGTTTCAAAATCAAGTAAGGCAAATTCACTCAAAGCATCCTGTGCTAAGGTAATGGGTTGAATACCCAAACTATGTTGTTCCAATATTTCCGCTAGGAACATAGTAGGTTCTAATGGTTTGCCATCGTTTTTAAAACGACTAAAAGAAATCTGTAATTGTAGTTCAGCCCTGGTTAGTGCTACATAAAACAAGCGTCGTAATTCTTCTTCCTCGCTATGAACGGGGGCCGTACTAAACATAGTGTCTGGCAATTGGTATCCACCGCCAGGTTTGCGTTTTTTTTCCCAATTAGAAGCATTGCAACCTGCAAAAAATACTGCTTCAAATTCAAGACCTTTAGAGCCATGAGCCGTCATTAGGTTAACGCCTTTTTCTGTACCACTCACTTGTACCAATGGCAATGCTAATTCCTCTTTTTCCATTAAAGAGAAAATATTCACCAACTGTTCTAAACTCAAATGAGGGTTTCTTCTAGCTTCTTCTTTGATAAACTCAAACAAACCACTCAAGACTTGCAAATGCCAGTGTTTGTCTGGGCTTTGCATAATCCAACCCAAGACTTTTGTTTGTTGAATGACTTGCTCAACCAGATTAATCAAACTGCTATTGGCAATAGCAGTAATGAGGTTTTCAATAGCAATACTCACTAGTGCAAAACCTTTTGCCGGAGCCTGACTAAATAAATCTGCAGCAGGCGCATTGGCCTTTTCTCTGATCTGTTTGCGCAAGCTGGTTTTGTTAGCGCCATATTTAAGATCGGCTACTTTGGCGGTAATCTCCGCAATTTCCATAGCGGGAATACCAAACCAATTAAAGTGTAGAATCTGAAACAGCATTTCTTCTCCACCAAATGGGGTATCCCATTCTGCAGCCAAATATTTTAAAAAGAGAATAATCCTTTGAGCCAACGGAATCTCCAATAGGTTGAGGTTTCGCTTACTATAAACCGGAATCTGTTTTTCTTTGAAGAACTGTGCAAGTGCTTCGCCGTATTTATTTTCCTTGTAAATGATTCCTATTTTCCCTGGCATCATTCCCTTGGCTAATAAGGTTTCTACTTCTAAACAGATGCCAATCATTTCTTGGCGCATAGATTCGTATTCCTTAATATTTGGTGGGTCTGTAATACTGGTTAATTTTCCATTAGAGCTAATCAAGTCTTTACTCAAACCTGGCATTTGTTTTATCAAACGCTCTTGATTTCTATCTATCAAAGTTTTTGCAATATCCAAAATGGGTTGTGTAGATCGATAGTTATTGGTCAAGATTACTTTAACCAGATCTTCTTCATAGCGCTTGGCCAATGCCGTCATGTTCTCTACGTTAGCTCCTTGAAAACGATAAATACTTTGGTCATCATCGCCCACCACAAATACATTGGGTTGTTCCCAGTAATTAATGAGTAATTCAACAATTCTATTTTGGGTACCGCTGGTGTCTTGGTATTCATCTACTAAAATGTAGAGAAACTGCTCTTGATAACGCATGAGTAATGAAGGGTGTTCTTCAAATGCTTTGATGACCCAATTGATCATATCGTCAAAATCATACCTATTCCTACTACGCATCAATTGTTGAAATCTATCAAACTCATTCACTGCAGCGCGTAGTTTTTCCATGCGTTCACGCTCTTCCGCTATTTTATTTTCTTTTTTGTCACCTGCCTTGAATTGCTTGTATGCCCGCTTATAAACAAACTCATCACGGGTTTCAATCTCTGACAAATAAGTATCAATCCTTTCATTGATATGCGCCGGTGTCCATCCCTCTTTCTTCATATTACTAAAGAGGTTTTGCAGATTGCCTATTTCATAATAGACATCGCCCCTATAGCGTTTTAATACATGGTTCTTTGGAAAACTATCTATTAATTGTTTGAATAAGTCAATTCTTTCAAGGTCAGAAACAGGGTCTAAACTAGTTTTTTCAAATAAGGAAAGATTGTCTTGAATAATATTATTGCAAAAAGCATGAAAAGTATAGATATGCACTTTATAGGCATCGGCACCAATAAAACCCAGCAAGCGTTTGCGCATGGCAACAGCGCCGGCATCGGTATAGGTTAAACAGAGAATATTGTCTGGTTGAGCATCCGTATCAAGTAATATTTTACCTATACGGGCTCCTAGTATTTGGGTTTTACCCGTGCCTGGGCCAGCAATCACCATCACGGGTCCTTCAATAGTATCAACCGCTTTTTTCTGTTCCTTATTTAGACCGGTATATACTTCTAAAAACCGGGCTTTTTGTTCCTCCTGATTTGCCATAGGTTAAAGATAATCAAACATCCTTGCCCAAATCCCTTATCAAAATTCCAGTAGGGTAAACATTCTGGGTCAAATACTGTTATACTACCAAACACACAATATGTCCAGGACCTATTCTATTAAAACCGTTCAGAAAATCCCTGTTTCCTTAGACCAAGCTTGGGATTTTTTCAGCAAACCGGATAACCTGAAAGACATTACCCCAAGTAATCTTGGATTTCTAATCAAGTCTAAACACCATGGTGCTACCATGTATCCAGGTCAAATAATAGAATATACCGTAAAGCCCATATTGGGCATACCTCTTTATTGGATGACAGAAATTACTACGGTAGCAGACCATACTTATTTCATTGATGAACAACGTTTTGGACCCTATACACTCTGGCATCACCAACACCATTTCAAAGCCATTGATGGTGGTGTTGAAATGACCGATATTGTACATTACCGTTTACCACTTTGGGTCTTGGGTGATATTGCCAATACTTTATTTGTTCAATCACAATTACAAGGGATTTTTGATTATCGATTTTTTGCCACCGAACAAAAATTTGGTGCATGGCCAGGGGGACAAGAAAAAATTGTATTGTTCAATTGATAGTATTTAGTTGCATATAAAAAATTATCTTTAGCCCGCGGACAATCCCTGAAAAACCATAACGGCCGCAAGTGGATGCAACAAAATACCCTAAAGCAATTGTCTGAAGTACTGGGACTCAGTATTTCTACCGTTTCCAGAGCGCTTAAAAATCATCCTGATATCTCAGAAAAAACTAAGATTCGTGTAAGGGAACTGGCCAATGCATTGGACTATGAACCCAATCATTTTGCTGTACAATTGCGCACCCAACAAAGCAATATGTTGGGAATTTTGGTGCCAAGTATCAATAATTATTTTTACGATTTTTTTATAGCAGCAGTAGAAGAAGAAGCTGTAAAGCATGGTTATTCCATCATGATCATGCAATCTTTAGACAAACTGTCTTTGGAAAATTCTAACATGAATGTGTTTAGAAGAAATAAGATTGTAGGCTTGTTTGTTTCTATTTCTATAGAAACAGAAGATCTAACAGCTTTTAGAAAAATGGAATCATCCAATGTGCCCGTGGTGTTTTTTGATAGGGTAGCAGAAGAGGAGGGTTTTAGCAGGGTTTGTTTGTCAGATGAGCATGCTGCTAAAATTGCAGCAGAGGCTATTATTCGCAAAAACAAACAGAACGTCTTGGCTTTATTTGGTCACCCGCACTTAAGTATTACAAAAGCCAGGTGTAAATCTTTTAAAGAAGTATTTGCTACAAAAGCACCCGCTACCCAATTAACCATTCATTACCCAGAGCAAATTGAAGTGTCCAAAGCATTGGTCCTAGATATTTTTCAAAAAGGGAATATACCAGACACCATTTTCTGCATGGGAGACACCATACTGATGGGTGTGATGCAAGCTTTGCATGAATTGAATCTAAGCATACCAGAAGATATAGCTGTCATTGGTATTAGCAACGGATTAATTCCAACCTTATTCAAACCAAAGATTACCTATGTAGAAACCAGTGGGTATAAATTAGGCAAATTGGCATTTCAACAAATGTTTAGTAGGCTCAAAGCCAATTTAGAAAAAGAAACTGTTTTCTTGGAATCAATATTAGTTGAAGGAGGGTCTTTGTAAAGAATTAATTAAATTGACTACCAATAAATGAGTATTTAAAAATTTAGAATGGTTGTGATTTGCTTTCAATTAATGGGTAAACAATTTTTGAATACAATTTGACTGATTGAAAGTAAATCACAGATTAAATTGTGATTTGCTTTCAATCTTGGTTCTAACGATCTTTGAATACAACTAGCAATCGGGGCCGCCGCGCTGGCTTATGGTTGTGATTTGCTTTCAATCTTGGTTCTAACGATCTTTGAATACAACCAAAAAGTATCAATCCATTAAATGCCGTGAGTTGTGATTTGCTTTCAATCTTGGTTCTAACGATCTTTGAATACAACTAATTGCAAACTACAATACAGGCGGTGGGAGTTGTGATTTGCTTTCAATCTTGGTTCTAACGATCTTTGAATACAACTAAAGGGCGCAGCTAGTTATTCTTTAACCCGTTGTGATTTGCTTTCAATCTTGGTTCTAACGATCTTTGAATACAACCTGGAACGATAATATCACCGTCTAAATCTAGTTGTGATTTGCTTTCAATCTTGGTTCTAACGATCTTTGAATACAACACGCGCCATTCTTCTACAACAGGCCGAAAAGTTGTGATTTGCTTTCAATCTTGGTTCTAACGATCTTTGAATACAACAAAAAGTTCTTACATCATCTATTTCTTCTGGTTGTGATTTGCTTTCAATCTTGGTTCTAACGATCTTTGAATACAACACCGCTTCCTGTTTCCATTAATGAAATCCGTTGTGATTTGCTTTCAATCTTGGTTCTAACGATCTTTGAATACAACGTGCTTGAACTGGTTGCTGTAAAGTTTGTGTTGTGATTTGCTTTCAATCTTGGTTCTAACGATCTTTGAATACAACAGGATACGCTAAAATCCAATATCAGTAAGGGTTTTCAAAGAATTTAGAACCAAAAAAATGATTAAAAAAGGCATGTTTGAGATGACAAACATGCCTTTTTTGCTTTCTAAAAGAGATTTAAAATCAAAACATTTCTAATTGTTGTGGCACATTTACAGCTATTTGAGGTTTTTTCCCTTGAAAAATTTTTATCATTCCAAATTGTTTGTCAGTAATTGACATTATCCCAATATGTCCTTTTTCTGGTAGGATCTTTTGAACCCTTTTTATATGTACCTCAGCATTTTC
>NCHJ01000190.1 GCA_002256765.1 Bacteroidetes bacterium 24-39-8
TTAGAAAAAGATATTTTATTAAGCAAACGAACCTTTCAATTAGGCAGTGCCATAAATTCAGAAATCACATTATCTGAAATTTACTTTTCCTTAAAAGATCAACAAAAGTCTTTTCAGTATATAGATAGTGCTAAAAGTCATTTGAATTTATTGACAACTATTAATCCAGCTAATTTCAGAATATACATGAATGAAAGATATAGAACTGCCAAATTATTAGGCATGCTCTATTTCAACAAAGGAGATATAATCAATTCCAATAACTATTTGGTTAAGTCTGTAGCACTAGAGGATTCCTTAAGACAACTCAATAAAGTTGGAGAGTTTAAAAACATCCTACAAAATATTCAATTTGATAAACAAATGATTGAAGTAAACGAGCTAAATTCCAAAATCAAGGAAAAACAGTTACAACTCAATCAAATAATCCTAATTGCAGTTATTCTAACTATAACGCTAATTGCTATTCTGTTTTTGGTAAGAAAGATTTCTAAGGTTAATAGAAGCCTGAATGAAAAAAATGCCATTATTAATGAACAGAATCACTCCCTTGAAAAAATAAATGCAGATAAAGATCGATTGTTTTCAATTATTAGCCATGATTTAAGGGGGCCTGTATCTACAATACAGGCATTGATGAAGGCCTTTTCAGAAAAAAGGATTCCACTACAAGACTTTGAAACCTTACTGCCAGGAATTGTCAAAAACACCAATAATCTGAGTAATACATTGGATAATTTACTTACTTGGTCAATGTCTAAAAATGGCATACAATTAGTTCCAGAACAAATCAATATCAACCAACACATTCTTCAAATATTGGCTTTATTTGAAGAACAGATGAGCTTGAAAAAAATTACTGCTCAAAATAATTGTCCTGACTTTGAAGTATTTGCAGATAAAAATCACTTAGATGTTATTTTGAGAAACCTTTTGAATAATGCTATTAAATTTTCCTACCCCAATACTACCATTGAAATAGATGGATTTGACCATGGAGATAGAATTGAAATAAGAATTATTGACCATGGAATGGGTATGTCCAAAGATCAATTAGATAAGGTTACCAATAATGAATTATTTAAAAGTGGAACTGGTACTTCTGGAGAAAAAGGGAGTGGACTAGGATTGCAATTGGTAAAAGAATTTGTTGAGAAAAATGGAGGTAAGTTTTACATAGAAAGCAAGGATCAACAGGGAACCACTATGTGTTTTACCATTCCAAAGTTCTAAATAGAAGTATTAATTACCATCTGCAATTTCTGATAAAAATTGTTTGTACCAATTACCAGACATTTTAATGGTACGCTTCTGTGTTGCAAAATCAATATGGACTAGTCCAAAACGTGGATGATACCCTTCTGCCCATTCAAAGTTATCCATAAGCGTCCAAACAAAATATCCGTTAACAGGAATACCTGCTTGTTTAGCTAATTTAACTTGAGCAATATGCTCCTGCAAATAGGAGGTTCTTTCTATATCATTAACTTGATTCTCTTCTATTTTGTCTTCAAAAGCTGAGCCATTTTCTGTAACAATAATTTCTTTGATTTGAGGATAAGAACCATAACGTTCAAGTGCATTAAAAATACAGGGAGGATGAACTTCCCAATTCATTAAAGTACTTGGTACACCCCTTTTATTGGCTTTCACAATTTTAGCCTGCAAAAGAGGAATAAAATAAGAATGCGATACTTTCTCTCTGGTATAATTTTGCAAACCAATAAAATCCATTGGAAATGCCAATGATTTTTCATCGTCTTGAAGCATGAATTTTTCAATTCTATTCAGTAGCTTAAGCTCTTTTGTTGGATAACCCAATCCCAATAAGGGTTCAAGAAATAGCTTATTTAGTAACGCATCTACTTTTAATGAAGCTTTAATATCTTTTTCGCTATTCTCCACAAATGGTTCTATATGAGAATAGGAAAAGGTAGTTCCCACTTTTATATTAGGATGCATAGATTTAATGATCCGCCCACCTTCACTTTGACAAAGCGCCGCATGATGAGCTGCCGCTAAAAAATTATTCAAGCCTTTCTTCCCAGGTGCATGCACACCTAAAAAATACCCAGCTCCTGTAAAAACCATTGGTTCATTTAATACCATCCAATGTCTCACTTTTGACCCAAAATGTTTCATACAGGTTTCTACAAAAATTCCAAACCATTGAACTATATCTCTATTTGCCCAACCTCCTTTCTCTTGCAGGTTTTGTGGCAAATCCCAATGATATAAAGTTATCCAAGGTTCAATGCCTAATTCTAAGCAAAAATCAATTACACGATGATAATAGTCTATGCCTGCTTGGTTTACCTGACCAATACCTTTTGGAAAAATTCTAGACCAAGCAATAGAAAATCTATAACTAGGTATATGCATTCGCTTAACCAAGGCTAGATCATTGCTATATCTGTGATAAAAATCGCATGCAACTTCTCCCGTATGATTGTTAAGTATCTTCCGTTTCTTCTTGACAAACTCATCCCAGATAGAAGGTCCTTTACCATATTTATCATGAGCACCTTCAATTTGATATGCTGCTGTTGATACCCCCCAATGGAAATTGGGACCAAAATCATTTACTGAAATATTCATCTTTATTATTCGGTAAGCTGCCTGAGAATATTCCCAAAACTGCGGTGCTTGAATTGTTTCCAAGTACTGATGCCTTGACCAAGTACCTTGGGTGAATTACTTGATTTTTGATAATTCTCCTTGACTAGTTTATTTATAACCAGTTCGGTTTCATTTGGAAAATCAACTGAAATTTTCTTATCAAGCCTTATCCATTGTTCTATAAAGCCAATATGTTTTTGTTTCAATGATTTAATAACCGGTACTCCCATTTCTTTAAGAGCAGCAGCATTACACTGTTGTTCGTATTGACCTTTCATAGGAATGACCATTAATTTTTTTTGCAAAAACAAAGCTTCTGCTGGTGTTTCAAATCCTGCGCCACAAAGCATTCCTGTACAAGAAACCAAACTTTCAATAAATTTTTCATTATTAATAGGTTGAATAGTTACATTTTTAACCTTGTATTCTTTCTTGGTATGTTTACTAAACACCTGCCATTTTACCATTGGCACTTGCGCCAAAACTTTTAAAATTCGTTGGTCATTATACGCAGGAAGATACACTGTATAATACCCCGCATCTATAGGATTTGATTCCCGAATTTCTGACCTGATGACAGGAGTGAACATTTGTTTGTCATACTGCTTAAAATGAAATCCATATGAGAGGTCAACAGGAGCATAATTATGAAGTACGGCTTTGCCAATCAAGTCTGTTTTTTTGGGTTTAGGAGATTTTTTGTTTATAACAGCTGACTGATGACTTAATCCAATACATGTTTTATGTTTCAATTTACATGCCCAAGAGCTAACAGGTTCAAAATCGCTAATGACTAAATCATAATCCTCTACTGGCAAGGACTGAATTTCTTGATATAACCTTTTAAGATTGCTTTTTCTATAAGTATCCATCAAGTCTATGCCACCTTTTTTCCCAAAGATGAAACTAAGACCTTTAAATCTATATTTGATTTCATATGGCAGGTCAACATCTGACTGAATTCCGCTAACTAAAAGATCTACTTGGCCTTTAGCTTGTAAATAAGGAATAATATCTCTTGCCCTACTAATGTGACCGTTTCCCGTTCCTTGAATAGCATATAATATCCTCATCACTGTTTCATTAAATTGAATTCTTCTAACAGGCTGTCAAATAGCTGTTGATTGTCCGGCTCTTCTTCTTCTACATCAGATTCTTGTTTCCACTGTTCATGATTGAACCTATAAATACTCCAACTGCCGTTCACGTATTCAAGAGACGTTAGATTTTCTATCCAGTCACCACTATTGAGATAAATAATGGATCCAGTTTGATTTTCTATTGGCCTCATTTCTGGTTGGTGTATATGGCCACAAACAACATACTTGTATTGATTACTAATGCCTATATCTGCAGCAGTTTCCTCAAAATTATTGATGAATTTAACAGCGGATTTGACACTGTTTTTTATTTTCTTGGACAATGAAATCTTCCCTTTTCCAAAAATATTCGCAGAAATAAAATTCACCAACCTATTAATCAAAATCAAAGTATCATATCCAACAGCACCCAATTTTGCTAACCACTTACTGTGCTGCATAGTCACATCAAATACGTCTCCGTGAAAAAACCATGCTTTGCCATCATTGGGTAAATCCAAGACTACTTTATTTACAATTCTCAAGCTACCCAACTGCCAACCTGTAAACTTGCGTAGCATCTCATCATGGTTACCAGGTATATAATAGATCTTAACTCCCTTACTCATCCAATGCATTAAGTGTTTTACCACTTTCATATGAGACTTAGGCCAGTATCTTTTGCTGAATTGCCATATATCAATAATATCCCCGTTTAAAATAACGGTTTTGGGTTTTACTGACTTTAGATAATGGAGTAGTTCCTTTGCATGACAACCATATGTGCCAAGATGTATGTCTGATAAGACAAGTATGTCAAGTTTCTTTCTTTTCTGCTCCATTAATGGATTTTATGGAATTTGTAGCCATGATACCCACTTAAAAAAACAGGAATACATGCGTCAACCAAAATTTGAAGGAGAAAATAACGTAGCTTTTTCATGTTGGTCGGTTTATAGATACCGCAAAATAAAACAGCAATGTCAATAGAATGTTAACGGAATTTTACCAGAATGTTATCAATTAGGCAAGTGCCTTCAATACATCGGTGATGTGTAAAGAAATTTAAATACGTCTTAGGATTCTGTTTAAATTGTACTTAATAAGCAATCAAATTCAATTTTAATTTGAGTGTTTATTAAATGAAAGGATTTTTCCAATTTTACTAAATATAATTTTACCTAATTCTCCCAATATTCTTTTCAAGAGCTTCCAATCATAGAAAGGAATATATCGCCAAAGGCTTTTATCATTCAAGATCCATTTTAAAGCACCCTTAAAATCTCTTTGCCAAAAGCAACGACGCAAATCTTTAAAAAATAGGGCTATTTCAACTGGCTTTGTTGCCTGGTGTTGGTTTTTTAATAATTGAGCATGGTCATTGATGAAGTAATACAATGCT
>NCHJ01000191.1 GCA_002256765.1 Bacteroidetes bacterium 24-39-8
GTGTACCCATAGTGAAGAAAATAATACGGATTGTCTGGGTATTTTTGAGGAAAAAGTAAAACGGTTTCAACCCTCGGCTGATAACCAAATGCATCTTAAAGTTCCACAGATGGGTTGGAACAATATTCATTCACTAAAAACAGATTTGTTTAAAGGAGTTGCTGAAAATAGTTACTGTTATTTTGTGCACGGTTATTACGCATCTCTTGGCGAGCACAGTATTGCCACCACCGATTATGTTTTGCCATACAGTTCGGCCTTACATAAAAATAATTTTTATGGGGTGCAATTTCACCCCGAAAAGTCTGCCGCTGTGGGCGAGACTATTCTTAGGAATTTTATAGAATTATAGATCAATATATCATGGAAATAATACCCGCAATAGATATCATAGACGGTAAATGTGTCAGACTCACCCAAGGTGATTACGCGCAGAAAACGGTATACAATGAAAACCCATTAGAAGTTGCCAAAGCTTTTGAAGCGGCTGGTATCAAAAGACTTCACTTAGTAGACTTAGATGGCGCCAAAGCTGGAACCGTTCAAAACTGGAAAGTGTTGCAAACCATTGCTGCTAACACTAGTTTGGTCATAGATTTTGGTGGAGGTATTAAACAGGATAAAGATTTAGCCATTGTATTTGAATCTGGAGCGGCTTATGCTACTATTGGCAGCTTAGCTGTAAAAAGTCCAGCCTTATTTGTAGAATGGTTAGAAGCTTATGGGGCAGATAAATTTTTGCTTGGCGCCGATGTTAAAGACCGGAAAATTGCAGTTGCAGGCTGGTTAGAAACAACAGAGATTAATATTCTTGATTTTCTGGGTGATTATCTAAGCAAGGGCGTTCAACAAGTATTTTGTACCGATGTAAGTAAGGATGGAAAATTAGAAGGTCCATCTTTAGAATTATACCAAGAGATTTTAGAAACCTATACAAAGGCTTATTTTATAGCCAGCGGCGGAGTAAGTTCTATGGAAGACCTCAATGCGCTTAAAGCTATTGGTTGTTCTGGAGCCATTGTGGGAAAAGCCATTTATGAGGGTAGGATCTCATTAACAGAATTGAATAACTTTTTCTAAGTCAATTATTGAAAATATGCTAGCAAAAAGAATCATACCCTGTTTGGATATTCGTGATGGAAGAACGGTTAAGGGGGTGAATTTTGAGAATATTAGAGATGCGGGAGATCCAGTGGAATTGGGTGCATTTTACGCCAGTCAGGGCGCCGATGAATTGGTTTTCCTAGATATTACCGCCACCCATGAAAAGCGTAAAACCCTGAGTGAATTAGTGAATAGGATTTCACATCATATTAATATTCCTTTTACAGTGGGAGGGGGAATCAGTAGTGTGGAAGACGTTAACATACTCTTGCAAAACGGTGCTGACAAGATTTCCGTAAATACATCGGCCTATAAAAGACCTGAATTGATTCAAGAATTGGCTAAGGAATTTGGTAGCCAGTGCGTGGTATTGGCCATTGATACTAAATTAGAGGAAGATGGGCAATGGTATGTTTATCTAAATGGTGGCCGTGTTAAAACCAATACCAAATGTAGGGATTGGGCAAAACAAGCCGTAGATTTGGGGGCCGGTGAAATCTTGTTGACATCCATGAATCATGATGGAACCAAACAGGGATTTGCCTTAGATATTACTGGGCAATTGGTAAATGAATTACCGGTTCCCATTATTGCATCTGGCGGTGGCGGGACTATGGCACATTTTGAAGACGTATTTAAAATGGCCAAAGCAGACGCGGCACTAGCAGCTAGTATTTTTCATTTTAAGGAAATTGCCATTCCTGATTTGAAAAGCTATTTAAAAGAAAAAGGAATTGAGATCAGATTATAACTAGGTATATGAAAATAGATTATTCAAAATATGCAGACGGATTAGTACCTGCCATTGTGCAGGACTTTGATACGGACAAGGTATTGATGATGGGTTTTATGAATGAAGCAGCGCTTTTGAAAACAGAAGAATTGGGTAGGGTTACTTTTTATAGCAGGAGTAAACAAAGACTTTGGACCAAGGGAGAAGAATCGGGCAATTTTTTGGAACTCAAGTCAATTGCTGTTGATTGCGACAATGATACCTTGCTCATCAAAGCCCATCCCAAAGGGCCTGTTTGTCATACGGGCGCAGATACTTGTTGGATGGAAAAAAACCATAACAGTAATTTTTTGAATTACTTAGAAGATATCATCGCCCTGCGCAAAAAAGCTTCTGTAGAAGAATCCTATGTAGCTAGATTATTTGCCAAAGGGATGAATAAAATGGCGCAAAAAGTAGGAGAAGAAGCCGTGGAACTGGTTATTGAAGCCAAGGATAACAATGAAGAATTGTTTTTAAATGAAGCGGCAGACCTTATGTTCCATTATCTGATTCTGCTCAATGCTAAAGGTTACAAACTAGATAATGTTGTAGAAATTTTAAAACAAAGACATTCCAAATAATATGGTGAAATTCAAATTACTCTTATTGTTGTTGATTCCCGCATTTGCGTTTTCACAACTCAATCAAAAACAGTTTGTCTTGGTTGGTAATATCAGCGGTCTCAAAGACAGTACCAAGGTTATGTTAGTTTCTGGAAATAATGCTCAGTCAACAGTGTCTGTGATTTCTAGAAATGGCAGTTTTACATTAAAAGCTTTGCTATCTGAGCCAGATGTATATCAATTGGGTTTTGAAGGTCATAAAGATGCTACAGACATTTTTATTTTTAATGATTCTTTATCGGTAACTGGTACTATTGATAATGTAGCTGGCTTAGCATTTACCGGGTCAACTTTGCAGGCAGATTATGAATATTTTAAGCAGACTTTTAATCCGTATAAAGACAAACTAAATACACTGGCAGCAACCATTAACAAAGAAAAAGATCCTACTAAAAGAAATAGTTTACTCCAAGAATTTGGCGTTGCCAAGATGGTTGTGATTAAAAATGCAGCTGATTTTGCAAAAGCTAAACCCAATTCAGCGGTTAGTCCCTTTGTCTTATATGTACTAAGCCCGCTATATGATGGTGGTGCAGCTGAATTAGAATCTTATTATGCACCTTTGAATGGGTTGGCTAAAACGGGGCCCTATGCCAAAGCCATTGAAAATAGTATCATGGAATCTAAAATAGGAGCCATTGGTAGTAAAGCCATGGATTTTACTCAGAAAGACATGAACGGCAAATCAGTATCCCTTTCTTCCTTTAAGGGAAAATATGTATTGGTAGATTTTTGGGCAAGTTGGTGTGGCCCATGCCGTCAAGAGAATCCCAATTTGGTGAGGGCTTATGCCCAGTTCAAGGATAAGAACTTTTCCATTTTAGGGGTGTCTTTAGACAAAGAAAAAGCCAATTGGATTCAAGCCATGAAAATAGATAAATTGGTTTGGACCAATCTAATTGATGCTCAAGATGGTCCCGGATCACCTGCTATGATGTATCGCGTTAGCGTAATCCCAACCAATTTCTTAATTGATCCTACAGGTACCATTGTAGGCAAGAATTTAAGAGGAGCAGAACTAGAAAACGCCTTGCATAAATTCCTGAAATAACTAGTGAAACAATAGAGCATAGCTAGACTCATCAAAACCAATGGCTATGATCTTGCCGTCTAATTCAATAATGGGTCTTTTAATGGCGCTGGTATTGGCCAATAAATAGGTAATGGCGGTAGGAATGCTGTTGATCTTTTTCTGTTGCAAAATATCTAAGGATCTCCAAGTAGTTCCTTTTTTATTCAACAAGGGTTCCCAGCCCTTTTGTTTAATCCAGGATTGTAGTTTTTCAGGAGTCAGCCCCTTTTTCTTGTAATCATGGTATTCAAAAGGAATGCCATTGTTTTTAAAATATTCCAATGTTTTTTTTACAGTATTGCAATTGGTTATGCCATAAACTAGGTACATAAGGGTTAATTTTGGGTATTCAACCGATGGTACCAGAATTTTGTGGAACCATTGGTTTTGAAATAGCTTGCAGAGCGCAAATATCCTTTTTTCATGGCTAGAACCCTTTTATTTTTCTTATTCATTTTTTTTACAATGGGTGCTTTGTGTCAAGCACAACAGCCCAGGCCTAAAAAAATGTTAGGAATCATCATGGGGAATGTCTTAGAATCTAAAACGGGTAAGGCTGTTCCCTTTGCTAATGTATCCGTACAAATTATAGGGGATACACTAAAAACAGCGGCTTCTATAACGGATAAGAATGGCAGTTTTGAATTTCAACAACTGCCCTTGGGTTATTTTAGACTCAGCGTTTCTGCCATGGGTTTTGCCAATTTAAATTTGGATAGTATTTATCTCAGAGAAGAACGCTATGATTTTAATTTAGGCGATGTGAAATTGAGTGAGGTTGCCAATAGTCTGGGTGAAGTAATTATTTATTCTGAAAAACCTTTGATAGAAAACAGGGATGGGAAACTGACTTATAATGTAGGAGAGTCTGCATTAAGTAATGGAGCTACTACTGCTGAATTACTAAAAAATATGCCCTTGATTAGCAATGATCCCAATGGTAAAATTTTATTAAAAGGTAAAGAGCCTAAGATTCTTATAGATGACAAACCCACTGATTTAACTGCCCAACAGTTACAAGACTTATTAGAAAGTTTGCCAGGCAATAGCATTGAGAAAATTGAAGTAATGACCAATCCTCCGCCTCAATATGCTACAGAATCTGGAGGAGTGATTAATATAGTTACAAAGAAGGGTAAAATTGGTTGGGTAGGAAGGTCTGTACTTAGTGCAGGTACTAGAGGAGAGGGTAGTTTCTCAACCAATCTAAGTTATAGGAGTAAGCAATTTTCTTTTGCTTCTACCATTAGTTTGGGGGCAAGTAGTTTTGTTGGAAACAGTTATTCCAAACGGCAGAATTTTTATGCAGATAGCTCCAATAAATTCAACACGGAAACCAATTATGACAATAAAAATTTGAGACCAGGCTTAAGGTTGCAAACGGACTATCAGACCAATCCTCAAAATTTATTCAACCTTACTTATCAGGGAAACCTAAGTTATTTTGACAACATCAGTCATACCCAGTATACCAATATCAATCGCAATGACGAAATCTATAAAATCTCTACTAGAACCAAC
>NCHJ01000192.1 GCA_002256765.1 Bacteroidetes bacterium 24-39-8
TCAATATACCTAGCACCAGGCCTCCAACGCATAGAAAGAGTTAATAAGCTTGCCTTATTAGCAATCATATTGGTATTGGTAATTTCTGTAGGATAATTTGGGGTAAAATCCCTATTAGGATAGTCTTTCCATCTTGGAAGATCCGGTAGATTTTCTAAAGGTTTTCTATTTTGAAATTGGAATTCTGCACCAAAATTCAAACCATTTCCCGCATCTGCATCAAACCTCAATTTGAAAAAACCTGCCTCATAAATTTTCATGTAATTATATTCATTCCGCAAAGTCACAAAACTGTTCAGAATAGGTAAAATAGGTGCCGCATTATTAAACTGGAAAACATCTGATCCTCCGGAGATGCTAAAATTTTTTCGATACTTTTTTCCATAGGTATATTTAAAAGCCAATGAACCATTCCAATGTTGATTGGCCATACCATATCTAATAACAGGGCTAATAGATATGGCTTCACGCCCTTTGAACCCTTTATTATAATCCATGGATAATTGTAACACGCCTCCTTCCACTGTATTGTAATATAAACTCCTAATCAATGGATTGATACTAAAAGATGATTTATTCTTGGTGTTCCCAAAATTCAATCCAGTTAACAAAAGCCCCATCACTCCAAATTTGTTTCTTCTTTTGTCTAGTGAATCCATATAATGAGGATTCTTTCTAACTTCTTCCAAACTATCTAATTTCTTATACGTTTTCTGTTCATCAATTACCAATGGAATTGGTCTGATACTATCCCAATATGCCATGGTCTTTTTATTGGCACTATCTTCAAATTTTAAAATGGTATTATCAAAAAATTTACGTTTGAATTTGGGATCCAAATCAAACTTATCATAGACCTGTAAGAAATTTCCCCAGAAATCAAATCCAAAAATCTTTCCAGAAGGATACAATACTTGAGACTTAATAACCCAAGCCTTAGGCGAAACTGGAACATATAGCTGCTCTAATAAAAGCGTATCCAGCAACTGCATCCCCTGTTCTTTTAACAACTTTAATTGAACAGCTTGAATACGCCAATCGTCTTCTACTATATTTATATAGCCTGAAAAAAGTGGTTCAAATTTTCTTTTTGGGGTTACTTTAATCCTACTTATCTCTTTTCCATTTTCAAAAAATGTTCCTTCAAAATGGTATTTGTAAAAAGACAAAGCACTATTGGCTATTGGAGAGACAAAACCTCTAGGATTTAATCCTCTTCCTAAGGAAATCACGTTTTCATATAAAGAAATAATCTGAGGATTGGCAAATCCAAATCCATCACTTTGCCCCCCTACTTTTGAAGAAATCACTTCCGTTTTTCTAGATAAGGGTTCTTGTACAGAATATCTTACAACTGATTCTGACAAGAAGATCATTTTCTTTTTACTAGTATCACCGTCTTCAAAGTCAACGGTCTTACCCATAAACTTTTTGGGATAATTCCTGAGTTGTAATTGCCCTTTTAAATATACTTCACATTGAAAACGCTTAATTTCTTTTAAATGTTCCTCTCTACTGGCTATTGCTTTTCTGATGATGGCATAGGCTGGATCTTCTGCTCCCGAACTGACTACCACTTCTTTTAGGTCATAGCGTTGTAGTGTTAAGTCAAAATCAATTTTGATATCTTCCGAACCAACCAATACTTGTTTTTCAACTGTTTGATGCCCAATATGCTGTGCTACCAAAACAAGTTTACCCATATCTACTTGAAAAGAATAATACCCCTTAGCATTGGCTGTAGTGCCTTTGGTGCTACCCTTGATCATAACTGATGCAAACGGAAGTGGCTGTCCATTTGCTTCACGAACGGTTCCTGAAATAGTAGCAGCTTGTACTAATTGAACAAAAGATAAAATAAGGACAGAAAAAAGCAGTTTCCTAAAGATTTGGTTTTGCATAAGTGGGAATTACCACGAAAATACTTACCTGAAGCATCAATGGCATTCCCGCTGATGTAAAAAAACGGGCTTTAACGATTGTTTATAATATTAATCGGGTTTAGATTTCCTAAAAGTGCTTCCAGAGGTTGCGGCTAGTCCACTTACCAAACCTCCCAAGAAAGCAGTTATAAAAATCAATAGAAAATAAGAGCCTCCCAAAGGCAATAACCTAGCCACTTTGGTACTCAAAATATGTTCATTGGCATTATCTTTTAAAATAGCCAATAACCCCCATAAAAGAAATAATCCTATAAAGCCAGACAAAAAGGCTTTACCTGGTTTTTGATGGACTGCCATAGCAACTATAAAAGACGTAAAGACAAAAGACCACCAAGGCAGATTGGTAAAGAGTCCAATTACAAAGGCTAGAAATCCGGTTAAAAAGAATGCTGTTACAAATTTCATACAATTATTTTATGCATTAATAAATGCGATATGCCATTTAATCTTTTCTTGTTTTGTTACATCCTCTTTAGATATAAAGAGTAATCGATAATATTTACCGGCAGCCCAACTATTGATAAAATTGTCGTAGAATTTACTACCGGGATTCCCATTTTGGCCTCCGGGATAAACACCATAAGCTTCTATGGTATCAGTCATTTGTACAATCATACGCCAACTAGGGCCATGAGTAGTACCTGTTGCATTGATACAATTTTCACCTCCTCCAATTGGTAAATGGAGGCTACTAAGGGCTGGTATTTTTAACAAATGTTCTACTTTGGTGTCTTTATAGGCTCCCCAGTCTAGTTTCTTACCTTCTGATACCATTTTATCCATAGCTGAACAAGCTTTAACCAATGCTTCCATTACCGCATCTTGAATTGTTTCAGTGGTATTAGGGGTTAATATATTGTCTGCATATGCATATATACTGTCTTTGAGCAAATGCTCTAATAAGGTAGATGATTCTGGCCAAGGCATAGGTTTTCCGGCCTTTTTAAAATCGTCTTTCCAAACTACATTTTCTAAACTATCCCAAATATTGTTGAATACGGATATTCCCTGCTCCGTAATATCGTTTCTAAGGTTCCAATTTTTAAGAAGCTCTACATACTTTTTTTGAGACTTGGTAAGCTTACTCTCATTAATATATTTTAATAATACAGGCCTTGCCATTTCTGCAAATACATTCACATTTTCCATTTGTAGCATCTGCATATCAGTGGTAGTAATATCATTTAGAACTGCTAATTTTCTATTGATGATAATGCCCCTATAAATTGGAAACGCAGAAGCTCCTCCCAAATAATAGGGATAACTGGTATCGGTAGCCATTTGGTTTGCACTACTCACAAACTCCCTTGCAGGATTTTTAACCATCGGGTTTTCCACTTCTGGTATAATTCCCTGCCAACTATAACTACTATCTGAACCTGGCATAATAAAATCACCTTGCCTATTCCACCTTGCCACAAATGCACCTTGTTGTTTAATAGCAATATCCCCTGTTTTGGAAGCAAAGGCAAAATTCTGACCTGGACACCACCAATTGCTGATGGCAGATTGGTAATCATCAAAATTCTTGGCCCTATTTAATTTGTAAAATGTTTGCAGTCCATTACCAGCAATATTTGCTGTCCATGCCACTGCCAAATTTCTACCATTGGTACTTTCATTACTATAACTATGGTCATACATGACTGGCCCAAATACAGTCATAGCTATCTTTTCTTCTATTTGCGGTTTCCCCTTGATTTTGATTACTTCTACCCGTTGTTCCGCTTTTTTCCAAACCCCATTATACCAGTATTCTTTCATACTGGTATCCCTAAAATGCATGTCGTAATAGTCAAATACGTCTCTCCCAGCATTGGTTACCCCCCAAGCAATACTGTCATTAAATCCTATAATTACAGCTGGGGAACCAGGAAAACTAGCACCATAGGTATTATGCGTTGGGGTATTGATTTGCACTTCATACCAGAGTGAAGGCAGGTTTAAACCTAAGTGTGGGTCATTGCACAAAATGGGTCTTCCAGACCTAGTCTTTTTACCAGAGACTGCCCAATTATTACTTCCATTATTTTTATTGGGAGCAGGTGGGCTACTCACATTTATGGTGGATTTTACCTGGTGCAAATAAAGCGAATCAGCTTTGACAGGCTTAATTGGTTTGATACTGGGTTTGCCATAAATAGTAGAAGCAGGCAATATTGGATCCAGCGAATCCTGCACATTTGGAAAAAGTTGGTTAAAGGATTCAAAACCCAAATAATCCCTAGCATTGGTCATTTTCAAATCTGAAGACACTCCTCTTCCAGAGAGGTCATAAGACATAAACATTAAGAATAGATAAGTTTTAAGTGGGGTCCAATTTTCTGGGCGATAATCTAATAATTTGTACTCAAAAGGAAGGTCTTCCGGTTTTAGTAATTTGATGTATGCATTCACTCCTTCTGTATAAGCATCAACTGTGGCCTGCATTTCACGGTTATTGTCCATTTTTGCCATGGTTTGTTCTGCACCATAGACCATTCCCATTCTACGGAAATAACGGTCAATATCTAATTTGCTATCACCCAATATTTCACAGAGCCTACCAGAAGCTACATAGGTTTGAAATTCCATTTGCCAAAGTCGGAATTTGGCATGCAAAAAGCCTTGTACATAATAAGCGTCCAAATCATTCTGGGCATAGATATGCGGGACCAAACGCTCATCCATATAAACGTCTACCTTATTTTTTAACCCCCTTGTATTAATTTGGGCATTGAAGGAACTATTGGTTGGTTCGGCGTTTTGCCAGAATCCTTGTTGCGGAGAAAGGAAATATCCCAATCTAGGCGTTTTACTAGTACCAAGTGGTATTTGCATATTCAAAACCGTTACCAATCCAATGGTAATAACGGTGGAAGCAATGAATGGAAGAATTCTCATGACCATGTTTTGTTGGTTAAAAATACCTAATTTTCAATTGACCAAGAACAGAACATGGAAACCTCAAAACAAAAAGACCCTTTACACGGCAAAACATTAGAAGCAATTGTAACTTTTCTTGCCAATCATTATGGATGGGAAGAATTAGGCAAACGAATCCGAATCAATTGTTTTTTGGATAATCCTAGTATTCAGTCTAGTTTAAAGTTTTTGAGAAAAACGCCATGGGCCAGGGCAAAAGTTGAGC
>NCHJ01000193.1 GCA_002256765.1 Bacteroidetes bacterium 24-39-8
TACAATGGGTCCCATGGTGCTCTCGTCATTTCCGGTTCTAACTAGATCCAATACTTGACCATGATAATTGTTGAATTGGTTATTAGTAATGGTTAATTGCTCTACATTATAATATCCCTTTTTACCTAGTTCTTGATTCATTTTGAATAGGATGCCATTGCCTTTCTGAAAGATAGATTGGGTGATGATAATACTGTCTGCTACACTTGTTTTTGTTGCGTCAAAAAACACAGTTAGACTATTGCTGATGGTAGTTTGCTGCATACCAAAACCAATATGTTTAACACCACCAGAACTATCCGTTGCAATAAAACTATTAGCATGCATATTGGCTAGATCTAAGGATAGCTTTTTCAGTTTTAAACTATAGCCAGACATAATCTGGAATAAAAAAGCATTGCCTGTTCCATTAAAAGTAAATTGAACAGGTGTAGTTTGTTGGCTTGTGATCTCTAAATGCTGATTAATAGAAATAGGAGCATCAAATTGGTACTGCTTTCCTGTAAGATTAATTGAGAGATTAGAGTCTGGGTATTTTTGTAATATTTTAATCAAACTTGCTGCGTCTGGACAATCTATTTTTAATAAACTGGCACTATTGGATTGGGGTTTAAACCAATTGGATCCAGTTTCATTTTCTAATGATTTTAAAGAAGCTACTAATGCTGTAGAGGAGAATCCTGGTTTATTGCGTAAAACCAGTTCGGTTCTTTCTGGATTGGTTTTGCTAATGGAGTCTAACCAATATTGGGTGTTTTTATAAATAGATTTATTTACGGTTATAGAATCCTTGGCTGGTTTGACTAAAACCGTTTTTGAAAATCCAGGAAAAAGGGTTTGTTTTTGTTGATTGTTTACTAGGTTTCCAGCAAAATGAAAGCCATTGGTTTTATCAAAAGCCCAATAAATGGATTTATCTGATTGGTTATGTATAAGGTTGTTAATCATTAGCACGTTTACAGGTGGCTGACTTCTTTCAGTATCGCTTCCTTCACAAAATCCTAATGGGGCACAATCCACAAAACTATTATTGGCAACCAACGCGTCTTTGACCGGTAAGTATCTAAATGCTGGGGAATTTGGTACCCCATTCATAATGCAAAGTGGTGCTCTAAAACCCTCGCCTCTGCAGCGATAGAAGAAGTTGTTCAAAACCCAATTACCCTCATTGATAATTCTTACCCCACCGGTGCCAATTTTACCATTACCTAAAAACAAATTGTCTATGACCAAATTCTTATTGCCATGTCTTAACACTACTGATCCTTGGCATTCCTTGAAAAGATTACCACGTATAATATTGGCTCCTGATTTGATAGAAATAATCTCTGTTTCTCCATCGCAATTGTCAAAATAATTATCGGTGATTTGGGTATTGGAATTAAACTCACAATGTTGAGATACACCTACTCTAATGGTCTCTCCTGTATTTGATGCCAAGGGGATTCTATAGCCAAAATGATTATGGTCAATGGAATGAAAATTTTGCCTACTCAAATCATTTTCTAAAATGACGGCTAATAATACACCCATATTTTGTTTGTCTCTAAATTGGCAGTGATCAACTCTATTATTTCTTCCGTGTAGCTCTACCCAATAGTTTTCATCCATTCTTTTAAGGTTATTAAACCCATCAATCACGGTATTGGTTAATCTACAATGATTGGCTAATTGTGTTTTACTGGTTCTAAAACTAATGACAGCTTTTTTGCCAGCATATCCATCTTTAAAATACCAGCCATCTACCACCAACCAACTGCCTCCAATACTTAGACTAGATTGCCCTCCAAACCATAGCGTGCCTGCTTTTTCAACACGATAAGTAATGGGAGCTTCAGCGGTTCCTTTAGCATTCAATTGAATGGTAACATTCTTCCAATCGCCATTTTGCAATAGAATTAAATCACCTGGTAATGCAGCTTTGTCTGCTTGCATTAAAGCGGCTGCATTGTTTACCGTCCAAGTCTTTGCTTGCAATTGGGTCAATGAAGTGAGTAGTAAGCAACAAATAAGGAAACTTAATTTTTTCATGCTTTTATTTTGAATGAATGGGCTAATTATTTTTTGGTTGGTAGTTTCTGTGATGATTCTCTAATAATGAGTTTTGGCTTTAATACCTTCTCTTCAAGATCCATATTCTCTTTGTTATGCATGGTTTCTATGAATAATTTAGCTGCTGCTTTTCCCAGTTCAAAAGATGGCATATCAACACTAGAAATAGTGGGAGTGACTAAACTGGTAACTGGTTCATTGTTGAATCCAACCAGTCCAATATCTTCTGGCATACGTAAGCCTTTTTTCTTAATGGCCAACATGGCACCAATAGCCATTCTATCACTGATGGTAAAAATAGCATCTGGCCTTTTTTTCATAGCTAATAATTCTAGGGTAGCAAAGTATGCATAGTCTTGATTAAAGTCACAGTGTACAATCAGAGCAGGATCTTTTTTGATTTTATGTTTTTTGAGTGCGTTTAAATAGCCATCCATCCGGCTATTGCTGACCCCTAAGTTTTCTGGTCCTGCAAGTACTGCAATTCTTTTATAACCCTGTTCTATCAAGTGTTCTGTAGCCACAAATCCTCCCTCTTCATTGTCTATGCGCACACTTGGAGCGGTTAAATGTGGGGTAACCCTATCAAATACTACTACCGGTAAGTTTCTTTCTTGAATTTTTTTAAAGTGATCAAAGGATTTTGATTCACTAGAAACTGAAATAATAAAACCATCTACCAAACTTTCTAATAATCTTCTGGTATTTAAAATTTCTCTTCCAAAAGATTCATTACTCTGGCAAACCATTACGGTAAAGCCTGCTTCTAATGCAACTTCATCAATGCCTCTGACCATTAAAGAGAGTACATAATCCAAATTGGGTACAATTACCCCAATGGTATGTGTTTGTTTTTGTCTAAGACTTAGTGCCAGTTTGTTAGGTTGATAATTGAGTTCTTCAGACAAAGCCATTACAGCTTTCTTGGTATCGGGATTTACATCCGATGCATTGCGCAAAGCTCTTGAAACGGTTGACAAAGAAATGTTCAATCGCTTTGCAATGTCTTTGATGGTGGCAGGCTTTTCCATACAGTGGCGTTAAACGTAAAGCTACAAGCAAAACCAATACGAGAATGCCGGTATGGTTGCCGGTAACGTTGCCGGAATGGAAAAAATCTAAAAAGAGAGGCTATGTAGGCATTGTGTTAGAAAATGATTAATAAAATGCAATAATTTTTGATATTATTTAATGAGTATAAAAATTGCCTTGGCGGTTTTAAATTCTAACATTACGTTACAAATTCTGGGAAACCGGTAATTGATCGATTGTCTGAACTAAAAATAATTGCCATGAATGCTCCTGCAACCAAAGTTGCCATTGTAACAGGCGGTGCCCGCGATATTGGAAGGGCGGTTTCTCTTAAACTAGCCGCGTCCGGAATTAAAGTATGTTTTAATTATCTCAGTAGTGTGGATCAAGCCAATGAAACTATTGCTTTGATTAAGGCTGCCGGTGGCGATGCCATTGCCGTTCAAGGTGACATGACAAATTCTTCGGATGTGCAAAAACTAGTTGCTACAGCAGCAGCCACTTATGGTACCAATATAAATTATGTTGTCAATGTTGCAGGTGGTATTTTGGGTAGGAAGCCCCTAGCAGATTTAGACGAGGCTTTTTGGGATGCAGTGATTGATGTGAATTTGAAATCGGTTTATCTGGTTTGTAGAGCTGTTTTGCCACATTTAGTGGCTGGGTCTTCCATTGTCAATTTTTCTTCACAAGCAGCACGTGACGGAGGTGGTGGTGGTGCATTGGCTTATGCAGCATCTAAAGGTGCAGTATTGACCCTGACTAGGGGATTGGCTAAGGAATTAGGACCCAAGGGGATTCGCGTGAATGCAGTATCTCCTGGTATGATTAATACTGGTTTTCATGACACATTTACCAAGCCCGAAATTCGCGCCAATGTAGCGGCAGCAACCCCTTTAAAAAGAGAAGGGCAAGCTAGTGAAGTGGCTGACCTAGTTGCATATTTGTTAAGTGATGCTGCATCATTTATCAATGGTGAAAGTGTTGAGATTAATGGAGGTTCCTTTTTTGCATAATTGGATTGCTTGAAAATTTTGCCATGTATCGATTGTTAATTACTATAATTGCTTTTCTCGTTTCTGGGTGTCTGTTTGCGCAGCATCCAGTTGGCTTTTATAGTAAAGCGGATCTGAATTATGTGAAAGCCAATATGGTAGGAAATGCATTATTGCAGCAATCTTTAGATGGTTTAAAAAAAGAAACGGATCCCTGGTTGAATAAGGCGGTGGATGTGCCTACGCCCAAAGACGCCGCTGGTGGGTATTCGCATGAAAAACATAAAGCTAATTACTTATTATTATTCAATAGTGGCATATTGTATAGTATCACGGGTAAACAGGCTTACGCCGATTTAGTAGGAAGGGTTTTATTGCAATATGCCAAATTAAATCCTGGATTGAAAAAGCATCCTCAGGCAACAAGTAGTTCTCCTGGTAGGATTTTCTGGCAAGCTCTAAACGATGCCAATTGGATGGTCTATACATCTATGGCTTATGACATGGTATACAATGGTTTAAAAAAATCAGATAGGGACATTATTACTGCTGGCGCTTTTAAACCCGAAGTTGATTTTATTACCCAAGACCTCAAAACTTGGTTTAACCTTATTCACAACCATGCTGTTTGGGCAACAGCTGCTGTTGGAATGGTTGGAATTGCAACAGATAATGACCAATATATTCAATTGGCCCTAAAAGGTAGTTCAGGGAATGGCAGTACCGGTTTTTATGCCTTAATGGGCCAATTATTTTCTCCAGATGGATATTATACGGAAGGACCTTATTATACCAGATATGCTTTATTGCCATTTATGATTTTTGCTAATGCATTAGAAAACAAATTTCCTGAGCAGCACTTGTTTCAATATAGAAATGCCATTTTAGAAAAAGCGGTAAATACAGCACTGCAACATACCAATACAGATGGCATGTTCTTTCCCATGAATGACGCCATAAAAGACAAGGATTATACTACAAGTG
>NCHJ01000194.1 GCA_002256765.1 Bacteroidetes bacterium 24-39-8
GTTAGATAATAACAATGCCATTGTGATAAGTACCGGGGATGGCTATCTTAGAAAGTTTAATCTGAGTACCGATAAAAAAACTGCTAGTTTGGTATGGACCGCTTATACAGGTGGATGGGCATTTATTAATGGATTAACCATTTCTAAAGATGGATTATATATTGGTACGGGAACCAAGTCTAAGGATCAAACAATTATTAATGCTGCAACCGGTCAGGTTTTATGGTCAAAATATACAGGTCTGTTTGATGTAGCGTTTACGCCTAATGCAGATAGAATGGCCACATTTGGGGGCTATATATTTAGAAGAGACAATGGCAATTTATTGGGTCATACGGGAAGAGCAGGTGTAGCAAGCTTTTCACCTGATGGAAAGTACTTAATGCAAGCAGATAGAGTACAAGTGACCAATGGCAGCTTTGGAGATAATGCAGTGACTATTATGAATAATATTGGGGATAGAGTTGCAGATGCAGATGGAAAATCTAATTTTTATGATAGTCTTGATCTTACAACCACTGGAGGAGAGCAAGTACAATGGGCATATTGGTCTGAAGACGGGAAACGTATAATTGTATTAAGCCGTGACATGGATTTAAAAGAAGAAGTAGGGATTAGTATTTTTAGAGTAGAAACCTGCTCTATTACTGCTCCAACTGTTACCAATCTAACAGTATGTCAAGGTACAACCGCCAGCCCTTTAAGCGCGGTTGCTACTAGTGGGAATTCATTGCTATGGTATGGCACTAATCTAACTGGTGGAACGGCATCTTCTACAGCACCAACAGTATCTACTACAACAGCAGGACAAACTATTTATTATGTAAGCCAGTTCAATGCAACATCAGGTTGTGAAAGTAAAAGGTCTGCTCTTACTGTTACGGTGAATCCCACTCCCACAAAGCCAACTATTTCTCAATCTGGTTCAGACCTTGTTAGTAGTGCAGCTACTGGAAATGTATGGCATAAAGAATCTGTTGAAATTGTTGGAGCAGTTGATAAAACCTATAAACCAACATCTAGTGGAAATTATACAGTTCAAGTAAGGCTTAATGGTTGCAATAGCCCTATGAGTGATAATTTTAATTATGTAGTTACAAGTATTGTTAATACATCTGTTGAAACTAGTATTTACAAATTATATCCCAATCCAGTAAAAGACAGAGTATTTCTTGATGCAGGTAATATTGCGCATAAAATCAATTACCAACTATTTGATGCCAAGGGTAGTGTTTTGTTAAGTAATTCATTTACTAAGTCTACCCTAATTGATTTAAGTAGGTTTAGTGCCGGGGCTTATACCATCCTTATCACTAATACCAAAACGTTAAAGCAAGAGAGCAGACAACTGATTAAGCATTGATGTTAAATGCTTAATTAGTTAAGGTTAGTATATAGTTTGTAGCGTTTTTGAAGCTAATTCCTCATCACTTTCCCTTCTTCCCAAACTTCCTAGGATAGTAGGAAAAAGTGAGCATGAAGTACTGCTGCAGACCATTTGTGATATTGGTAGATGTGCCGTAAGAATTGACTGAGTTAGTAATGTTCTGGTATTGTTTGAGTATATCCATGGCAGCCAATTTTAATTCTCCCTGTTGCTTCATGAATCGGTAGGTAGCAAATGCATTCCAAAGTACGGTAGGTTTGGCTAGGCTAGAATTGTTAATGTGATCCAAAGTAGTTCCAATACTGAAATCTTTTGGATAATTAAGGTTGATGCTAATATTGGTGGTGTTGCTACTATTGGTAAAATTGTTGAGTTGGCTTACGGTTTGACTTACTTGGTTAAATTCCAGTCTTTCTGCAATACTCGCTACCAACATGGTTGCCAAAGAAAACTGCAAAGTAATTTGATTAGATAGCCTAGAGCTTTTACTAATATTATAGATGCCATCAATATAGTTGGGTTGATTACCCAAATTATAAGATCCATTATACATCAGTTGCAACGTGTTTTTCTTCATCCGCTTAGAAATATTCACATTGTAATTTAGATTCAGGTTTTTGCCTTGGTCTGCATTAATATAATAAGTAATCCTTTTTCCGGAAAGGGCATTGATTACGCTATCAGTAACAGGGTTCTGTGATAGATTATAATTTGCACCAAAATTAGCATTGATGCCATAGGGCGATTTCTGATTCTGGGTATTATAATTCCCATTCAAGTTAAGGTTATGGATCACGGTATTTTTAAGATTGGGATTACCAACGGTGATATTGTAAGCATTGATATCATCTACAATAGTGAATAATGCATCTATGGAGGGATATTCAAAATTCTTATTGTAATTCATGGAAATATTATAATTGTTTTTCTGGCTATTGAAACTATTATAGTTGATACTAGCTTCATACCTGAAAAATTGCATTTGCCTGTTTAGGTTACGCCAGACTATAGAGGATTGATTGTTTTCCCATCTAAAGTCTTCCATGATTTTTGCTTGAATATTCAGATTTTTATAAACAGATAACCTGTTTTTGTTAAAGGATTTTGCTAATGACAAAACAGGTATATAACCCATTGTCTTTCTGTTATTATCATTGGTCAGGTTATTATTGATAATAAAGTTTTTGGAAGCACTGTCATAATCACTCACTCTTGCGTTACTATTGGATTGGTTAATATTAAAAACTTGGTCTAATCTTAGGTCAATACCTCCCAAATTGTATCTCCCAAACAATAGTCTGCGCAATCCCCTATAAATCAGGTTTGCCCTAACTCCATAATTCTTATTGTCATTCTGGTATAGACGGTTATAGGAAGTATCCCTATTGTTTACCGTAAAAGACTTAAAAACACTGACTACATTTCTTTCTGAATTGGACTGTGAATTTTGCAGATTAGTATTAAAACTGAAGTTAGTCAAAGGCTGATCATTGTCAGATTTAGAATAACTCAGGTTCAAATTTTGGTTGTTGGATTGACTAGTTTGTCTGCTTACAACATCATTGGTACTTTGAATGGCCCCCTTGGAATCAGTTGTTTCTGTGAAGTTAGTAGACAATCCTTTTCTATCATTGATACTAGCAGAACCACTAAGGTTGAAATTATCGTTATAGGAATTGTTTTTTACATAATTGAATCCAATAGTATGATTGTTGGTGTTACTGGCTTGCTGCCCCTCTTCTTTGATCAATTGTTCCGCACCCGCAACAATTCTGTTCTGGATGCGTAGGTTGGTTACCCAGCTATCGCCCCCGCTCATAGTATAGTTGGCGGTTAAGCGGTTATTTTGTCTGCTATTGTTTTCTGCTTTAAAATTTTGCGTTAGCGATATCCCTACCGAATGGTTCTTATTAATGCCACTTACCCCAAACCTACCCGTTCTAAATAGATTGGGATTGTTGGTTCTATAGGTATTGTTCTGCATCATCTCATCTAGGTTAGCAATATTTTTATTGATATTATTGTATCCACCACCAACACTTAAGCTGAATTTTTTATCATAGGTCTGAAGGGCCAAATCTGTTTCAAAACGGTCATCCGTGCCCAATCCAGCACCCCCTTTTCCAAAATAGCCTTTCTTGGCAGTCTCCTTTAATTTGATATTCATAGACAAGATAGAATCGGTTTGCTGACGGCTCTGATTCCCAATATTCTCCCTGTCATATTCTTGGTACAATTGAATTTTGTCAATGGCAGATTTGGAAAGATTTTGTGTGGCAATTCTAGGATCTGTTGATCCAGCAAAGGGCTTGCCATCTACAAAAACGTTTTGCACTTTTCTACCGGATACGGTAATACTTCCATCGGCCCAGACCGTCATACCCGGCACTTGGTTTAATAATTCTTCCACCACCTGGTGGTCTTTTAATTTAAATGCAGCAGGGTTAATTTCTAAAGTATCACCATTCATGCGCACAGGAATCACGCTTTTTACCACAACTGAACTACTGTCCTTGGCATTATAAGACAGATAGATATTCAAGCTGTCTTTTCCAGTTACCAGATAAGGAGCATTATAAGTATTGTATCCTACATAGCTGATATTAAGTAACAGTTTGTTTTTGAGTGTTAGTTTCTCAAATGAGACGGCCCCATTTTTATCGGATAATTGATAGGTGAGTAAACTTGAATCGGGCCTAAACAGACTTACTGTAGCCATTTCAAGCACTGTTTTACTGGTAGAATCGTACACTACCAGTTGTAGTTTTCCCGTCTGGCCAAAAGCCACAACAACAGAACCCATAATGATTAATGACAGGATAATTTTTTTCATGTTAATCTTTGAGCTTGAATGCAACTACTAGCAACCCATTTTTATCGGATAGTTTATTTGCATCTCCCGCTAATGCTTTTGGAACTTCCACTTCTGGATGTTGTTTTAAAAAGGAACCAATTAGATCCGCTTTTAATAACTTATAAAATCTTTGACCCGATCTTACAATATTATAGGGGGTTAACAAAGACAGGTTATATTGCTTGTCATCTCCCTTAATTTTATTGGCATTATAAGCAGTATGCGTTTGCTTGTCATACACAAACACTTCAAAGTGTGAAAAAAAACTGATGGTTAAATAAATCAGTTTGGGAGTTTCGTAGAAATCACGAATTTGATGAAACATCCAACCATTATTCCTTTTATAATTTTCCCTTTCTGCCTTGCTCTCTGGCCCAATGCTGTAAAAATTGGGTGGGAGGCTATTTTCAAGCGGCATCACCAATTGGTATACAGGAGTCAAAACTCCTTTCACTGATTTGTAAATTGTGTCACAGAATGGCCTCAATAAATAGGAAAGATCTGGTTTCTCTGTAAAGGCAATACCGGTAGCTTCTTCACTAAACAGAAACTTGGGTTCACTCACTCGGTTATAGGGAAAATAGTTTTTGATTAATTGCCCATGCTCATAAACACTCAATTCATATCCAATGCTGTCTTTGTATAAGGGACTAGTATTGATTTTTGTTTGAACATACTGGTCTGCATAAAAAGGATAAGCACTAATTAGGTCATATTTGGTAGGCTTTGCTTTTTTAATTTCAAAAGTAGTATCCTGTAAACTGATTATATATTTTT
>NCHJ01000012.1 GCA_002256765.1 Bacteroidetes bacterium 24-39-8
GACCCGGTACCATATGATGCGTTTAAACATATACTAGACCAAATAACCAAGTATTACCTTTCACAGTCTCAAGAAGAATTAAATGCATTTATCAATTCCTGTAAAGAAAATTTAGGAACCGCTTCAAATATTTTGATTGATATCTGTCCAGATTTAAAACAGATTATTCCTTATGTAAAACAGTTTAAGGAAGAAGGTCCGTTGGAATTGCAGAACCAATTAATCTATGCTTTTGCCACATTTTTGAAATCATTTCTAGAAATGGATAAGCGATTACTTATCTGTTTAAGAGATATTCATCATGCAAGTCTTCCAGTTTTAAAAATCATACAAGGCTTTTTAAATGAGTTTCCTGCTACTAGAATCAATTTCATATTCACTTATGAAAACCACAAACTCAATCAAGAACAACTTACTTATATACATAAATGGCAGAATGTTGAAGAGCCAGGTTTTGTAAAAGCAAAGATTAATTTATTGCCTCTTACAGCTATCCAAACCATTCAACTGCTGTCTATGGCAGGTCTCTGTGAAAAAGACCTAGAAGCAACAACCGCCTTATTATTACCCAAGACCAGTGGTTTGGTAAATTTAATAGACAAAGCCTGTGAAAAATTGGTTGAAACGGGTGGATTGGCTTTTGATTTTGAAAAGGGCTGTTGGTGCCTCAATAAAGATCTAGCGCATACCACCAATATTAATTTCAATAATCCTGCTTCTTATTATGAAGTCTTGATTAGCAGGTTAACCAATGAGGAATTAATCCTACTCACTTATGCTGCAGCATTTGGGAATACCTTTTGGTTTGAAGTAGTTAAAACGGCCATAAAGAATGAAAGACTTGCTATAAATCTATTAGACCAACTTTTGCACAAAGGAATCTTAATGCCAGCAGGTAAACACGGATTCTATGCATTTAGTGAAATGGAATTGGCTTCTTTTCTGTTGCGTAATAGCCCAGATGCAAGCTTGCAGGAAATTTATCTGTCTATTATTTTTGCCTATAATAGTCTACCTGAAACTTCAGAAATTGAAGATGAGTTTTTTGTATTGCTAGACAAATTATTAAATGTACCAGCTAGGTTTTGTAAGCCTTTTGAATCTATGCTTTGGAAAGGGATTGAGCGTGCCAAAAAGATTGCCCTTTTTGAAGTCAATTTTCGTTGTTACAGACACCTAATAGAGATGCTAAGCCCCGCTGATTGGGAGGAGCGTTCAGATGAGTTGATTAGTTTGTACATGGAGTACATTAAGGCGGCTTCTCTAGTACTCAAATTTGATATCTGCGAAAGTACTTATCAGTTTTTAAGGCAAAAAGACCTGACCCCTTTGCAACTGGGGAATCTTGGATATTATTATGCCAATGCGCTTTTTGTGCAACAAGATTTTAGAAAATCTATACAAGTGATTGCAGAAATTCTGCATTCGCTAAATGTCACCATCAGCACACAGCCTTCTTTGTCAAAAATTATTTTTTCCATGATTCGCCTGCAAAAAGACATGCGTGGAAAAGACATGGCATTTATTGAGCAAATACCGGCGGTGACTGATAAAGTGGCATTGGTTAAAATAAAATTGCTGCAGAATGCTATGGGGGCGGCCTATTTGTATGCGCCTAAAATGATACCAGAGCTTACATCTAAGCAACTGTCTTTGTCTATTAAAAGTGGCGCTTCAGACTTATTTGGGCTTTGCTTGGCTTGCTATGGTTTTATTCTAAGTATGTACAGTAATAAGCCTAAAGAAGCTCAAAAAACCTATGAGATTGCAGTAACTATGAATGAGCGGTTCTCAGATTCAGTGTCCATTGCAACAACCGAATTTTTGTATGCTACTTTTATTGGCATCAACCATCTATCTTGGAAACAGTGTAGTGAAAGATTGTATGAGAATTACATATTTAGTAGACAGATTGGTCAAATTAACATCGCATTTTTTAGCCTGATCACGCATTTCAGTAATAGATTTTATGCGGAATCCAATTTGGAGAAAATGCTAGAATCTTTGGATGAAATACTCCCCATTGTTGCGTCCAATAAACAACAAAATGCGTTGGAGTTTTTAGAAATTTTACGTGCATTTACCCAGGAATTAATGGGAGTGGAGTTGCCAGAAGAACCAATGGTGCAGCAACTACCCAATTTTGCAAGCATTAAAGAGAAAGCATTATTAGACTTAGAATATACTGCCCTTAATCATATACATATTCTAGAAGAAATGCATGGTTTCTTTTCGGGAAATTATGATGTGGCAAGAAAAAGAGTGCTGTTGATGCTAGACATGAAAGCCCAATTAGGAATGGTAAACAGTTTTGTGGTGCACCATTTTTTCTTGGCTTTGAAAATGTTGAAACTGAACAGACCCCTTCATTTTTGGGAACATCGTTTTGTGGGTAAGACCATTAAATTGATGCAAACATGGGCTAAGCAACAAGCAGAAAACCATTTAGCAAAGTCATGGTTGCTAATGGGAATGTTAAGTGCAAGAAAAAAACAAACAGCCCAAACCATTCTTTATTTGCAAAAAGCTTTTGATACCGCTATCAAGTATGAACAATACATGACAGCAGGAATAGCTTCTAAAGAATTGGCCCATTGTTATCAAAAGCATGGCATGGGAGAATTAGAGAAAACCTATATCAGACATGCCCATAATCAATTTAATTATTGGGGTGCCAAATTGCTTGTAAGACAATTAGAAAAAGAATATCCATTTCTGCTTACTGGTAAAGAAGTCCACTCAATTCAACGATTGCACGTAGCGTTAGATAATGATTTCCAGAGTTTTATCAAAGCCTCTAATAGTATTGCTTCTGAAATAAACTTGGAAAAATTATTGTCCAAACTAATCAATGTACTCATAGAAAATGCTGCAGCAGAAAATGCATTTTTTATTATTCCAGACTCCAATGGACAGTTTGTTATTTATGCCTCTAAAAAAGGATTAGAATCCGTAAATACAGAACAGGTTTATGCATCTAAAAGAAATTTACCATTAAGTATTGTTCAATATGTCTATAGAACAAGGCAAGTGCTTTTATTAAACAACGCCTTTAATGAAACAGCTTATAAAAACGATAACTATATACAAAGTAATCAAGTTAGGTCTCTACTTTGTTTACCCGTATTAAAAAACAATGCAGTACAGGGATTGATTCTATTGGAGAATAACTTTTTAAATCAAGCTTTTACGCACGAACGTACAGAGATTGTAAAATTACTAGCATCTCAAATTGCAGTTTCATTTGAAAATGCAACCTTATATAATAATGTAGAACAAAAAATTATTCAACGTACATCTGAACTTCAGGTGGAAAAAGAAAAATCGGAAGAATTGTTGTTGAATATTTTGCCAATTGAAATAGCAGAAGAATTAAAAAACAAGGGAAGTTCAGTTGCCAAACAATATGATCAAGTAACGGTACTATTTACAGATTTTGTAGACTTTACCAAATTGTCAGAACAATATGGTCCAGGAGAATTGGTAGAAGAACTTGACTTCTGCTTTAGAAATTTTGATAATATTACTACACAATTTGGCTTAGAGAAAATTAAAACAATTGGTGACGCTTACCTAGCCGTATGTGGTCTTCCTTTGGAAGAAGAAAAACACGCTGAAAAAGTATTAGAAGCTGCCCTAGCTATTCAGCATTTTATTATAGAGAACAAGCGTTTAAAAAAAGCCGCTGCTAAATTATATTTTGACATTCGTATTGGCATAAGTTCTGGTCCAGTTGTAGCTGGGATTGTGGGTTCAAAGAAATTTGCCTATGATATTTGGGGAGACACCGTGAACACCGCAGCTCGTATGGTGGAGAATAGTGACGTAAATAGAATTAATATTAGTGGTAATACACATGCCTTAATTAAGGATTATTTTGATTGTGAGTATCGGGGTAAGATTTTAGCAAAAAACAAGGGGTTCATAGATATGTATTTTGTAAACGATTTCTTCTTGTTAGAAAAAATCAAGCACAGGGTATTTATGCGCATGAAAGACCTAGATCAAAGATTGCATTATCATACTATATGGCATACTTCTGATGTACTCATGCAGGTTGAAAGAATTGCGCAATCAGAAGGCATAGATACTGAGCGAGAATTATTGCTATTGAAAATAGCTGCACTTTACCATGACACGGGTTTTCTTAAAACTTATTTGAACCATGAAGAAGCGGGATGTGAAATTTTCATGGAAGATGCGCAGCAGATGGCATATGAATTAACCATTAATGAAAAGGAATGGGTTTGTCAATTAATCATGGTTACTAAAACACCACAGGAACCTCAAAATATTTTTGAAGAAATCATTTGTGACGCAGACCTAGATTATTTGGGAAGGGATGATTTTTGGTTAATTGGAAAGAAATTATATTCTGAGCTCTATGGATATGGGATGATCCATGATGAACAGGATTGGAATATGTTGCAATTGTCATTTTTGGGTAAGCACCATTATTGGACAAAAACCTCCCAAAAAATGCGTGCAGACAAAAAAGCGGAATATCTTAGCGCCATACAAGCAAAACTGAACAAATAATATGGCTGATCAACAGGATTTCTCTGGGGTAAAAAATATCATTTTTGATTTAGGTGGGGTGCTATTTAATATAGATTTTGCCAAAACAGAATCCGCCTTTAAGGCACTAGGCGTTACTGGTTTTCATGAAATGTTTACCCAGCACCACGCCAATGATCTATTTATCCAACTAGAAACCGGTGCCTTAACAGAACTTGAATTCTATGAGGCATTTAGAAGCGCTTCAGGGGTTCAATTAACCAATGAACAGATAAAAACGGCATGGAATGCGCTGTTAATTGACTTTAGACTACCTACTCTGGCTTGGCTAGAAGACATTAGAGAAAAGTATCAAATCTTCCTTTTTTCTAATACCAATCAAATTCACCACGATGCTTTTCATGCAACTTTTCAAGAGCAAACTGGTAGGGATGATTTTGACAGTTATTTTGTAAAAGCCTATTATTCACAGCATATGGGCATGCGAAAACCAGATCTTGCACCATTTCACCAGATTTTAGACGAACAAGGATTATTGGCCGCGGAGACCTTATTTATAGATGATACCATTAAAAATGTAATAGCTGCTAGGGAAGCGGGTATACTCGCTCATCATTTGGTTTGGCCCCAAACCTTACCAGAATTGCCTCTTTAAGGCTTGATTTCTTCAAATTCTATATAATCCTTATCAGAAGAAGCAGGTTTTGAGCTGGCAACTGGCTCGGCCTTGGCTTGGGCCTGTGCTTGTGCACGCGCTTGTTCTTGTTGAAATCGTTGTTGTTCCTGCATTTGCTGCAGTTTTTCTCGCATTTGCTTGCTGGCTTTGCCAACTGGAATCACAAATTCAAAGACCAATTTGTAAATCAAGTAGACCACTAATCCGTAGAAAATAAACTTAATCATAATGATACAAAGATAAAGCCCAAGCGGGCAGGATAAAGACAAATTTGGATGATTGGCGGTTCTTGCGCTATATTTGCAATGGAAATGATCAACAGAAGGGAACGGCTACCGTTCCCTTCTCCTTTTTACATACCTGAAGTAATGGATGCACAAGTACAACAGATAGAAGCACTCATCAACCAACTATTGGCGGAGGAACCTTCTTATTTTCTGGTGAGTTTGAAAATGAAACCTACCCACAATATCAAAGTATTTATGGATGGGGATGAGGGAATTTCCATTGAAAAATGTGTGAAATTCAATCGGCAACTCTACAAGTTAATTGAAGAAAAGGCATGGTTCCCTGAGGGCGATTTTTCCCTAGAAGTATCATCTCCCGGAATTGGAGAGCCGCTTTTATTCAATAGACAGTACCACCGTAACCTTGGAAGGTCATTAGAAATTGTATTTCTAGATGGTACTATCAAAGAAGGCAAATTGGTGGCTGTAACAGAAGCAGACATTTTGCTAGAAACCACAGAGGGTAAGGGAAAGAAGGCAGTTACACAACAATTGTTGATTCCTTTCAATAATATCAAAACAACAACCGTTCAAATTAAATTTTAATCAGATGCAGACGGGGTCTGCCGATGGAAAAAAAAATTAAGTTATGGCTAGTATCAACCTGATTGAGGCATTCCAAGAATTCAAAGACGCAGAGAGCATTGACCGTCCCACGATGATGAAAGTGGTAGAAGACGTGTTCAAAACCTTATTGCGCAAGAAATTTGGTAGTGACGAGAACTTTGACGTAATCGTAAACGCAGAAAAGGGTGACTTGGAAATTATTCGTAGAAGGATGATTGTGGATGACGGAGAAGTGTTGGATCCTTTGGCAGAAGTAGGTTATACAGAAGCCGTAAAAATTGAACCTGACTTTGAGGTAGGAGAAGAATTGTATGAAGAAGTAGATATCCTAGATTTTGGACGCAGGGCAATTCTAGCTGCTAAACAAACTTTGGCTAGTCGTATCAGTGACCTGAAAAAGAATGCATTAATTAAGAAATATGGTGATCGCGTGGGCGATATCATTAGCGCTGAAGTATACCAAGTATGGAAAAAAGAGGTTTTGTTGCTAGATGAAGAAAGCAATGAGCTGATTTTACCTAAGTCTGAGCAGATTCCACAAGACTATTTCAAAAAAGGAGAAAACATTCGTGCCGTAGTTGCAAGGGTAGACCTGAAAAACAACTCACCAGTGATTATCCTGTCAAGGACTAGCCCCTTGTTCTTGTCTAAATTGTTAGAAATTGAGGTTCCTGAAATCTTTGATGGCTTGATTGCCATTAAGAAAATTGTACGTGATCCAGGAGAAAGGGCAAAAGTGGCTGTTGAGTCTTATGACGATAGAATTGATCCAGTAGGAGCTTGTGTGGGTATGAAGGGAAGCCGTATTCACGGAATTGTACGTGAATTGAAGAATGAAAATATTGACGTGATCAACTTTACCACCAATATCCAATTGTTGATTCAGCGTTCTTTAACGCCGGCAAAAATCAGCTATATGGAACTGGATAATGAGAAAAAGCACGCTGAAGTTTACCTAAAAGCAGACCAGGTTTCTCTAGCAATTGGTCGCCGTGGGGTAAATATTAAATTGGCTTGTGAGCTTACTGGATATGAGATTGACGTATTCCGTGAAGACGAAGAAGTGGTAGATGAGTTTGATATTGACCTAGAAGAATTTAGCGATGAAATTGAGACATGGATCATTGACGAGTTCAAGAAAATTGGTTGTGACACAGCTAGAAGCGTACTCAAATTGTCTGCTGAAGAACTAGAAAGAAGAACCGATTTGGAGAAGGAAACCATTGTAGAAGTTCGCAAAGTACTAGAAGAAGAATTTCAAAGGGAAGAATAAGCAGCTTATAACCAACTATCTTTGTCTGAGTGATGACCAATTGCCAGACTTGGAAGGCAGGGAGTGAGCACAAAATAAGAATCGGGGTAAGCCCCGGTTTGTTGACTAAAAAAAACTGAATGTCAGAACTGAAATTACCAAGACTGTTAGCAGCCGCCAAAGAATTCAACATTGGTCAGGATACCCTGATTGAATTCTTGGTGAAGAAAGGATTTAACCGCGACGACCTGAAGCCCACGGCAAAGCTTTCGGAAGTCCATTACTATGCCCTTCAGGCAGAGTTCCAACAGGATAAACAGGCCAAGAACAAGGCTGACCTAGTAGAAATACCCAAAGGCGCGCAAGGCGAACCAAGGAAGAAAAAAGACGAAGAAGAGATCAGTTTTGTTAAGAAAGACGACAAAACTGCTAAGGTAGAACCTGCAAAACCAGCAGAACCAGAACAAGCTGCAGCACCCACGCTTATTTCTGCTGCTCCAGTAGAAATAGCCCCAACTCCGGTTGCAAAACCAGTGGTGGTAGAACCTGTTCCTGAACCTGTTGCCCCCGTTATTGTGGCACCGGTAGTAGTAGAGCCAGCTCCAGTTGTAGAAGCTCCGGTTTCTAAAATTGAAGCCCCTGAAATTGAAGCGCCAAAAGTGATCAACAAGATTGATCTTTCGGCCATTGATTCCTCTACTAGACCAAAGAAAACCGCTAAGAAAACGGAAGCCCCAGCTCCAGTTGCAGCAGCTCCTGCTCCAGTACCTGCACCAGTTGTAGAGCCAACTCCAGCTCCAGTTGTGGAAGCTCCTGTTGCTAAAACAGTAGCTCCTGAAGTAATTGAATCAGAAGCTGGTCCAGTCATAGAAAATATCAGGGCAGAAAAGTTAGAAGGACCAAAAATCTTGGGCAAAATTGAATTGCCTATCAATAGCGATACCCGTCCTAAACCAATGGGTAGGGATGAAAAACGCAAGCGCAAACGCATTCCAATTGACAAAAAACCTGATGCACCTGCAACAGGAACTCCTGGAGCCCCAGGTGCACCTGCAAGAGCAACAGGACCCAATCGTCCAATTGTACCTGCCAATAATAATGGCGGATTCAATCGCGGTGGTGGTGGTGGCCAACAGGGCGGCGGCGGATTTAACCGTGGTGCTGGTGGTGGAAATCGCGCCGGAGGCGGACCAAATAGAGATAGAAGTGCAGCTCCACGTAGAGGAGATGACAATAAAGAAATAGACCAAAAAGCAATTCAGGAGAAAATTCGTGAAACACAGGCCAAATTATCTGGTACTGGTGGACGCGGAAAGAGTCTGAAAGCAAAATACCGTAGGGCTAAGCGCGATGAAGCTGCTGAGAACATGGGTGAAATGACGGAAGACAACAAACTACAAGTAACAGAATTTGTTACCGTGAGTGAGTTGGCCAACCTGATGGATGTAAGCTTTGCGGAAGTTATTGGAAAATGTATGGGATTGGGTATCATGGTATCCATTAACCAGCGTTTGGACGCGGAAGTAATTGAATTGGTATCTAGTGAATTTGGATTTGAAGTAGAATTTATAGGTATTGATGACTTGGATGAAGAAGACGAGGACGATGAAGATGATGATGAAGCAGCTCAGGTAGAAAGAGCGCCAATTGTGACCATCATGGGTCACGTTGACCACGGTAAGACCTCATTGTTGGACTATATCAGAAGTGCCAATGTAGTAGCAGGTGAGGCCGGTGGTATTACCCAGCACATTGGAGCATATGAAGTAACCTTGCCAAACGGTAAAGCCATTACTTTCTTGGATACACCGGGTCACGAAGCCTTTACGGCCATGCGTGCTCGTGGTGCCAAAGTAACAGATATAGCTATTATTGTGGTTGCAGCAGACGATGCCGTGATGCCACAAACCAAGGAAGCCATTAGCCACGCACAAGCTGCGGCCGTGCCAATGATTTTTGCGGTGAACAAAATAGACAAGGACGGTGCACAACCGCAGAAAATCTATGAGCAACTGTCTCAGATGAATATCTTGGTAGAAGCTTGGGGTGGTAAATACCAGAACCAAGAATTGAGCGCCAAGCAAGGTTTGAATGTAGACCTCTTGTTAGAAAAAGTATTGTTAGAAGCTGAGATCTTGAACCTGAAAGCCAATCCTGATAGAGAAGCTACTGGTACCATTATTGAAGCATCATTGGATAAGGGACGTGGATTTGTAGCCACTATCTTGGTTCAGAACGGAACCCTGCGTCAAGGAGACTTGATTGTATCTGGTCAGAACTACGGACGTGTAAAAGCCATGTTCAACGAGCGTAACCAACGAATTGAAGTAGCACCTCCATCTACACCAGTAGTCATATTAGGTTTGAATGGAGCGCCACAGGCGGGTGAAAAATTCCGTGTCTTTGAAGACGAAGCAGAAGCAAAAGAAACCGCTACCAAACGTGCACAGTTATTGCGTGAGCAAGGATTGCGTGCTCGTAAGCATATTACCTTGGATGAGATTGGACGCCGTTTGGCCCTTGGTAACTTTAAAGAACTGAACATTATCATCAAAGGTGACGTGGACGGTTCTGTAGAAGCCTTGAGCGATTCCTTGCAGAAACTCAGTACTGAAGAAATTGCGGTGCGCGTAGTACACAAGGGTGTAGGTCAGATTTCTGAAAGTGATGTCTTGTTGGCAACTGCTTCAGACGCTATTGTTATTGGATTTAATGTAAGACCTTCTCAACAAGCCAACAGATTGGCCGATACAGAAGGTGTAGAAATTAAATTGTACTCAATCATCTACCAAGCCATTGACGAGGTTAAGAGCGCTATGGAAGGTATGTTGGAACCTAAGTTCCAAGAGAAGATTACCGCTAACGTGGAAGTTCGTGAGGTGTACAAGTTTGACAAAGCCACTGTTGCAGGTTGTTTTGTATTGGAAGGAAAAATTGCGCGTAATTCCAAAATCAGGATCATCCGTGACGGTATTGTGGAGTATCCTAAAGGAGAAGGACAGGCAGCCGAGTTGGGCAGCTTGAAACGCTTCAAGGACGATGTAAAAGACGTTGCTACCAATACTGAGTGCGGATTAACCATCAAAAACTTCTCTGACCTGCGCGTGGGCGATATTGTAGAAGCATTTGAAGAAGAAGAAGTAAAGCGTACTTTATAAGTTTGTTAAAGCTGATGTGAATCAGGCCGTTCGCGGCCTGATTTGCTATTTTTGAATGATATTGTATACTATGAAGCGTGTAATAGTTGTTTTGTTGATCATGTCAGGGGCCATTGCCTCTCAAGCGCAATCAAAGAAAGTGATTGCTGATAAGATCATTGCACAAGTAGGAGATAAGATTATCCTGCATTCTGATATTACCAATGCCATCTCGGATATCAAACGTCAAAGTCAGGGACAAGATAATGCCATGATACCAACAGAGTGTCAGGTACTAGAAGGACAATTGATTCAGAAAGCCTTGGTATTACAAGCTATGAAGGATTCATTATCTGTAAGTGAAGAAGATATTGAAGCGCAGATGGAAAACAGGATTAGAAGCTTTATTTCTTCCTATGGCTCTAAAGAAGTGTTAGAAGAAATTGCTGGCAAAACCGTATACCAAATCAAAGAAGATTTTAAAGAAGCATTACGCGAACAAAAACTGGCCGAGCAAATGCGCGGAAAGATTGTAGACAACGTTAAGATGACCCCAACGGAAGTAAAAGCTTATTATAGCCGCACTCCTAAAGACAGTCTTCCTTTCTATGAAAGTGAAATTGAAGTAAGTCAGATTGTTTTGCAACCCAAGGCCAATAAGGATGTGGAAGAATACGTTGCCAAACAATTATACGATTACAAAAAACAGGTAGAATCTGGATCAAAGAAATTTGAACAACTGGTAAAATTCTATTCAGAAGATCCAGGAAAAGCAGAGAACGCAGGTCAATATAATTTGAACCGTAACGATAAGAATATGTGGGATCCTGCATTTCTTTCAGGTGCTTTCCGTTTAAAAGAAGGACAAATCTCTTCTGTGATCAAGTCAAAATTTGGTTTGCACATTATTCAAATGGTGAGCCGTGCCGGAGACGATGCAGTGGTAAGACATATCTTGCGTATTCCTCCTGTAACGGATGAAGAAATTAATGAATCAAAGGCCAAGTTAGATTCTATTAGAAAATTATTGGTAGCGGGCAGCGTTTCATTTGGAGAAGCTGTAAGCAAATATTCTGAAGACGAGGGAAGTAAGTTTAGTGCAGGTGCTATTTCTGGAAGAGATGGTTCAACCTTTATTACCATTGACCAAGTAGACAAAGAAATGGTGGTAGCACTCAAAGACATGAAGCCCGGATCTTATTCCAAACCCCAGGTGTTCACTGATGAGCGTGGTTCTAAAAAAGTACGCTTGATCTATCTGAAAAATCGCACCGAGCCCCACCGCGAAAATCTGAAAGAAGATTATAACCGCGTATCTCAACGCGCTTTGGAAGATAAGAAATCTGGCATGTTGGAAAAATGGTTCAAGGAACATATTCCTACCTACTATATTTCTATTGATAAAGAGTATGGCAACTGTGCTGGTTTAGAAGACTGGAAAAAAGCCAGTAACAACGTAGTAAAGAACTAGTAGTCAGCTTCAATTGCTAACTCAAAATCTTACAGAGATCTTGATTGATTAATGGATTCAATAAAGGTTCTCACCTCTTTGATTCCTGGGAAGGGGATATTGTTTTTGGACATTTTAAAATACCCCCATTTTTATACTCGTTCTAGTATAAAAACAGCGCCTCTATTTTATACTCGTTCAAGTATAATCTAGACCCCCCATTTTTATACTTGTTCTAGTATAAAAACAGCCCCTTTTCAAAACTCCGAAAAACAGTTACGAGTTGGTCTGCATTTGGCCCCAAGAAAAAGGAAAAATAAATTTGTCCAATTAGATGTATGTACATACATTTGTGTTGTGAAATTGGAACAAGCCATACAAAGTACAAAATTTAAAAGTGAAACCCACAAAGCCGGGTTGAATATTTTGTATACGGCTTGGTGGTTGAAGACCAGTTTTAGCCAGGCGTTAAAAGAATATGGTCTTACCCATGAGCAATACAATGTGTTACGAATTTTGAAGGGCAAACACCCAGAACAAATGTGCGTGCGCGATATTGCTTGCCGAATGATTGAAAAGAGTTCAAACGTACCAAGGATTGTGGACCGTTTAGAAATCAAAAAATTGGTGAAGCGTTCCGTATCAAGTTTTGACAAAAGAGAAACCATGATCCAATTAACTGCTGCTGGATTGTTGTTATTAGAAGTGACAACCAAAAAAGCAGACGAGTTGTTTGATATGCAGCTTTGTGTTACAGACGAGGAAGCAAAGCAATTGAATGAATTACTTGAAAAATTGAGACAGAAAGAACTTTAATATTTTTTTGAACTAATACATGTATATACATATAAATTGAACAAACATGAAAACCGTATTACATTTAGCAGCAACAAGGGGTCACGCCAATTTTGGTTGGTTAGACAGTTACCATAGTTTCAGTTTTGGTCATTATTATGATCCAGAGCGCGTACATTTTGGCGCACTCCGAGTTTTAAATGACGATACTGTTAGTGCGGGTATGGGTTTTGGAAAACATCCACACGATAATATGGAAATTGTGTCCATTCCCTTGAGTGGAGACCTACACCACAAAGACAGCACAGGCCGTGATGAAATTATCCGTCAACACGATGTACAGATTATGAGCGCCGGTAGCGGCATTGCCCATAGTGAGTATAATGCTAATAAAGACAAACCTGTCAAGTTTTTACAAATCTGGGTTATGCCAAAAGCGCAAAATATTGAACCCCGTTATGAACAGAAATCTTTCAAACCAGAAAACAGGGTGAATCAATTGTTGAATGTGGTGGCTCCAGATAATAAAGACGCTGTATGGATTAACCAAGACGCCTGGTTTTCCTTGGGCAATTTTACTAAGGACTTCAGTACCACTTATCAATTGAAAAAATCGGGTAATGGTGTTTACATTTTTGTTTTGGATGGAAGCCTAGAAGTGGCTGGTCAAACCATCAACACAAGAGATGGTTTAGGCATTTCAGAAATAGAAACAATAGATATCAAAGCCAGCACAGACGCGCAAATAGTCTTAATAGAAATTCCAATGTCCCTCAATTAACATCATGAACAGAACCATTAAACAAATCTCTTACGCAGCAGCCATGGACATGGGTGGGTTTCCCATTCGTCAGCCATTGCCTGCTGCAACGCTAGAAAATATAGATCCATTTTTATTATTGCACCACGCCACCGTAAAAGTGCCCACCCATATTCCTGTCACAAAAGCAGGTGTGGGTCCGCATCCGCACAGAGGATTTTCTCCAGTGAGTTTTATATTCAAAGGAGGCGTTCACCATCGCGATAGCAGGGGCAATGATAATGTCATCTATGCTGGCGGTACACAATGGATGAATGCAGGTATGGGTATTATTCACAGCGAAAGACCTCCAGTAGACATTCATGAAATTGATGGCGTTCAAGAATTGATTCAACTATGGGTCAATACTCCCGCCAAACACAAGATGGACCAACCTGCTTACCAACCATTGACTTCAGAAGACACACCGGTATGGGAATCGGCAGACAAAAAAACCAAGTTCAACATTATTGCAGGTAATTTTCAAGGCATTAAAGGCCCCATTTATTCGCTGAGCAATGTGAATACGTTTACAGCTACCATGCAAACTGGCGCTAAGGAATTTTTTCCCATACCAGAGAGCCATAATGCTTTTATCTATTTAATGGAGGGGCAGCTGAAAATCAATGGTAATCAGGTGTTGGACGCACTTAACCTTGTCAATTTTGAATTGGATGGAATAGGATTTGAATTGGAAGCTTTGAGCGATGTCCGGTTTTTTATTGGAACGGGAGAGCCATTGAATGAGCCCATTGCAGCACATGGTCCCTTTGTGATGAACAACCAAACGGAAGTCATGGAAGCATTTAGGGATTATCAATTGGGGAAGATGGGAGTTTTAATTGAAGAGTGAAGATGAAGAAAGTGAAGAGTGAAGAGTGAAGAGAGGAGGAAGAAAAGTGAAGAGATAAGAGTGAAGAGTGAAGAGTGCGAAGAAGTATTAAATCAATAAATTTTTAAATAGAATCAAATAACAATCAATCAAACTAAAAAAACGAACATGGCAACTTTTAAAATTGACGCAGCACACAGTGAAATTACTTTTAAAGTAAAACACTTGATGATCACCAATGTAACAGGCAACTTCACCAAATTTGACGCTAGCATGCTGTCTGAAGCAGCAGATTTTACTGACGCAAAAATTAGTTTTGAAGCAGACGTAAATAGTATCAGCACCAATAACGAACAGCGTGATGGTCACCTGAAAAGTGATGACTTTTTCTCAGCAGAAAAATTCCCTACCCTTTCATTGAACAATGGTGCCTTGAAATTGGTTAGTGGTAATGATTACAAGTTGCTGGGTGATTTAACCATTCGTGATGTAACCAAGCAAGTGGAGTTTGACGTTGAATATGGTGGAACTGCTACTGATCCTTATGGTCAAGTAAAGTCAGGTTTTGAAATCAACGGAAAAATTAGCCGTAAAGAATTTGGACTTACTTGGGGTGCGGTTACAGAAGCTGGCAACGTAATGGTGAGCGATGAGGTGAAACTGGCTTTGAGCGTACAAATGATCAAACAAGCCTAAACAAAAAGGCTCCGGAATAAATATTGAAGTATTTTCGCAAAGAACAAGCAATCGTATGAACATAGCTATTATAGCAGGAAGCCCAAGAAGGGAAAGTGTTACTTTCCGTCTGGCCCTCTTTCTGAAAGCGCAATTAGAAGCAAAGTCTACCCACAAAGTCAATATTATTGACGTGAGAGACTGGAACCTGCCTTTATTACAGGATGTATTTACCAGCGTAGAAAAAACCCCGGATGCTTATAAGCCCTTGGCTGAACAAATGTTTGCTGCGGAAGCTTTTATCTTGGTAACCCCTGAATACAATGGCTCTTATTCACCAGCCTTGCAAAACCTTTTGGATCATTTTCCCAAACAGGCTCATAAGGCATTTGGGATAGCTCCAGCGTCTACAGGTGGCATGGGTGGTATGCGCTCTAGTCAGCAGATGCTATTATTGGTGCCAGCCCTATTTGGCATTGCATCTCCTTATATGCTCATCACCCCTTTTGTGGATAAGAAATTCAGTGCAGAGGGTGTTTTGCTAGATGAAAACTTCCAAAAACCCGTGGATCTCTTTATTAAGGAGTTCCTCTGGTTGGCCCAGACCTTACAACCGGAAACTGTTCATAATTAACAAGCAAAGAATGTGGCGGAGTTGTAACTTCGCCACTTTCTTTTAATATCTATCATGAGCGACGAAATCAAACATGAATGTGGGCTTGCCTACATCCGCCTAAGAAAACCATTTTCCTACTACCTGCAACAGCATGGTACGGTTACTTACGGGCTTAGCAAGCTCTATCTGTTGATGGAGAAGCAGCATAACCGGGGTCAGGACGGAGCTGGTCTAGCTTCTGTGAAGCTTGATACGGAACCTGGGAATCCCTTTTTATATCGCATGCGCAGCAATGCTCCCCAACCCATTGCCGACCTGTTTTTCAGGATTGGACAAGAAGTGGCCGAGCTAGAAAAATACCAACCAGATATTAAGCAACATCCCGGATTAATGAAGGGGCATTTGCCCTTTTTGGGAGAGCTGATCTTGGGTCATTTACGTTATGGAACCCAGGGTAAGAACAATGTAGAGTTCTGCCATCCCTTTATCAAAAGAGACCTGATGCCAGGCAAGAATTTGGCATTGGCGGGCAATTTTAATTTGGTCAATACAGATGAACTATTTGACCTGATTAATATGAGTCCCGGCGATTTTCAAAAGCAGAGTGACTTAGCCGCCATGTTAGAAGTATTGCATCATTTTCTAACCAAGGAAGACGAGCTTAGTCCCAATGCTGCTAACATTGAAAATGTGTTGCGCAAAGCAACACCACTTTTTGATGGAGGTTATACCATTGGAGGATTGATTGGCAATGGACATAGTTTTGTCATGCGTGACGCACACGGGATTAGACCTGCTTACTATTATATCAATGATGAAGTAATTGTTGCAGCTTCTGAAAGAGCCGCCATTAGAACCACTTTTAATGTGGGAGAGAATGAAGTAATGGAACTAATGCCAGGTTCTGCTTTATTGGTAGACGATAAAGGCAATTACCGCATTGAACAAATTCTAGAACCCAAGGAGCGCAGGGCTTGTAGCTTTGAGCGCATTTATTTTAGCCGCGGTAGCGATGAAAAAATCTATCGCGAACGCATTGCACTTGGGCATCACTTGAGTGAAACCGTTCTTAAAAGAATTGACCACGATTTAAAGAATACCATTTTCTCTTATATACCCAATACAGCAGAAGTTGCTTTCTATGGCTTGGTAAAAGGCATGGAAGAATACCTGAACAAGATTAAGGTAGAAAGAATTTTGAGTTGGGGTAAAGACTTTACAGCAGAGAAGTTAGAAGAGATGGTGAATAGAAAAATTCGCCAAGAAAAAATTGCCATCAAAGACGTTAAGCTCAGAACCTTTATTACAGAAGACGCCAACAGAAATGAGATGGTGCAACACGTGTACGATATTACTTATGGTACCGTGCGTAAGGATGAAGATTCATTGGTAGTTATTGATGATAGTATTGTTAGGGGCACCACCCTTAAAGAAAGCATTATCAGAATGCTAACGCGATTGTCTCCTAAAAAAATCATTGTAGTGAGTTCTGCTCCTCAGATTCGCTACCCTGATTGCTATGGTATTGACATGAGTAAGCTAGGTGATTTTATTGCCTTCCGCGCAGCTGTTGCTTTACTCAAAGACAGGAACATGGAATATGTTCTCACAGATGCCTTAGAGAAAATCAAAGAAATGCAACGCAATAACCAACTCCATACAGAGAATGTAGTGCGTTCTATTTACAAGCCTTTTTCTACTTTAGAAATCTCAGATAAAATTGCCCAACTAATTACCCCAGCAGGTGCTACAACCAGCGTAGAAGTCATCTATCAAACCATTGAAGACTTGCACGATTGTTGCCCTACTAATACCGGTGATTGGTACTTTACAGGGAACTATCCCACTCCTGGTGGAAACCGTGTAGTGAACAAAGCCTTCCTAAATTATATGGAAGGGAAAAATGTTAGAGGCTATTAAACGCGGTAGCAGAATGCGTTAATGTTCATGCCTGCACCAACAGAGGCAAAGACTACTAAATCTCCTGCTTGAATCTCGTGCTCCTGCATTTCTCCACGTTTGACCAAATCGTATAAAGTTGGTATGGTGGCTACGGAACTATTGCCCAATTTATGAATGCTCATGGGCATGATGAATTGGGGTACTTCTTTAATGCCGTATAATCTATACAATGCTTTTACAAAACCCTCGTCCATTTTTTCATTGGCCTGGTGCAGGAAAAATTTCTTGACATCGCTTACGTGTAAACCTGCTTTGTCAATGCAATCCTTCATGGCTAGTGGCACATTCTTAATAGCGTATTCATACACTTTTCTACCCTTCATTTTCATGTAACGAACATTAGGGTCCGAGTCTGGAAAATTAGAAGCACCGTATTGCAAATAATAAGCTTCATCTACACAATGGCTTTGTGCACTCACAGACAAAATACCAGCACCGTTTTCTGAAACTTCTACTGCTTCAACAATACATGCTCCGGCTCCATCACTAAAGATCATGCTGTCTCTATCATAATGGTCAATCACGCGGCTCAAGGTTTCTGAACCAATAACCAAACATTTTTTGGCCATGCCTGCTAGAATATAAGCCTGGGCTTGAATCACACCTTGAATCCATCCTGGGCAACCAAATAAAATATCATAAGCCACACAAGCAGGGTTGCGAATACCTAGTCCCTGTTTTACCCTAGAAGCTAGTGCAGGCAATGCATCGGACTGAATACTGCCCGTAACAATATTGCCAAAATTATGCGCAAAGATAATTTGGTCAATGCTTTCAGGATCAACGCCCGCGTCATCAATAGCGTGTTTGGCGGCAATTAATGCCATATCAGAACTATTGAATTCATGCCCTGCATAACGGCGCTCTTCAATACCTGTAATGTCTTTGAATTTTTCTACTATCTCCGTTGCTGGAGTAGTTAGAGGTTGGTGATCCTCCCCATAAAATGCTTGGTTTACAAAATCCTGATTGGTTTTGATATGGGGTGGTATATAGGACCCGGTTCCGGTAATCACGGTTCTAATTAGAGGCATACTGTTCAATTAACTTCTTCAAATTTCAAGCAATGCATTCAAATTTAATCAATTATGCAACCCTTTGCCTCATTTTGTTAGAAAGTATCAAACAAAATCAAAAATTAGCCTATTAGTCAAAAAAAAGCCCCGATTCTTAGAATCAGGGCTTATAAAAGTCATATCAATGATTATAGATATTTGTCGCCTTTGTTGCGTTTAACCTCGGCTACATATTCTTTAATAGCTTGTTCTTTTTCTTTTTTGCAGATCATCAACACGTCTTTGGTGTCAATCACAATGCAGTCATCAATCCCTTGCACCAAGACCAATTTGTCGTGGTTGGCAGAGATCATACACTTGGTAGCATCAATCACAATCACATTATCGCTGGTAACTGCATTGCCTAAATAATCCTTGTCTAGGTTATCATAAGCAGAGTTCCAGGTTCCCAAATCGCTCCAGCCAAAAGAAGAAGGAATCACAAATACATTATCTGCTTTTTCCATGATGGCAAAATCTATGGAAACATTGGTGCACAAGGGATAAATGCGGTTAATGGCATCTTTTTCACCTGCCGTATTAAAATGGGCTTTCTCGTTGTCAAACAGCTCATACATTTCTGGCTGATATTGTTCAAAAGCCTTCATCACGTTTTTCACCTGCCAAACAAAGATCCCTGCATTCCAGAGAAAATCGCCGGAGGCCAAAAAGGTCTTGGCCAATTCCAGATTGGGTTTCTCTGTAAAGGTTTTTACTTTGTAAATACCATCGCCGGCGGCCAATGGCTCGTGTTGAATATATCCGTATCCAGTATTGGGATGCGTAGGTTTAATACCCAGTGTAACCAATGATTTAATCTGTGTTACAAAATCCAAGGCCTTGGCAGTAATGGCGCGGAATGCTTCTTGGTCCAAGATCATATGATCACTAGGAGCCACAATCAGCGCAGCTTCTGGGTCTTTTTGTAAAAGCTTGTAAGAAATATACGCCACACAGGGTGCGGTATTTTTTCTGCTTGGCTCAGCCAAAATATTTTCTAATGGCAGCTCGGGCAATTGCTCGGCGCAGATAGAAACATATTCTTCAGAAGTAACAATAAAGATATTCTCTACTGGAATAAATGCCGCATAACGCTCATAGGTCCAACGGATCAATGACTTACCGGTATTTAAAATGTCTAGAAACTGTTTTGGATAACTGGTACGGCTTTTTGGCCAAAATCTACTGCCGATACCTCCAGCCATAATGGCTACATAATGGTGCTTATTCATGTGGGAAACAGGTTTAACTCATTTTAGGGAATGATACGGGCTAAAAACGTTGATAGCCTGTTACTTATTGCTTGGTCTAGACAATTCCTTCGCGCACCAGATCATGTAAATGCAAGACGCCCATATAGCGTTGATCTTCAACTACTAAAAGGGCACTAATATCATTGCTGCGCATCAAGTCAAGGGCTTCAACGGCCAATGTGTCTGGGGCAATGGTTTTTGGGTTGGGGCTCAAGATATCTGCTGCCGTAATTTGATCAATATGGCTGCTTTTTTCTAGCATTCTCCTAAGGTCACCATCGGTAATAATGCCTTGCAAAAGCCCATCTTGGTTTAGTACAGCTGTTAGACCCAGTCTTTTTTGGGTAATTTCAACAATCACTTCTTTTAAACTGGCGTTGTGAGACACTTGCGGAACTTCGTTGGCCTTGCTTAAATCGCCTACGCGTAAATAGAGGCGTTTGCCCAGATTTCCTCCGGGATGGTATTTGGCAAAATCGCGGCCATTAAAGCCGTTCAACTCCATGAGACAAACCGCTACCACATCGCCCATGACCATTTGAGCCGTAGTGCTACTAGTAGGCGCCAAGTTATTGGGGCAGGCTTCCTGTTCAACGGTGGTATCCAAAACTATATCGGCCTCCCGGGCCAAGAAACTTTCTTTATTCCCCACCATGCCAATCAGGATATTGCCAAAATTGCGGATCAGGGGAACCAAAACTTTAATCTCGGGACTCTCGCCACTCTTGCTAATGATCAAGACTACGTCTTCATCCTGCACCATACCCAGGTCTCCATGAATGGCGTCTGCGGCGTGCATAAACAAAGAGGGTGTACCCGTAGAATTCAGGGTAGCCACAATTTTCTGGGCCACAATGGCCGATTTGCCAATCCCAGAAATCACCAACCTACCCTTGGAAGCATGTATGGTAGCAATGGCTTTTTCAAAAGCTTCATTGATAAAAGGAGCCAATCCTGCAATGGACTGGGCTTCTAATTGAATGGTTCTAAGGGCCGTAGCGGCGATATTTGCTTTCATGCCCTGCAAATGTAAACTTTAACAGCTTTAACTAGCTATTCAGGGCAGGTTTCGTTAACTTCGCTACCCTTTTTTAGGATTTTATATACTAAAACCGGAACCATTTATCCGGATTGCCAACCGTTTCCCAGTAAAAATCAAGTTCAGGAAATTTTAAGGGGGGATTCCCGGCAAAAAGCGTTAACTTTTATAACAATAGCGGTTCCTTTTTGGAACCAAAATATATTCGATACATGGCCACTAATACCAAGAAAGCAGTTGCTAAACCAGCTGCTAAAATCAATAAGAAAAGCTCACCCCGCAAAGACAATACGGCTACCATTACTACGGTGCACGAGTACGATATCTATGCAGGTCTTGAAAAATATTTTGGATTCCGTGAATTCAAAGGCACCCAAGAACAATCTATCAACAGTTTGCTCAATGGTCAGGATACTTTTGTAATCATGCCAACAGGTGGTGGTAAAAGTTTGTGCTATCAATTACCCGCCATGATGATGGAGGGTTGCGCTATTATTGTTTCTCCTTTAATTGCCTTGATGAAAAATCAGGTAGACTTGGTGCGTGGCTATAGTGAAAAAGACGATGTTGCGCATTTTCTCAACTCTTCTCTCAACAAAGGACAAATTAAATTGGTCAAAGATGATTTAACATCGGGCATGACCAAGCTACTTTATGTGGCACCTGAAACCCTGACCAAACAAGAGAACCTAGAATTCTTCTCTGATTTAAAGATTAGTTTTTTTGCAGTAGATGAAGCCCACTGTATTTCTGAGTGGGGGCACGATTTTAGACCCGAATACAGACGCTTGCGCGAGATGATGGATATTATTAATCCAGATATTCCCGTAATTGCCCTAACTGCAACTGCTACTCCAAAAGTGCAGAGCGATATTGTCAAAAACCTTGGTCTGCGCAAACCCAATATTTATATTTCTTCTTTTAATAGGAGTAATCTCTATTATGAGATTCAACCCAAGATCAAGAAAGACCAGACCGTAAAAAGTATTGTCAAATTTATCAGTGGGCATAAAGGCAAGAGCGGAATTATTTATACCCTGAACAGAAAAACTACCGAAGAATTAGCAGAACTCTTGGTAGCCAATAGCATCAAAGCCGTGGCTTATCACGCAGGGCTGGATCAAAAATTACGCGCAGAAAGACAGGATCAATTCCTCAATGAAGACGTGCAGGTAATTGTGGCCACCATTGCATTTGGAATGGGGATTGACAAACCAGATATCCGTTTTGTGATTCACTTTAATATTCCCAAATCTATTGAGAACTATTACCAAGAAACGGGGAGGGCTGGTAGAGATGGTATGGAAGGACTTTGTGTGTTGTATTACTCACACAAAGACGTTTCCAAGCTAGAACATTTTATGCGCGACAAGCCATTGAGTGAAAGAGAAGTGGGTGCGCAATTAATAGACGAGACCGTGGCTTATGCAGAATCAGCTGTTTGCCGCCGCAAAGTATTGTTGCATTATTTTGGAGAGAACTGGGAAGGAAAGAACTGTGGCAATTGCGACAACTGTTTGAACCCCAAAGAAAAAATTGAAGCCAAGGAAGACGTAGTTAAAATACTTAACACGGTTAAAGCATTGGATGAGCGTTTTGTTACGGACTATGTGGTGAGTGTGGTCATGGGTAAACTCACGCCACAGATTAGTATGTTCCGTCATGATAACCTTCCGGTGTATGGTACTGGTGCAGACAAGGAATACCATTTATGGAGCAGTTTGATTAGGCAAATGTTATTGGAGAATCTACTCAAAAAAGACATTGAAGAATACGGTTTATTAAAAGTCACCGAGCTGGGAGAGAAGTTTTTGAAAAAACCATCTTCCTTTAAAATTGTGCTCAACAACTTGTTTGAAGACGCCAATGCGGATGATGAAGAAGGAGAGAACGCCAATCAAACCGGCGCAGCTGCTGATGAAAAACTCTTTGAAATGCTTAAAGAGTTGCGTCAAAGAGAAGCCAAGAAAAAAAGCCTTCCGCCGTTTGTGATCTTCTTAGAGAATTCTTTGCAAGACATGGCCACTTTGTACCCCACCAGTTTGGAAGAATTGGAAAAATGCCAGGGAGTTAGTAAGGGTAAGTCAATTAAATATGGCAAACCTTTTGTAGAAATGATTGCCAAATATGTTGATGAGAACGATATTGAAAAACCTGATGAGTTTGTCATGCGCAGCGTGGCCAACAAAGGGAATAACAAAATCTATATTATTCAAAACGTAGACAAGAAAATTCCTCTAGAAACCATTGCCAAAAACAAGAGTCTAAAACTAGACGAGTTGTTAGAAGAAATGGAAACCATTGCAGCAAGTGGTACTAGACTCAACCTAGACTATGCTATTGACGAGTGGTTAGACGAATATGATCAGGAAGACATTATTGAATATTTCAAAAGCTGTCAGACTTCTTCACTAGACGTGGCGCGTCAAGAACTAAGCGATAATGATTATAGCTGGGAGCAGCTCAAGATCATGCGCATCAAATTCTTGAGTGTATACGGTAACTAATGATTATTTGGTTTTCTGATATTTCAATAAGCGCAGGCTCAGTGGATTTAGTTTCTTAGCTTCTTTAAAGCATTCTTGTGCGGCCGCTTTTTCCTGTAATTGGTCCAATGCCATTCCTTTGGTGCCTAAGATTTCTGCCCTTATATAATTATTGGCGGGCTTCATGAGCAATGCCACATTGCAATCCGATACGGCTTGTTGATAACGCCGATTGTCTAATTGCAATTCTGCCCTCAAATGATAAGCATCCGGGAAAATGGGATTGATAAAAATGGCGTCGTTGACAAATTGCATAGCCGTATCATATTGCTTTTGTGCATAACATACTTTGGCCAAGTTCAAACGCAATAATCCAATATAAGGCTCTAATAGCAGGGCTTCTACGCAATAATTCTCTGCTTGTTGGTACTGTTTCTGGTTAAGGTAAATCAAGCCTTTTTCACTAATGGCTTCCGCATACGCTGGTACTTTTTTCAAAGCTTCGTCAATCAGGCTTAGTTTCTTTGCGGGGTCAAATTCCTTTCTGGCCGCCAATAGTTTTTGATAAGCAATTTCTTTTTTGTCTGCATCATTCTCCAAGGCTAGAGATACCCAAATACTATTACCAGCTGCTCTGTCCCAACCCTTGCCCACGGCGGCATAGCGTTTGTATCTTACCGGATGAGTGGGTGGCCCATCAGTTTCATTGAGAAAACTAAAAATGCCCTTTGATTCTTCAAAACTGGCTCCTAATTTTTGTAAAATAAATCCGGCAAATTCATCGGCTTCAATTTCTTTGTCTGGTCTACTACCAATTCCGTCTAGGGAATGTCCGTTAAAATGATGCCCCAATTCATGTGCCAAAACCCCCACTACAAACCATTTGTTATTGGTCTTTTTTTGAAAAGCTTCTAAAAAGTCACGGTCAAACTGAATAAATCTTTCTTGACCAATATTGTTGTTAAAACAAACCGCCGAACAGTTGTTATATTTTTTTAAAGAGAGGAGTCTAAATCTATTTTTCAAACCCACCACATTGGTAATTTTATTCACCATCTCCGCCATCCATTTTTCCGAAGCCGCATCAGATATGGCCGCTGCCGGAACAGGAACGTACTGGGTATTCTTATCAAAAAAATTACAGGCAAAACTGATATTATTGACCTCGTTAGGATCAATATGTTTTATTTGGGCTTTTGCTATTATACCAATCAATAAAAACGCAAGAACTAGATTCCTTTTCATATTCAGGGATTAATTGTCTTTCAATTCGGTTTTTAGATTTCTGCCATCAGTGGTTTCTCCTTTCAGCAAATAATGACCAGGCCTTGCATTGTCTGAATAAAGGGTTAGGTTAAACTCATTGTATTGCCATTGTAGTTGATAGGTAAATTCATCTTTTGAAAGGAATTCTTTTTCTGAAAATTTCAGTTTAAAACTAGCTGGATCAACTGTTCCCGAACAACGGGCTTTTTTGGTAAAAATTTTGCCATCAACATTCATTTTAGTAATGCAAATAGCAGAAATGCTATAGTCTTCCATTAATTTAAAATCCATGTCTAGGCTTATATTTCCTTTATTTCCATTGATCATCAATTCTTCCATTCCGGAAAAATGTCTTTTAAGAATATCTGCCCAAGCATTATATAAATTCTTTTTTGCAATACTGCTTTGTTCTGGGTGCATGATGGTATCAGCTGCCCAGTCTCCACTATAAATAATAGCGCCATATTTGTCTTTAATTTCTCCCTTCCCTTCTCGCTTGTCTTTTTTCCATTCTCCACTATAGAGGTTGCCATCTTTGTATTGCATCACCCCTTTGCCGTCTCTTAAATTGGCTACAAAGTCTCCATCATAACGGCTACTATCCTTGTAAATTTGGTAACCATTTTTAATGGTACTGTTCACATAAGTGCCACCCATTTTTATGCCACTCTTAAATATAAAAACACCCTGACCTTCAAAACGGTCATCATTAAAATCTCCTTCTAGATAATCACCTGTGTCTAAGGTAAATTTCCCCTTGCCTTGCATTTTACCGGCTTTAAAATCACCTTGATAAAAGGCACCACTTGTTAAGGTTAGTTTACCCTTACCTTCTTGCTTGCCATTTTTCCACTGGCCTTCGTACACATTATTGTCTTTGAAACGGAACTTACCTGTTCCATTGTCACAATTACCTACCAAACAACCCGTTTTGGTAGCAGCATCACTGGGCTTCTGGGCAACAGCCAGTAAACAGATGAAAATAAGGGGTAAAAGGGCTAATTGTTTCATACCCAAAATTATCCAGCGGCCCTTTGCCAGAAATACCGTGAAACACGGATTTTAATGGCCTTTTTTTAGTGCCAGCACAATAAAACCCCCATTTTTCCGCTTTTTAAAAAATCAAGCAGCAGAATTTGCTGCCGCGGTGTCAATGGATTGTCCCCCGCCCCTAAACCGTTCACTGATAAATGCATCCAGATGCACATTGAAAGTTTACAACCCATGCTGGTGGAAGATAGCAGCCACCTTACAGTGCTAGATTGCACTACCGGTAGGTTGGTACTCAAGGTCCTGGATATTCAGGGCAGGGTGGCCAAGACGGTTGTTACATCTATGGAAGAGGGCAATCAGCAAATAGCTTTGAATATGAGCGATTTACGCAGTGGGGTCTATGTATTGAACGCTTTTTTTAGAGATAGTTTTATAAAGTCTTTCCGTTTTACCAAACAGTAAAATCCAATTTCCTAGGGTAAACCGGCTGACCTCGCTTGAAAGAGCGGGGTCTTTTTTTAGGTCTATCGTTTCCAAAATGCACTGATCCGTTGGGCTGCATTCTCCCGAATGTTTTGGTAGTAGAGGTTGTAATCAGCTATATGATAGTTCTTGGTAGTATAAAATAAATTGCCAAAGAAATGGGGTTTCTCGGTCCAAAGCACCCCGCCTGCAACTTGGGCACTGGCTACTCTTGGAACAGCTTTGTTGAAATTGAGCAGCACACCACCCTTGTTCAATGATCGGCTAGCAATGGTAGTGCTGGTATCCCAGGTGAGTGGGTTGGTCACTACTGAAACAAAATTTTCTTTGAGCACAAATTCAGGTTTATAATCGTTTTGATAGGTTCTCCAACTGCAGATACAGCCTGTTTGGTTGGGGGTACTGCAAATAGGAATGCTGTTATACTGGGCTGGGTCTACTGCCATTCCCACCACATAAGCCACTACCAATTTGTTTTTCAAAGTCTGGTTGTCAAAGTATTCTTTCAAGAGTCTTTTGGCATGGGTGCTTCCCTGACTATGGGCCGCAATAATAATTGGTCTGCCCTTGTTTTCATGGGCCAGATAATAGTCAAATGCTTTTTTCAAGTCTTGATAAGCCAGTTCAAAAGCAGCCATCGCGCTAGCACTATCAGCTGCGTCTTTGGGATAATAAGCAGACAAATGCGCTTGCCTATATCTTGGTGCAAACACCCTTCCCGCTGCATTAAAGACCGATGCCTGAAACAAGATAGAGCCATAGTCTGTTTTGGCATTGAGTTCCGCGTTATCAATAGCGGCATTCCAGCCTAGTTCACGACCCTCCTTGGTATAACTGGTGGGGTGCAAAAAGAAGATGTCTACGGTGCTATCGGGGCGATAATTATTCAGAAGTGATGCAGGTACTGAATCAGAGGGATCATGTTTTTGTGGATGCGCCGCCCAATATTGGAGCTGGCTATAATCTGGAACCCCGCTTTGATTACTGAATTGATAAGTGGGTGACTGCGCAATTTTTGCTAACTTGTTGGAGCAGGCAGCAACTAGTAAAACCACTATTAAGACCGCTGTGTGCAAGAATGTTTTCATGCGCTAAAGTTGATAAAAAACTAGCAGACTGACTAGTTTTATACATCAGAAGCTTTTAGCCGCTTCTTTTGTAATTTTAAACTGTTGAACATTTAAAACCGATTGCAGACCTCAAAATCAAACATATGGGCATACCAGTAGTTGACTTAGACCAATTTGTAAGTGGAACCCCGGAATCTAAAAAAGCCTTTATTAGCCAATTGGGTGAAGCTTATGAAACAGTTGGTTTTGTAGCGGTAAAAAATCATGGCATTCCAGATGAATTAATTGCCCGTCAATACGAGTATGTGCAACAGTTTTTCTCCCTGCCTTTGGAGAAAAAATTGGGTTATGAAATTCCTGGCCTTGCTGGTCAACGAGGCTATACCAGTTTTGGAAGAGAACACGCCAAGGGTAGTGAAGCCCCAGACTTAAAAGAGTTTTTTCAATATGGGCAAACCCTTGCCAAAGGCGATGTGGTAAATGAACACTATCCTGACAATGTACAAGTGGCAGAGATTTCTGCTTTTAATGATACCATTTTCAGTGCCTATAGGCATTTTGAAAAAAGCGGTGGCGCCATGTTACAAGCCATTGCACTCTACCTAGGCTTGGACGAGTTCTTTTTTGACCCCCATATCAAAAACGGGAATAGCATTTTAAGGTGTATTCATTATCCGCCCATTACGGTAGAACCCAAGAGTGCCATTAGGGCAGAACAGCATGAAGACATTAACCTGATTACTTTATTGGTTGGCGCATCGGCCGATGGTTTGCAAATTTTGACCAAGCAAGGAGACTGGGTAGCCGTAACTTCTTTGCCAGACCAGATTGTGGTGAATGTGGGAGATATGTTGCAGAGACTGACCAATAACAAATTGCGCAGCACCACACATAGGGTAGTGAATCCTGCCAGAGAACACTGGCATACCAGCCGTTTTTCCATGCCTTTCTTTTTGCATCCACGCAGTGAAATGAGTCTGGCTTGTTTAAAAGGTTGCATAGATGCTAGTCATCCAAAAGCATATGAAGACATCAGCGCAGGTGAATACCTAGATGAGCGTTTGAGAGAGATAGGACTTAAAAAATAATGTAGAATCCCCCCATACCTTGGTTCTTTTTAGACATATACCTTTTTTACGCGCCGTACTACTCCATAGCCTTACCGCTTTTGGCGGTCCGCAGGGTCATATGGGTATGATGATGAAAACCTTTGTGCAACAGCGGCGCGATGTTACAGAGGAAGAATTGGTAGAGTTTAATGGATTTTGTCAACTATTGCCCGGGGCATCTTCTACGCAAACCCTTACCCTGATTGGTTATAAACGTGGTGGTATTCCACTAGCCATTCTTACTTTATTGATTTGGATCTTACCCGCATCGGCCATCATGGGTGGGCTTTCTTTTTTGTTAGACTATATGGATGATCAGAGTGTACCCGTGGGCATTTTCCAGTTTATCCAACCCATGGCCATAGGATTTATTGCTTATTCCACCTACCGGTTTTGGGGAATTGGCGTGCATAATACCATTACCACTGTGATCATGATAGTGGCTAGCTTGGTTACTTTTTTAGCTTTTAAAACACCCTGGGTCTTCCCCGGTCTAATTGTAGCAGCCGGAATTGCTACCAATTTTTCTGACAGAAGGATTCCACAAAAAGGCATTCCCCCCAAGAAAGTCAAGTGGGGCAATCTGCTCATCTTCCTCACCATTTTTGCCATTGCGGGGTATTTCTCAGAAACGGCTACCAGAGAAAAATGGTCCAATAGAAAAGCATTTAACTTGTTTGAAAGTGCCTTCCGTAATGGCAGTCTGGTGATTGGCGGGGGCGATGTGCTCATGCCCATGATGTATGAACAGTACGTGTCTCGTCCCCAATCCAATAGAATCTTAACGAACAAGCGAGATGTATTAAAAATGCGCAAAGAAGATTTTCTAACTGGCTCCGGAATGGTGCGCGCCATACCCGGTCCCGTTTTTGCTATTGGGGCTTTTACAGGGGGTATGGTACTACGTGAACAGGGAATGTTTGCGCAGTTTATGGGTACCATCATTGGAACAGTGGCCTTGTTTTTACCCAGTGCCCTTTTGGTGCTCTTCTTTTTTCCAGTTTGGCATAACCTTAAAAAATACGCGGTTATCTTCCGGTCATTAGAAGGCATCAATGCCGCAGTAGTAGGAATTATGGCTGGCGCCACTTGTTATTTAATCAAAGATCAGTTTCTATTTGACCTCATTGTATTATCTCCTATTGGCTTTTGGCAACTGGGGATTGTGGTCATCACTTTCCTATTTTTAAAGAGCAATAAAATTCCCGCTCCTCTGATTGTTTTGAGCTGTCTACTGCTAGGGTGGCTGGTTTGAGCAAATTTTAGGGATAAATCCCTAACTTAGGGTATGGTCACAATTGCAATCTACAACCTCAAGGGCGGTGTGGGCAAAACAGCGTCCGCCGTAAACCTGGCTTATTTATCAGCCAAAGAAGGATACAAAACATTGGTATGGGATTTGGATCCCCAGGGCTCAGCTTCCTTTTATTTGGGAGCAAGTTCTGACACCAAAAACGCGTCAAAGAAACTCTTTGGTGGAGACATGGATTTGTCAGATGCCGTTGTAACATCGGCCTACGAAAACCTAGACGTAATTCCTGCCGATTTATCTGCGCGTCATGCAGAAACCTTGTTGCACGATATGAAACAGGGCAGAAAAAAAATTGGCCAGTTATTGCAAGGCGTTAAAAAAGAATATGACCTAGTCATCCTTGATTGCCCACCGGGTATTTCTTTGTTGCACGATGCCATTTTTGCTGGTGTTAATTGGGTATTAATGCCCAATATCCCTACCACTTTGTCTATTCGTGCTTATGAAACCATACACGAGTATTTTGAACAGAATGGATTTAGTCTTGACAAACTGCGTTGCTTCTTTAGTATGGTAGACCATAGAAAGAACCTGCACCATGAAGTCATGAATCAGTTTTACAAAGACAAGATTTTCTTTAAAGCGTATATTCCCTATTTGAGCGATGTAGAAAAAATGGGATTGAATGAATCTCCTTTAGAAAACTATGCACCCAGCAGTTATGCAGCTCAGTGCTATAGAGATTTGTGGAAAGAGATTCGGAAAACCTGTATTGCCTGATTGGCTTATCTTGCAGACCTAACTTTGATGCTAGCCTCAAACCCTCAATCCAATGGAAAGAAAAATCAATTCCTGGCATAGTCCAGCAATAGGACAAGAAATGCCCATAGTCTCTTATGGACATTATGGTTTTGCATTGTTGTTAATTCCAACAGCGGCAGCAGATTATTTGGAGTATGAACGCTTTCAATTAATTGATGCTTTAGCTCCCATGATCAATTCGGGTAAGTTGCGTGTCTACAGCATCAATAGCATGAACAAAGAAAGTTGGATGAACAACCAAATGTTAGGAGAACACAAAGCCATTAGACATAACCAGTTTAACGAATACGTGTTTAATGAAGTAATTCCTTTTATCCGCAATAGCACTAGCCCTGAAATTATGATCTATACCTGTGGTGCTAGTTTTGGAGCATTACACGCCATGAACCTGTTTTTGAAAAGACCCGATATCATCAACGGAGCCATTAGCATGAGTGGGGTGTACAATTTAACCGAATACACCAAAGGTTTTTGGGATGACCAAGTCTTCTACAATAGCCCCGAGCACTATATGCCAGGCCTCAATGATTCATATTATCTAGACAAGATTAAAGCCAGCCACCATATTCATATTTATACAGGAAGTGGGGACTATGAAGACCCTGAAGCCGGCAAGCGTTTTGCAGGGATTCTCTACGAAAAAGGTATTTGGTATGATTTAGACGTTTGGGGACAAGACATTAAGCATGACTGGCCCACTTGGATCAAAATGCTGCCTTATATTCTAGAAAACAAGTTCTAGAATCTCCAAAAACATGTTAATTCAATTTGAGCGCTCAGGATATCTGCCCCTACTGTTTTAATATTACAGCTTAATATGACTGTTTGAGAAGAAAGCTACACCAGGTTCTTGTTTGTATACTCCTGTTTTGCGGACTGTTGGGGAATCGTGCGGTAGCACAATCCATCAATATTAGCGGTACGGTGTACGATATTTCTGCCAGAAGGCCTTTGGAAGCTGTAGCCGTGATGAGTACTTCCGGCAAAGGAGTGATCACAGATTCCATGGGAAGGTATAACATTCGAGTTCCCCTAAAAGATAGCATTTGGTTTTCCATGATTGGCAAGTCTACCATGAAGTATCCGGTAGATACCATTTCCAATACCGAGAGTTTTAATGTGATGATCCATGTGCGTGCCTTTGACCTGCCCGATGTTAAAGTGCGGAACAACTATTACAAGTTTGACTCGGTACAGAATAGAAAAGACTACGCCAAAATTTTTGACTTTAAAAAACCAGGTCTTCGCCTAAGTAATAATCCAGGTTACAATCCCGGTGGAGTAACCGTTGGATTTGACCTTGATGAGATCATCAATCTGTTCCGTTTTAAACGTAACAGAAGTCTCTTGAGTTTGCAAAATAGGTTGCTACAACAGGAGCAAGACAAATACATAGACCGCAGGTATAACAAACCATTTGTGCGCAAACTCACCAAACTCAATGCTCCAGAGATAGATACATTCATGCGCCGCTACCGTCCAGATTATGAACTCATGCAGCAGATGAATGACTTAGAGCTGGGCTATTATATTGAAAAGACTTTTGAACTTTACAAGTCTGAGAAAGCCAAGAACCGGGGTAGTTTAAGAAGAAGGGAGGACTAAATTTTTCCTTTCTCTATAGCGGATGCTGAAGTGGTGCCAAGTAATTGAATCATGGGAAGCAGGGCGCCAAAACGCGGGTCATTGCTATTGCCCTGTTGATAGCGGTGATAAATTTGTTGGGCAATCACGGCGTTTTTAAACAAACCAAAAACATAGTAGAAAACAATATCAGTCAAGTCTCTGCCCGTGGCTTGGGCATAGTGTTCTACCAATTGCTGGCGCGATAGGTTTCCGGGTAACCAACTAAGGTTATAGATTTTAAAAACAGATTCCTCCTCTGCTTCAAACCAATAAGCCAATGTGGCTCCAAGATCCATTAAGGGGTCACCCACTGTGGCCATTTCCCAATCCAAGACACCAATAATATTGGATAGGTTATTGGGGTCAAGAATCAGATTATCATATTTGTAATCATTGTGCAATAGGGTGGGTGCTTGTGCACGAGGATGATTTTCTGCTATCCATTTTGCAACCTGATCAATGCTTTCAATGGTATCTGTTTGTGCTGCTTGATAACGCTTTGTCCAACCAGCTACCTGTCTATTTACATAGCCTTCTGGTTTGCCAAGTTGGGCCAGTCCGGTGGTAGTAATGTCAAGGGCGTGCAAGGCTACTAAATTATTAATCAGCGCAGTGGATACGCTTTGCATGGTCTCAGGTGAGAGTCCTAATTTGGGAGCATTGCCCGCGCGCAAAATCACGCCAGAAAAGCGTTCCATGATATAGAAGGGTTGCCCCAAAATATTGGTGTCCTCACAGAGCAATAGTGGTTTGGGAATTTTTTGATAATGAGGTGCTAATAAATTCAGTACCCGATATTCCCTACTCATATCGTGCGCGGTTTGAATCTGCGCACCCTTTGGCGGCATGCGCAAAACCCATTCTTGGCTAGCTGTTTGCAAACAATAGGTTTGGTTGGAATAGCCTCCCGGAAACTTGGTTACCATTTCAATTTTTCCAAAACTTGGAGCCGATGCATCCAAATAAGTTTGTAAAGCAGCTAAGTCAAAAGCTTGGTCTGCTTTGAGTGCAATGGCTTGGTCAAGAGGTAGGGCATCCATGTATTACTTGTTGCTTTGTTTTTTCTTTTTAATGTCTAGTCCATATTGCTTTAAAATGCTCAATGCCAAACTTTGTTTGTGTACTTCATCCGCGCCATCCCAGATTCTAGCACCACGTTCGTGTTGGTACAAATTGGCTAGCATGGTTTCATCGGTGAGCCCCATGCCACCATGCACTTGTATGGCACGGTCCAATACTTTTAAAAACATATTGGCTACATAGAATTTAATGCCGGCTATTTGATCACGGGTGGCTTTGGCTCCGTAGAGATCAATATTATGCGCAGTGCGTAAAACCAGCAATCGCGCAGCATCAATTTCTACCCGGCTCTCAGCAATAAATCCTTGGATAAATTGTTTCTCTCCCAGCATTACGCCTTCTTCCATTTCACGGCTTACGGCACGCTTGCACAACAAATCAAATGCTTTTTCTGCAATGCCAATCCATCTCATGCAGTGGTGAATCCTTCCCGGTCCTAATCGCTCTTGAGCCAATCTAAAACCGCCACCTTCATGGCCAATTAAATTTGTCACAGGCACGCGGCAATTGGTATACCTGATTTCTGCGTGACTGGCCCAGCCCTCACCCGTTTCACCAAAGATGGGAATATTGCGCACCAGCTCAAAGCCCGGTGTATCAGTAGGAACAATAATCATGCTGGCGCGCTCATGCGGCAAAGCATCCGGATTGGTTACTGCCATGACCACGGCAAAAGCTGCACCATCGGCAGAGGAGGTAAACCATTTGTGTCCATTGATCACATAATGATCACCATCGCGCAAAGCAGTAGTGCCCAAGCGCGTAGGATTGGAACCAGGAAACTCAGGCTCAGTCATAGAAAAACAACTCCTGATTTTTCCTTCCATTAAGGGTTGTAAAAATTGTTGCTTAATGCTTTCAGAACCAAATTTGCTAATCAATTCTGTATTGCCAATATCCGGTGGTTGACAGTTAAAACTATATTGCCCATAATAGGGTGCTAATGACATAAGCTCCGATAATTGTCCAAACTCACAAAGGGTTAAACCTTGTCCACCTTCTTCCTTGCTCAAGTGTAAACCCCAAAGACCAAGTGCCTTTACTTTTTCTCGCTTTTCTAGCAGAATATTTTCTGTTTGTTTAAAAGGACGGGTCAAATGATCCTTCTCTAGTGGCACCAATTCTTCTAACACAAATTGTTTGAGAATAGGTGCTAGTGTTTTTACGCGCTCGGTAGCAAATAAGGCTTCCATGATCCAAGATTAAATAGTAACACCACCATCAGCAGTGAATAAGGTTCCAGTACAATAGCCCGATGCGGGGGAAGCTAAAAACAAAGCCAGTCCTGCAATTTCATCCACCGTACCCATTCTAGATAGGGGAGCCATTTTTACAAATCGGTTCAGCCATTGCTCATTCTGCCAAAGTGCTTCAGAGAATTTGGTCTTGATGAGTCCCGGACAAATGGCGTTCACACGAATGCCATCGGGCCCCCATTCTTTGGCGCAGGCCTTTGTGAGCATATTGAGTGCGGCTTTTGAAACAGAGTACAAACTCAAACCTGGGTCTGGCGTGATTCCAGAGATGGAACTGATATTGATGATAGAGCCACCGCCCCTTGACTTCATGCTATGGTGTACCAGTTTACCCAATTCAAATGGTGCTTTTACATTCACGTTCATGATCTTGTCAAAAGCCCATTCTTCGGCTTGTAAGAGTGGTCCATAAATGGGATTGGTAGCGGCGTTGTTGACTAGTATATCAATACCTCCAAATTGTGCAATAACTTTTGCCACCAATTCTTTGCAAGCATTGATATCGCCTGCATTGGCGGCCATACCCACACAGTTACCACCCGCTTCTCTAATGCTGGCTGCAACTAGGTCAAGGTCTTCTTGTTTTCTAGAATTGATGACCACCGTGGCGCCACAGGCTGCAAAATAACGGGCAATGGCTTCTCCAATGCCCTTGCTGGCTCCGGTTACTAGGGCCACTTTTCCTTGAAGGCTAAAAATTTGATTGGCTTCTGTCATAGTATTAATTGAACTAAGTTGAATAATGTTGGGGCGCTAAATGTTGCGTTGATGATTTTTTGGAATCAAAGCGTTGATGCTTTGGCCCTTTTCATGGCTTTTTTCATAGCATCCATAAACTGTTCTTTTACTTTTTTTCTAAACCAGGTGGGCGCCAATCTTTTCATGTTCCACATGGTCCGCGCGGACTTGGGCAGGATAATATAGAGTTCCTTCTTCCCCGCGCGCTCCAAAATCTCCTGCGCCACTTCCTTGGCTTCCAATCCCGATTTGTCAATAAACATTTGGGTAGCTTTCTTCACCAAGGCACCACCACGGGCATATTGAATCACATTGGTTTTAAAATAAGTGGGTTGAATACAAGAGACCTGAATGCCATGATCCATTAGTTCTCCATAAAGCGTTTCACTAATAGCTACCACCGCGGCCTTGGTCATATTATAAGCTCCCATAGTAGGCGCGCAACCAATGGCCGCGGCAGAAGCTGTATTCAGAATATGACCCGATTGCTGTTTTTTCATAGCGGGAATAAAATAGTAGCAACCATAGACCACACCCAATTGGTTGATCCCCGTCATCCATTCATAGTTTTCCAAAGCATATTCTTCAAAAGGACTCCCATCGCCCACGCCGGCATTATTAAAAAGCAGGTCTATCCCACCAGCATCTTGTAAAAAAGCCTCGGCTACTTGTTTGTATTGAACTTTGTCCGATACGTCTAATCGGTAGGTAAATGCCTTACCACCCGCAGCTTCCACTTCCGCGGCAGCGGCAGCTAGTTCTGTTTCATTTATATCGGCCATGCCAATGGTCCAACCATCTGCAGCCAGTTCATGAGAAAAAGCCCTTCCCAAACCAGAAGCGGCACCGGTAATAAAAGCCCTTTTAGCAGGGTGCAATTGACTCAATTGGTACATATGGCGGCATTAATCGTTTATTTGTCGGTGAATGGGCAATAGCCTAAACCCTTCAAGTCTATGAATTTACATAGCAATTCAGCTATTTAGCTAATTTTTATCGGATTAATTCAAGTCTTCAACCATTCATGGATTGTAAAAGCTTGCTGCTGAATTATTTCTATCTTTAACCTTCCAAAACTTCAGCCTTTGAAACTTATCTATGTATTCGGAACCAGCTTGCTTTTCTTAGTTGCATGCAAGTCAAAAAAAGTAGAACCCAAACAGAATAGCGGTCCGCAAAATGCCGTAGTAGACGTGATTATTGCTGGCACCCAGCAAATCAGCAATATTGTGGAAGCAAATGGAAATGTATTGGCCAATGAATACGCCGAACTTAAACCGGAAGTCAGTGGCCGCGTGGTGGCTTTGAATGTATCTGAGGGCGGTTTTGTAAGTAAGGGAACTGTGATTGCTCGCATCAATGACGCAGATCTGCAAGCTCAGATAGCCAAAACCAAAGTGCAATTGCATTTGGCCGAGATTACGGAACAACGCAATCGCAAATTGCTCAATATCTCTGGCATTAACCAAAATGACTATGACGTAGCTTTGAACCAGGTAAACACCCTGAAAGCAGACCTAGCTTATACCCAAACCCTTATAGACAAGACCGTATTAAAAGCACCATTTGACGGGGTATTGGGTCTGAGACTAATTAGTCCAGGAGCGTATATTACTCCTGCCACCATCATCACCAGTATTCAACAGGTGAATAAACTAAAAATAGATTTTACGCTTCCAGAAAATTATAGCTATTTAATCTACAGGGGTAAAACCATACAGGTAGACATAGACGGAGGCAGAACAGGAAAAAAGAAAGCCACCATTTATGCAACTGAGCCACTGGTGAATACTGCTACTAGAAATCTAAAAGTAAGGGCTTACTTAGATGGCAAAGCCAATCCAGGCGCTTTTGTAAAAGTCTATATAGACGCGGGTGAAAATAGTAAGAGCATTATGATTCCTGCCAATGCTGTGATTCCAGAAGCAAGAAACAAAAAAGTGATTGTTGTGAAAAATGGCAAAGCAACCTTTGTAGACATTGTTACAGGGTTACGTAATATAGGATCGGTAGAAGTAACCAAGGGTTTGCAAATTGGAGACAGTGTGGTGGTAACAGGGGTATTATTTGCGCGTCCTGGAGCCTCACTTAAAGTTAGGTCCGTGAAAAAAATGGAAGACATGACTAACTAGGTCAATCTAACAGCATTACTTACCCTTGACCCAAATTATCAAATGAATATATCAGAACTATCGTTAAAAAGACCAGTACTTGCCACGGTCATGAATATCATGATTGTGCTTTTTGGCGTGGTGGGATTTACCTTTTTGGCAGTAAGGGATTATCCCGCCATTGACCCACCCATTGTAAATGTTCGAACTTCTTATACTGGGGCTAATTCCGATGTAATTGAAAGCCAAATTACCGAGCCCTTAGAAAAACAGATCAATGGAATTCCAGGTATCCGCAGTATCAGTTCTTCCAGCTCAAATGGATCCAGCAATATTACCGTAGAATTCAACCTAGACGTGGAATTGGAAACTGCCGCCAATGACGTTAGAGACAAAGTGAGTCAAGCCATTAGGAACCTACCACAAGACATTGACGCACCACCGGTTGTAGCTAAGTCAGACGCCAATAGTGAATTTATCATCCTCATGGCCATACAGAGTCATACCAAGAGTTTGTTAGAACTAAGTGATTATGCCGAGAACGTGTTGCAAGAAAGATTCCAGACCATTAATGAAGTGAGTGGGGTTTCTATTTTTGGACAAAAGCGTTATTCTATGCGCATTTGGACCAAGCCGGATAAATTAACGGCTTTTGGTGTAGCTTTCAATGATATTCAAACAGCACTAAACAGAGAGAACGTAGAATTGCCCGCAGGTAAAATCTATGGCAACAATACAGAACTGATTATTCGTACACTGGGTAAGCTGACTACTGAAAAGCAGTTCAACGATTTAATTATCAAAGAAGACCAAACCGGAATTGTTCGCTTGAGCGATGTAGCCAAGGTAGAACTGGGTCCAGAAAACGAAGAGTTCTCTTGGAAATACAATGGAGTTCCTGCCGTGGGTATTAGTATTACGCCACAACCAGGCTCCAATTATATTCGCATTTCTGATGAGTTTAACAAGCGTTTGGCCCAGATTCAAAAAGGCAATAAATCCGATATTGAATTTCACGTACTCATTGACAATACCCGCAATATTCGCAAGTCATTAGAAGAAGTAATAGAGACTTTGATGATCTCATTTAGCTTAGTGGTATTGGTGATTTTCTTCTTCTTTAGAAACTGGCTGATTGCTATTAGACCTTTGATAGACATTCCTATTTCTTTGGTGGCCACTTTCTTTATCATGTATGTGGCGGGCTTTTCTATTAATGTATTAACCTTATTGGGTATTGTACTAGCAACGGGTTTGGTGGTAGATGATGGAATTGTGGTCACGGAAAATATCTTTAGAAAACTAGAAGGAGGACTGCCTATTAGACAGGCGGCATTGGAGGGCAGTAAAGAAATTTTCTTTGCTGTAATTTCCACTTCAGTTACCCTAGCCGTAGTATTCTTACCCGTGATTTTCTTACAAGGTTTTGTAGGATCACTATTCCGCGAGTTTGGAATTGTAGTTGCTTGTGCGGTATTAATCTCGGCCTTTGTATCACTAACTATTACGCCTGTCTTGAACGTTTACTTGAACAAGAAAGACATGGGTCATGGCAAGTTCTATGAAAAAACAGAACCTTTCTTCCGTGGCATGGAAGATGGCTATAAATCTTTGCTCACTAGCTTTTTGAAAATACGTTGGATGGCATGGGTTATTGTTGTTATTTGTTTGGGTATCATCTTTTTTATAGGCAAGAACATGCAAAGTGAGATTGCCCCCATGGAAGACAAGAACAGCGTGCGTTTTACTTTTACTGCTCCTGAAGGAACCAGCTTTGATAAAATGCTCAAGACATCTGAAGCCGTAACCAATTTCTTAACCGATTCTGTGCCAGAAAGAGAATTTACTTTTAATAGTACACCTAGCTTTTCTAGTACCGGTGTCAATAGTGCCATT